>NZ_NFLR01000010.1:0-102975 GCF_002161005.1 Alistipes sp. An116
AAGGAGGTCGGTTCCCAATAGGGCCGCCGACCTCCCGATTCTTACAGTAAATGCTGCATGGCCTCGTCAATTTGCGAGTTTTCGAATGAATCGAGGTAGATTTGCGTGGTCGAGAGGTCTGAATGTCCCAACGATTCGGAAATCAGAGCCACGCTTACTCCTGACCGTTTCAAGACGGTTGCGTATGTGTGGCGGGCAACATAGGTCGTCAATGGAACCTCCAATCCGATCAGTTTTCCCAGCACTTTCAATTCTCGATTGATTTTTGCCAGCACCTTATGTGTCCGATTGAAAATCTGTTGTGGGGTCCGATGGACATTGCGGTTGAGAATCGGAAAGATATAATCCTCTTTCGCATGGTCAGTCTTGCTGTACTTTTGGATAATCTGCAAGGCGTTCGGCACCAGCTGGAAGGATAACAGCTTCTGGGTCTTGTGTCGGGAGTAGTAGATTCTCCCGTCCACAATGTCACCATAGCGCAGGGTGGCCATATCCGTAAAGTTGATGCCTGCCGTAAAGTAGGAGAACAGGAAGATGTCCTTTGCAAATAGGGTGTATTCGGTTTTGTGGCTGGGTTCGATCTCCAAGGCCATCAATTTCTGAATATCACCTTTCGTGATGGCTCGCTTTCTTGTTCGTGTCCATAAACTGCCGACCTTGTACTTGGCAAACGGATTGACCTTTTGGATAAAGATACCATCGGCAAGAGCCTTGTTGTAGGCAGCCTTGAAGATGGCGAATTTTGTGGCTATGCTGTTGCTGGCATTGCCGTTCTTCCGCAGGAACAGTTCGAAATCCCGCAAGAAAGTATGGTCAATCTCATCGAAACGGATATTCAACGAGCGGAATTGAGACAGATGAGAACATAAAACGCGGTGCTTGCTGGCCGACGCGTATTTGCCGAGCGCTTCCAACCGTTCGATGATCTGTTTCAGATAGTCGCCAACTGTGCAGTTTATCCGTTTGCCGTTTTGCCCGAATAGATTCTCAAACGTGACAGGAATCTCCATGATTTCCAGACGCTGGATTCGCTTCTCATACTCCTTGATCTTGGCTGTTATCTGGTACTGGACATTGTCCCTGTCGGGGCAGTCTTCGGTCACCTTTTGCGCCTTGGCATCCCAATGTGCTGGGGCTACGGAAACGCCCAGCCCGATGCTCTTTTTGCGTTTCCCCTGAAAAAAGAGGAGGCATAGGGGAGAGGTGGAATCCTTGTAAACGATGCTTTTGCGACATATAACTTTGAATGTCATTTGATTGCGTGTTATACACAGTCGGATGGCAGGCTTTTTTAATGCGTACCCTAATGCGTACCCTGTGTCCGAAAAAGGGCGTTTTTTGAGGTTCAAAACAAGGATTCGGGGTAGGGCAGAAAAACAAAAAGAGTTGGTAATCGACTGATTATCAACTCTTTTCTGGTGAACCCGCTGGGGCTCGAACCCAGGACCCCAACATTAAAAGTGTTGTGCTCTACCTACTGAGCTACGGATTCTCCCGTGCCAAAAGGGTGTGTTCCCGTTTTGGTGGTGCAAATGTACGGATTTATTTTGAATATCCAATACTTCGGACGTTTTTTTTGCAAAATCTTCCTCCCGTCGGTATGCGGGTTCGGACTTGTGTCTCGAAAGTTGTTCTGTTCCGACCGGCAGAGTGAAATTTCCCGCGCCGATTTTGTTTTGCTCGAAGAAAAAGATAATTTTGTACTCGGAAAAAGCAAATTTACTTCTAAACCTTGTGAAATATGTGTAAAGCGCTGATTATCGGAGCCGGAGGCGTCGGAACGGTGGTGACCCAGAAAATCGCTGCCAATCCGGTCTTCACGGATGTGATGCTGGCCAGCCGAACCAAATCCAAATGCGATGCCATTGCCGCGGCCATCGGAGGCAACCGCGTGAAAACCGCTGAGGTGGATGCCGACAACGTACCGCAGTTGTGCGAGCTCTTCCGGGCCTTCAAACCCGACATCGTGGTCAACGTGGCACTCCCGTATCAGGACCTGACCATCATGGATGCCTGTCTGGAGTGCGGCTGCAACTACCTCGATACGGCCAATTACGAGCCCAAGGACGAGGCGCATTTCGAATACTCCTGGCAGTGGGCCTATCAGGACCGTTTCAAGGCTGCCGGTCTGACGGCCATCCTGGGCTGCGGTTTCGACCCGGGAGTCACGGCCATCTTCACGGCCTACGCCGCCAAACATCATTTCGACGAGATCCACTACCTCGACATCGTCGACTGCAATGCCGGCAACCACGGCATGGCCTTCGCCACGAACTTCAACCCCGAGATCAATATCCGCGAGGTGACCCAGAAGGGCCGTTACTATGAGAACGGCCAGTGGGTGGTGACCGAGCCCCACGAGATCCACCGCCCGCTGCACTATCCCGAGATCGGCGAGCGTGAATCGTATGTCATCTACCATGAGGAGCTCGAGTCGCTGGTGAAGAACTATCCGACGATCAAGCGGGCCCGTTTCTGGATGACCTTCGGCAAGGAGTACCTCACGCACCTGCGCGTGATCCAGGATATCGGCATGGCACGTATCGACCCGATCCTCTACAACGGGGTCGAGATTGTCCCGATTCAGTTCCTGAAGGCGGTGCTTCCGGATCCCAAGTCGCTGGGCGCCAACTACCACGGAAAGACGTCGATTGGCTGCCGCATCCGCGGTGTGAAGGACGGCAAGGAGCACACCTACTATATTTACAACAACTGCGATCACGAAGAGGCCTACAAGGAGACCGGTACGCAGGCCGTATCGTTCACGACGGGTGTCCCGGCGGCTCTTGGTGCCTCGATGTGGGCCAAGGGTCTGTGGCGCGGAGCCGGTGTCTTCAATGTCGAGGAGTTCGATCCGGATCCGTTCCTGGCCGAACTGGGCGAGCAGGGGCTTCCCTGGCACGAACTGTTCGATGTCGATATTGAGGTCTGACGGTCGCAGCGGCGGCAAACATGGGGTTCCGGAACTTCGGAACCCGGGATCGACGGACGGGAAACACTCCTGTCCGTCTCTGTTTTTGCCCTGCGGTCCGAAATGGGAGGCCCCAGGTACGGGTCCGTCGCCAAATTAGGTATTTCTACTGACCGCCGGACGGGGAAATTCCGCTATTTTTGTCGGCAAAAGCGATAAAACCATACCCGAACATGCGACCCGAAGAGACTGCTACACTCGCAACGCGCTACCACGAAGCGTGTGACACGCGTACCGACTACCAATCGTTTTTCGACCGACTGCTGGCCATTGCCACCGACGCTCCGTTGAGCCCCGCGACGGGCGAACGGATCCGGGACTACGTGATGTCGTGGCTCGAGAGCCATTCGCTGGAGTCGTTCGACCGCTATTCCGACCGCAATTACGTGCGCACCTACCTGGGCCGCTCTCCCCGCACGCATTGGGAAGCGCTTGTCATGAGCTGGAAACGTGGCAATGCGACGACCATCCACGGTCATCCGGCCTTTGCCGGCTACCACTTTGCCGACGGTGTGTTCCGGGTCGAGATTTTCGAACCGGCCGGCCACGGAACCGCCCGCCGCATCGGGGAGCAGATCATCGACCGCCGGGAGTGTCTCTTTGCCGTCGGCGAGCCGGGACGGTTCGACAACCACCTGCATCGTATCACCTGTCTGAGCGAGACGGGCCACAGCCTGCACGTCTATTCGGACGATGCGTTGCAGGGCCAGACCTTCACCGAGACGGAGTAGGAGTGCCCGGGCCCCGACCGGTTCTCGGACGGGCCCTGCAGTCGGGGCGATGCGGCGGAGTCCGATGACCGGAGTTACCCCTCGGAGCCCAGCACCCGGAGTCCAGCACCCGGAGCCCGGCACCCGGAGCCCAACCCTCGGAGCCCAACCCTCGGGGCCCGGCACCCGGAGTCCAGCACCCGGAGCCCAACCCTCGGAGCCCAGCACCCGGAGCCCAGCACCCGGAGCCGACTGCCGGCTTCCCGAGCGGAAGCTTGCCCGGCGCCGATACGTATAAATACCTATTTCTCCAAAAACCGATACACGGAAGTAGGGTTTTCGCAATGATTTTCCTATTTTTGCATCTGTTTTGAACGTTCCCGTTGACCATCCGAGCCGGGTGATCGTGTCGGGACCGAAACGGAGACGTTGGTTGAAATCCATTTGAAAACCGCTCGATGATTGACTTTCTGAAACTGCCTTCACCATGTTACGTCCTTGACGAGACGCTGCTGGATCACAATCTGGAGGTGATCGACCGCGTGCGCCGCGAATCGGGTGCCGAGATCATCGTCGCACTGAAGGCCTGCGCCATGTGGAGCATCTTCCCCGAGTTGGCAGCTCACTCCGATGGAGCGACGGCCAGTTCGGCCGCCGAGGCGCGGCTTGTACTGGAGGAATTCGGCAGTCCGGCCCACACCTATGCCCCCACCTATACGGATCACAACATCGACGAGATCCTGCGCTGCAGCAGCCATATTACCTTCAACTCCCTTACGCAGTATGAACGTTTCGGACAGCGGGCGCTGATCAACGGTCTCTCGTGCGGACTGCGCATCAATCCCGAGTATTCGCCCGTCGAGATGGATCTCTACAACCCCTGCGTGGCGGGTTCGCGTCTGGGCGTTACGACCGAACAGCTGGCTGCGCACGGCGGACTTCCCGAAGGGATCGAGGGCCTTCATTTCCACGTTCTGTGCGAATCGCGTCCCGAACACCTGCGGCTGGCGCTGGAGGCCGTCGAACGCCATTTCGGACCGTACCTCGACCGGGTCAAATGGCTCAACATGGGCGGCGGCCATCTGATGACGCACGCCGACTACGACTGTGACGCGCTGATCGCCCTTTTGAAGGAGTTCCACGTACGCCATCCCCATCTGCGGCTGATTCTCGAACCGGGCAGCGCTTTTACGTGGCGTACGGGCTATCTGGTCTCGACCGTCGAGGATATCGTCGTGAACGGCGGCGTACGCACGGCGATGCTCGACGTGTCGTTTGCCTGCCACATGCCGGACTGCCTCGAAATGCCCTACAAGCCGGCCATCGTCGGGGCGCACGATCCCGCCGAGGGGGAACCCCGCTGGCGGATGGGCGGCACGAGCTGCCTGGCCGGCGACTACTACGGCGACTGGGCCTTCGACCACGAACTGAAGGTGGGCGAGCGGATCGTCTTCGAGGACATGATCCACTATACGATGGTCAAGACGACGATGTTCAACGGCGTGGAGCACCCGTCGATCGTCATCGTACGGCGCGACGGCCGCGTGGAGGTCATCCGCCAGTTCGGCTACGAGGATTTCAAGAGCCGGATGTCCTGACCTTTCAAGAGAGAAACAAACGGAAAAACAAGATAGATGGAAAAATTTGTACCTACCTCTTATACGCTCGAATGCGTGGCTACGGGCCGCGAGTTCGAGGATACGGGCTGGATGCTCTCCGACCCGCAGTGCAAGGAGCCGTCGCTCATCCGCGCACGGTATGCCAAGAAACAGCTCGAGGTGAAACCCGCCGAATGGGGGCTGTACCGTTTTGCCGACTGGATGCCCGTGCGGCGGATGCTGCAGGGATCGTCGGCCCCGGTGACCTACCGCAGCAAGGGGCTGGCCAAACACCTGGGGCTCGAAAATCTCTGGATCACCTTCAACGGCTACTATCCGGCCATCGGCGCCACGATGACCACCTGCTCGTTCAAGGAGACCGAAGCCTACTCGGTGTGCGGACGTGCGGCCGCGGACGAGAAGCGGGTGCTGGTCGTTGCGTCGGCCGGCAATACGGCCCGGGCCTTCGCCAAGGTCTGCTCGGACAACAACATCAAGCTGCTGCTGTCGGTTCCCTATGACAACATCAATGCGCTGTGGTTCGAGAAACCGCTGAATCCCTGCGTGAAGCTGATTTCGTGCGCGGCCGGCGGCGACTACTTCGATGCCATCCACCTGAGCGACATTGCACTGAAGGGCGACGGATTCTATGCCGAGGGTGGTGCGAAGAACATCGCGCGCCGCGACGGCATGGCCTGCACGGTGCTGTCGGCCGTGACGACCATCGGTCGCATCCCGGACTACTACTTCCAGGCCGTGGGCAGCGGCACGGGTGCCATTGCCGCCTGGGAAGCCAACCTGCGCCTGATTGAGGACGGCCGTTTCGGCAAGAACCTCATGCGGCTGATGGTGTCGCAGAACGCACCGTTCGTGCCGATGTACGACGCCTGGCAGGCCTCGTCGCGCAAGATGCTGCCCTACGCGGACGACAAGGCGCGCCGCGATGCGGAGATCATCGACGCCAAGGTGCTCTCGAACCGCAAGCCTCCCTACAGTCTGGCCGGCGGTCTGTACGACGCGCTGAAGGCCACCGGCGGCGATGTCTTCGCCGTGACGAACCCCATGGCCCGCAAGGCCCGCAAGCTCTTCAAGGAGCTGGAGGGGATCGACATCTACTCGGCGGCCGGTGTGGCCCTGGCTTCGCTCGTCAACGCCGTGAAGGCCGGTCGGATCGATCCGCAGGCGACGATCATGCTCAATATCACGGGCGGCGGCGAGGAGCACTTCAAGGAGCACAACGACCTGTGGTATCTGCAGCCGAGCCACGTCTTCCCGCTCGAACCGAGTGTCGACGACGTCGTCTCGAAGGTCGAGGCGCTGTTCCGCGAACCCGCAACGGGTGAAGGCCTCTGATGCAGGGCTTTCGGAGATACGGCGGCCGGGGCGTTGGAACGGCTCCGGACGAAAAAATGAAAAAGCGGCTTATAAGCCGCTTTTTTATTTGCGGCGAATGATTACCTTTGTCGCCGGCAGCGGAGACGGTGCGAAGCAGCCGGAGCCGCCTCACTGCCGCAAATACAGTATTCACCCAAATTTTTACAACCATTTATGGAACACATCCAGGTACAGTTATCCCCCGCGGGGGCACGCTGGCGCCGATGGGATCGCAAGGGCTGGTCGGCCTTTGCGAGCATGCATCGGAGCGTGTCGATCGGGGTGCTCGCTGTCGGGATGTCGATCCTGCTGCTTGCGACGCAAGGCGCATCGGCGCAGACCGCCGACACGACTGCCGTCCTGAGGACGTTGCAGATCCGCGAGGTCGGGGTGACGGGGAGCCAGACGGCTCCCACGCGCAATGCCCAGTCGCATACTCCGCTTTTCGACCGAAAGGCTCAGGCCGCGGCGCCTCTCCAGACGTTGGAGTCCGCCTTGCGCCTTGCTCCGTCGGTCGATCTTCGCGAACGCGGCGGAAGAGGAGCGCAGGCCGATATCTCCGTACGGGGAGGCTCGTTCGACCAAACCATGATTCTTTTGAACGGCATCGACTTTACGGATGCCCGCACCGGACACCAGTCCCATGCGCTGCCGGTCGATCTCGATTGCATTTCGGGCATCGAACTCATTGACGGCGTTCCCGGCGTGGGGGCCTATGCCGGGGCGGTCAACATCCGTACGGCACCGCTGCGTCCGACCTACGTGCGTTTCGAGGGCTCGGGAGGCCAGTATGGCTACGGTTACGGCAACCTTTCGGGGGCGGTGACCGGAGAGCGGTATTCCGTTTTCGGTGCGGCATCGTACCGGCGCAGTGACGGCTACCGACCCAATACCGATTTTTCGAACTGGAACGCCTTCATGCGGGCGACGTACGATGGCCGCCGGGCGGGTTTCTTCGACCTGCAGGCCGGATGGCAGGATCGCGATTTCGGCTCAAACGGCTTCTATGCCGCCTACAATCCCAACCAGTGGGAACACACCTCGACGGCCCTGGCCTCGCTGCGCTGGACAAAGAGCGTGGGTCCCGTTGCGCTGGGGGTTGCGGTGAGCTACCGCAAGAATTTCGACCGCTACGACTGGACGCGCGGTACGGCGCTCAACCGTCACAATACGGACAATGCCGGAGCCAAACTGTGGGCCGATTACGCCTGGGCGGCCGGTACGACCACACTGGGCGGCAACTGGGCCTTCAACCACATCTACAGCACCAATCTGGGCGAACGGCTGTCGGTCCCCCGCGGAGACTATACCCGCGCCAAGGCCCGTCATACGGGCAACGTCTGGCTGCGGCACGCCCGCGCGTGGCGGCGGTTCGATGCGGCGGCATCGGTGGGGCTGAGCCTGACTCCCTACGGGTGTTCGGCGTTGTGGAGCCTCTCGGCGGGTTACAATCCCGCGGAGGTGCTTCGTCTCGAGGCCGGGGCGTGGCAGTCGATGCGCCTGCCGACCTTCACGGACCTCTATTACAGCTCGCCGGCCCAGATCAACAACCTCGATCTGACACCGGAACACGCCGTAAACTATCGCCTCGGAATCAATTATGCGGAGCGTTGCTGGAGTGTTTCGGCGCAGACCTACTACCGCCGCGGGCGTGATATCATCGACTGGGTGTGGTATGCCGATTCGCCCGAGAGCCCCGAGGCGTGGCGCGGCAAGTGGCACTCTGAACAGTCGAGCCGACTCCATACCTTCGGTGCCGAGATTTCGGGCGGCTATGCCGTTGCGGAGGGCTTTCTGCGGCGGGTGACCCTCTCGTACGGCTATCTCACGAACGACCGCAATGCGGACGTCATTGCCAAGAGCGCCATGGATTTCATGCGCCACAAGGCGGCCCTGGCTGTCGAAGTGCACTTCCTGCGGCGGATGTCGCTGGCGTTGACCGGCTCGGTCTACGACCGCAACGGCAGCTACACGGCCTATCCCGTCGTTGGCAATTCGTCGATCACCGAAACTCGCGACTACAAGCCCTATTTCCTGTTGGACGGACGTCTTTCGTGGGAGAAGGGGTGGTGCCGCCTCTATGTCGACGCGACGAATCTGACCGATACGCGTTATTGTGATCTGGGAGGTCTGCCGCTTCCGGGCCTCTGGTGCACGGCCGGTGTGGTGTTGACCTTCGGCAGGTAATTCCTCGCAGCGTCCACCGCGCGAGTCGGTTGCGATGACCGGAGAGCGGCGGACGACTGTTCCCGGCTGCTGACTGCGGGCCGCCCGAACTTCTCGGGCGGCCCTTTCTGTTTTTCAGCAAAACGGTGTGTTTTGTTTCCGGATTGTCGTGAAAATCCCGAAGATTTCGTATATTTGAAGCAAAAGAACCTTAAACGCTCAAGATTTATGCAGAAACGTATCGTGGAGTGCGTTCCCAACTTCAGCGAGGGACGCGACAAGGAGGTGATCCGGCAAATCGTCGAGGCCATCGAGACGGCCGCCGACGTCAAGGTCCTCGACGTGGATCCGGGCGAGGCTACGAACCGTACGGTTGTAACCTTTGTCGGAAGCCCCGAAGCGGTGGTCAAGGCGGCCTTCGCCGGGGTGAAGCGCGCTGCCGAGTGCATCGACATGCGCCACCACAAGGGGGCCCACCCGCGCATGGGGGCGACGGATGTCCTGCCGCTGATCCCGATCGCCGGCATCACGCTCGAGGAGTGTGCCGAACTGTCGCGGCAGCTGGCCCGGCGCATTGCCGACGAGCTCCGCATCCCGACCTACTGCTACGAGGCGGCGGCGTTGCGCCCCGAACGGAAGAATCTGGCCGTCTGCCGCGCCGGCGAGTACGAGGCGCTGCCCGAGAAGCTCTCCCGCGAGGAGACGGCGCCCGATTTCGGGGCGCGTCCCTACGACGAAGAGGTGGCCCGCACGGGTGCCACGACCGTCGGGGCGCGCGACTTCCTCATTGCCGTCAACTTCAACCTCAATACCACCTCCACACGGCGGGCTAACGCCATCGCCTTCGACGTGCGCGAGAAGGGGCGTCCCGTGCGTGAGGGGAATCCCATTACGGGCAAGGTGGTGAAGGATGCGGCGGGCAATCCCGTCATGCGTCCCGGTACGCTGAAGGCCACGAAGGCCATCGGCTGGTTCATCGAGGAGTACGGCATCGCCCAGGTTTCGATGAATATCACCGACATCTCGGTCACGCCGCTCCACGTCGCCTTCGACGAGGTGTGCCGCAAGGCCGATGCCCGGGGGGTGCGCGTCACCGGCACGGAGATCGTCGGGCTGGTTCCGAAGCGGGCTCTTGTCGAGGCCGGCAAATACTTCCTGCGCAAGCAGCACCGTTCGGTGGGCATTGCCGAGGAGGAGATCGTGCGGTTGGCCGTCAAGTCGATGGGGCTCGACGATCTGAAACCTTTCAAACCCGAGGAGAAGGTGATCGAATACCTGCTGGAGGCCGAGGATCGGAAGAAACGGCTGGTCGATCTGACCTGCAAGGGGTTTGCCGAGGAGACGGCCAGCGAATCGCCGGCTCCGGGCGGCGGCTCGATTGCGGCCTATATGGGGGCGCTGGGGGCGGCGCTCGGCACGATGGTGGCCAACCTCTCGGCCCACAAGCCCGGTTGGGACGACCGTTGGGAGGAGTTCTCCGACTGGGCCGAGCGGGGGCAGACGCTGATGCAGGAGCTCCTGCACCTGGTGGACGAGGATACGGCCGCCTTCAACCGCATCATGGCGGTCTTCGCCATGCCCAAGTCGACCGACGAGGAGCGGGCGGCCCGCAGCGCGGCGCTGCAGGAGGCGACGCTCTATGCCACGGAGGTGCCGTTGCGCACGATGCGGACGGCCATGGAGGTCTTTCCGATCGTGCGGGCCATGGCCGCGGAGGGCAACCCCAATTCGGTCTCGGATGCAGGTGTCGGAGCGCTGGCGGCCCGCAGCGCGGTCTACGGGGCGCGGCTCAACGTGCGGATCAACGCCGCCGGGCTGAAGGATCGCACGAAGGCCGAGGCGCTGGTCGGCGAGGCTGACGAACTGGCGGCCCGCGCCTCGGAACTCGAAGCCGAGGTGCTGGAGCTGGTCGAGCAGAAGATCGGTTAGACGCCGGGAGCAGGCAGACCGGCGGCGGTTCGGGCGGCAACTTCCGGGTGACGCTCTGGCGGCAACATTCAGAAGGCGGTTCGGGCGATAACCCTGCTGACGGTATGCCGCCGACAGTCTGGCCGTAAGGTCCGTCTGCCGTTTGGACGAAATGCCTCGCCAGCCGCGTGGCCGCAAAGTTCCGTCCGAGGTTTGGGCCTCGGATCCCGGCCAATCCGAAAATCAACGATAACCATAAAAACGAATCTCAATATGACACTGGAAGAGTTTCAAAACGACATCCGCGCGGGGATTCCGGACCGGCTGCCCGCCGCAAAACCGTATGATAGGCAGGTCAACCATGCGCCCAGGCGCAAGGATATCCTCACGGAGGAGGAGAAGGTGTTGGCGCTGAAGAATGCCCTGCGCTACTTCCCGGCCAAACACCATGCGCTGTTGGCCCGGGAGTTCGCCGGGGAGCTGCGCAGGTACGGCCGCATCTACATGTACCGGCTGCGTCCCGACTACGAGATGTATGCCCGTCCGATCGACCAGTATCCGGCTCGCTGTCGTCAGGCTGCGGCCATCATGCTGATGATCCAGAATAACCTCGATCCGCGCGTGGCGCAGCATCCCCACGAGCTGATCACCTACGGCGGAAACGGCGCCGTGTTCCAGAACTGGGCCCAGTACCGGCTGACGATGAAGTACCTCTCGGAGATGACCGACCACCAGACGCTGGTCATGTATTCGGGCCATCCGCTGGGGCTGTTCCCCTCGCATCCCGACGCTCCGCGCGTGGTGGTGACCAACGGCATGGTGATCCCCAACTACTCGAAACCCGACGACTGGGAGCGCATGAATGCCATGGGCGTCTCGCAGTACGGGCAGATGACCGCCGGATCGTACATGTACATCGGCCCGCAGGGCATCGTCCACGGCACAACCATCACGGTGATGAACGCCGCCCGCAAACGCTTCGCACCGGGGCAGACCGATGCCCGCGGCATGCTGTTCGTCTCGTCGGGTCTGGGCGGCATGTCGGGCGCCCAGTCCAAGGCAGGCAATATCTCGCAAGTGGTCTCCGTCATCGCCGAGATCAATCCCAAGGCCGCCCGGAAGCGTTACGAACAGGGATGGGTCGATGAACTGCATGACGATCTGGATGAACTGATCCCGCGCATCCGCCAGGCTGTCAAGCAGAGGGAGGTCGTTTCGCTGGCCTACGTGGGCAACGTGGTCGACCTGTGGGAGCGGCTGGCTGTCGAGGATATCCGGGTCGATCTGGGCTCGGACCAGACGTCGCTGCACAACCCCTGGGCCGGCGGCTACTATCCCGTCGGGCTGAGCTACGAGGCCTCGAACAAGATGATGGCCGAGGAGCCGGTGCGCTTCCGCGAGTGCGTGCAGGAGTCGCTGCGCCGTCAGGTCGACGCCATCAACAAACTGGCCGCCCGCGGCATGTACTTCTTCGACTATGGCAATGCCTTCCTGCTGGAGGCGTCGAGGGCCGGTGCCGCCGTCATGGGCCGAGAGGGGCGGTTCCGCTATCCCTCCTACGTTGAGGATATCATGGGCCCGATGTTCTTCGACTACGGTTTCGGCCCCTTCCGCTGGGTCTGCACGTCGGGTCGCGAGGAGGATCTCGCCCAGACGGACCTGCTGGCTGCCGAGGTGCTCGAGGACATTCGCATGTCGGCCCCGGACGACATCCGCGGTCAGCTGGAGGACAACATCCACTGGATCCGTGAGGCCGGGCGCAACCATCTGGTCGTCGGTTCGCAGGCCCGCATCCTCTATGCCGACTGTGAGGGGCGCACGAAGATCGCGCTGGCCTTCAACCGTGCCATTGCCGACGGGCGTCTGTCGGCTCCCGTGGTGCTGGGACGCGACCACCACGACGTTTCGGGCACCGATTCGCCCTACCGCGAGACGGCCAACATCTACGACGGTTCGAACCGGACGGCCGACATGGCCGTGCAGAACGTCATCGGCGATTCGTTCCGCGGTGCCACGTGGGTCTCGATCCACAACGGCGGCGGCGTGGGCTGGGGTGAAGTGATCAACGGCGGCTTCGGCATAGTGATCGACGGTTCGCCGGAGGCTGAGCGGAGAATCCGCGAGATGCTCTTCTGGGATGTCAATAACGGCATCGCCCGCCGCAGCTGGGCTCGTAACGAGGGGGCACAGGCCACCATCCGCCGTCAGATGGAGCGTACGCCCGATCTGCAGGTGACGATGCCCCATGCGGCCGACGACGAACTGGTGCGCAACGCATTGAATAAAAACGAGTAACAACGATTATTTGATATGGAACATCATCATATCTCGGCGGAGCGGCTGACGCTGGCCCGCGTCCGCGAAATCATGGAACGCCACCTGAAGATCGACCTCTCGGAGGATGCCCGGCGACGCATTGTCCGCTGCCGCGAGTATCTCGATCGCAAGATGGAGAATCCCGATCAGCCGATTTACGGCATTACGACCGGTTTCGGGTCGCTGTGTGACATCTCGATCGGAGGCGACGATCTGGCGCAGCTGCAGCGAAATCTGGTCATGTCGCACGCCTGCGGTACGGGCGAACGCGTCCCTTCGGAGATCGTCCGTCTGATTCTGCTCTTTAAGATTCAGTCGCTGGCGTACGGTTATTCGGGTGTGCAGCTGGCAACGGTCGAACGGCTCGTCGAGTTTTTCAACCGCGATATCCTGCCTGTGGTCTATCAGCAGGGTTCGCTGGGTGCCTCGGGCGATCTGGCTCCGCTGGCCCACATGAGCCTGCCGTTGCTCGGTTTGGGCGAAGTCGAGTGCGAAGGGCGTGTGAGACCCGCCGGCGAAGTGCTCGAGGAGTTGGGCTGGAAGCCCGTCGAGCTGCAGTCGAAGGAGGGGTTGGCGCTGTTGAACGGTACGCAATTCATGAGTGCCTACGGTGTCTGGTCGGTGCTCGCCGCACAGCGGCTGAGCGAGTGGGCCGACCGCATCGGAGCCCTCTCGCTCGATGCCTTCGACGGCCGCATCGAGCCCTTCTGCGACGAGGTGCACAAGATCCGCGCCCACAAGGGGCAGCTCACCACCGCCCGCGCCATCCGCCACTGGCTGGAGGGCAGCGAGCTGATCGCGCGTCCGAAGAAGCACGTGCAGGATCCCTATTCGTTCCGCTGTATGCCGCAGGTACACGGCGCCTCGAAGGACACGATCGACTATGTGGCCGGCGTGCTTGAAACCGAGATCAACTCCCCGACGGACAACCCGACGGTCTTCCCCGAGGAGGACATGGTTGTCTCGGCCGGCAACTTCCACGGACAGCCCATTGCGCTGGTGATGGATTTTCTGGCCATTGCGCTGGCCGAGTTGGGCAACATCTCCGAGCGGCGGACCTATCAGCTGATCTCCGGAGCCCGCGAACTGCCGAAGTTCCTGGTAGCCAATCCCGGTCTGAACAGCGGTTTCATGATCCCGCAGTATACCGCGGCGTCGATCGTCAGTCAGACCAAGGGATTGTGCATGCCGGCGTCGGTCGACTCGATCCCCTCGTCGCAGGGGCAGGAGGATCACGTCAGCATGGGTTCGAACGCCGCCACGAAGCTCTGGCGCGTGGTCGGCAACACGGAGCGCGTGTTGGCCATCGAACTCTTCAATGCCGCGCAGGCCATCGAGTTCCGGCGTCCCGCCCGCACGTCGCCTGCCCTGGAGCAGATGCTCGCTGATTATCGGCAGCGGGTCCCCTTCATTGACAACGATCAGGTGATGTATCGCCACATTGCCGCTTCGGTGGAATTTCTGCGTGAAGAACGATGAAACGGCTGTTGGTCAAGAACATCGGTCGCTTGGTCGGCATTCAGCCCGAGGAACGGCTGCGGATCTGCGGTGCGGAGATGGATCGGCTCGAAACACTGGCCGACGCCTGGCTGCTGGTCGAGGGAGAGCGGATCGCCGCTTTCGGCGAAATGGCTTCGCTGGACGGTGTCACGGCCGATGAAGAGGTCGATGCCGAAGGCGGAATGCTCTTTCCCTCGTTCTGCGATTCGCACACCCATCTGGTCTATGCCGGAAGCCGCGAGCAGGAGTTTCTCGACAAGATCCACGGCCTCTCCTACGAGGAGATTGCCCGGCGCGGGGGAGGGATTCTCAATTCGGCCGACCGGCTGCACGCCACCTCCGAGGAGGAACTTTACCGGCAGGCCATGGAGCGCGTGTGGGAGATTATCGCCATGGGGACCGGCTGTGTGGAGATCAAGAGCGGCTACGGCCTTTCTACCGAGGACGAGCTGAAGATGCTGCGCGTCATTCGCCGCATCCGCCAGACGGCACCTCTCGAAGTGCGGGCCACGTTTCTCGGGGCCCATGCCGTGGCGCGGGCCTATCGTGGCCGGCAGGGGGAGTATGTCGATCTGGTCTGTCGGGAGATGATCCCGGCGGTGGCCCGCGAGGGGTTGGCCGATTTTGTCGATGTCTTCTGCGACGAGGGTTTCTTCACGGTGGACGAGACACGGCGCATTCTTGCTGTCGGTCGTCAGTATGGTCTGCGGCCGAAGATTCATGCCGACGAGTTGGCCGCTTCGGGCGGTGTCGAGGTCGGTGTTGCGTGCGGCGCCCTCTCGGTCGACCATCTCGAGCGGGCCGGCCGGGCCCAGATCGAGGCGTTGCGCGGTTCGCAGACGATGCCTGCGCTGCTGCCCGGGGCCGCCTTCTTCCTCGGGATGAGTTATCCTCCGGCCCGGGAGATGATCGCTGCCGGGCTGCCCGTGGCGCTGGCTTCGGACTACAATCCCGGGTCGTCGCCCTCGGGGAACATGCGCATGGTGGTCTCGCTGGCCTCGATCCGCATGCGGATGACGCCGGCCGAGGCCATTCACGCCGCAACGCTCAACGGTGCCTGTGCCATGGGGCTGAGTCGCGACTTCGGGAGCATCACCCCCGGTAAGGTGGCCAACTTCTTCGTGACGCGGCCCATGCCCTCCGTAGAGTTCTTCTCCTATGCCTATCAGACGCCGTTGATTCGGCAGGTCTTTCTCCGCGGCACCGGTCTAAGAGACCGGTTTTAGGGGCGCCGGCTTAAAAGCCGGTTCCAAGGTGGAGGGTGCCCGGGCCCGGGAAGTGGATACGGCCGCCTTCCGGTCCGCAGGCATGAAAAAACCCCGGTCGCATGTGTGACCGGGGTTTTGTCGCAAGGACAACCGTAACGCGTGATCCGATGATGCGCGGCAGGCTGCGGCTGCGATCTCAGAGTGTGAAGACGATCTCGATCGGGTAGTGGTCCGAGAGGTAGGGCACGCCGTAGTTGCCGTCGAGCGTGACGAAGCGTTCGCAATGCATCCGTCCCCGGAAGTAGAGGTGGTCGATGACAATCGTATCGGGCGCTGCCCCGTATCCGTTATAGGTTCCCTTGTTGTCTGTCTGTTTGGCTTTTGCGCGGGCTGACTTCATCCATCGGTTCAGGGGCTTGAAGATCGGACTTTCGGTCGACGAATTGAAATCTCCTCCCAGAACAACGGCCGATTTCCGGCCCGCTATCTCTCGGATTTTTTCGGTCAGCAGTGCTATTCCCTGCTCGCGTGCCATGCTTCCGCGGTGATCCAGATGCGTGTTGAAATAGAAGAAGCTCTTCCCCGATGCCTTGTCGCGCAGGTGAACCCACGTGGCCGTACGGTTGCAGGCTCCGTCCCATCCCCGCGATACCTGATCCGGCGTCTCGCTCAGCCAGATGGTGCCGCTGTCGAGCAGTTCAAATCGGTCGCGCAGGTAGTAGATCGCCATTGTCTCGCCGCGGGTGGCGCCGTCGTCACGGCCGACTCCTACGCGCGCGTAGGCCGGGCACGCTTGATCGAGAAACTGAAGCTGGTCGGCCAGCGCCTCCTGGACGCCGAACAGATCCGGTGCCTCCTCGGACAACATCCGCGGAGTGGCTTCCCGGCGGTATTGCCACGAATTCGCTCCATCGTCGGCGCCGCTGTTGCGCAAATTGTAGGAGATCAGTTTCAACGTGACGGGTTCGGCCTGCGTCGGAAGCGCAAGCCCCGCTGCAAAGAGCAGCAGCAAGGTGATACGTTTCATGTGTTTCATATTCAGTTAGTGGATTGTGTGTTCAGTGGACTGTAATCCGGGACCCGCCGCGGGGCGTATGTCCGGCAGCAGCAGGGCGATGATGCCCAGCAGCGGCAGGTAGGAACTGGCCCGGAAGATGAACTCGATGCTCGTATGGTCGGCCAGCCATCCGAAAAAGGCCGAGCCGATACCGCCCAGTCCGAACATCAGTCCGAAGAAGATCCCCGAGATCATCCCCACCTTGTCCGGCATCAGATCGGTGGCATAGACCAGAATCGCCGAGAAGGCCGAGGCGATGATCAGCCCGACGAGAATCGACATCGTGATGGTCCAGAAGAGATTCAGGTAGGGCAGCGCCAGCGCAAAGGGCGCCGCGCCGAAGATCGAAAACAGAATGACGTATTTGCGCCCGTAGCGGTCGCCCAGAAAACCGCCCAGCAGCGTCCCGGTGGCGAAGGCCGCCAGATAGGCGAACAGGCACAGCTGCGACTGCTGGACCGTGACGCCGAAACGGTCGATCAGAAAGAAGGTGAAGTAGCTCGTCATGCACGACGTGTAGAAGTACTTCGAGAAGATCATTACGACGAGGATCCACATCGCATGGCGGATCTTCGTGCGCGGAAGCGTGCAGGGGGTGATCGTCCGGTTGCGGAGCGGTGTATTCGTTCCCGTGAGCATCAGGCTGTACCAGTTGCCCACGCGCAACAGCAGCACGGCGGCCAGCAGCGCTGCGCCGGCAAACCATCCCACGGCGTGTTGGCCGTAGGGCAGGACGATCAGTGCGGCCAGCAGCGGCCCGATGGCGGCACCGCCGTTGCCGCCGACCTGAAAGATCGACTGTGCCAGACTCTTGCGGCCGCCCGAGGCCAACTGGGCTACCCGCGAGGCCTCGGGATGGAAGACCGACGATCCTCCGCCGATGAGGGCTACCGTGGCGAGAATGGCCCCGTAGGCCGAGGTGAAGGAGAGCGCCACAAGCCCCGCCAGCGAAAGGCACATCCCCAGCGAGAGCGAGTAGGGTTGCGGATGGCGGTCGGCATAGAGCCCGACGAAGGGCTGGAAGATCGACGAGGTGATCTGGAATACCAGCGTGATGAGGCCGATCTGGGCAAAGGTGAAGCCGAAGCTCTCCCTGAAGATCGGATACATGGCCGGGATGACCGACTGGATCATGTCGTTCAGCAGGTGGCAGAAGCCGATGGTGAAGAGGATCGAGTAGGTCGTCTCCGCCTTGAGCGTCGGGTGTCCCTTGAGTGTGGTGAGCAGGCTTTTCATGACGGTGTTTTTTTCGGCCGTAAAGATAGAAATTTTTGGGCAGATGACTCCCGAAAAATGCTTCCTCGTCTATTTGATCGACCGGTAGGCCGACGGGGTCATGCCGGTATGCTGCTTGAAATATTTGCCGATTCATCGATCCATTCCGTGGCCGTGCGGCCGGTCGTGGTGCGCAGCAGCGTCGTGAGGTATTTCGGGGTCAGATGGAGCCGCTCGGCGTAAAAGCCCACGCTGCGGGCAGACAAACATCGTGTGGGAGACCAGCGTGCAATGTTTCAGGTCGGCAGTGATCCGGATCGAACCTTTGGAACAAAAAACAATGCCAAAGGAGTTGATCCGCGTCGGAAACCGAAACAGATTCATGGCCGTTTCATGTTCGAGCCCCTCCCGATGTCCCAAAAACACCCTTCAAATGCGATATCCTCCGCTTGCGACGGGTAGATCTTTAATAATGAGGCCAGCGATACACTCAAGATCTCCTTTTCGTTCATTTGTGAAACATTTCTTCGATATGAAACGTGCTGTTTTTGGAGCCCTGCTCCTGCTGGCAGCCGGCTGCTCCTCCTCGACGAATCGCCTTTACGCTCCTTTTGTGGGCGTTGTCGGGCAGCGCCGCATGTCGGTCGGCGAAACCGCACTCCCCGGAGTGCCGGTCCTGACACTCCTCGAAACCGCTCGGGTCAAGGTGCGCTTCTCGGTCCCCGAGCAGGAGATCGCTTCGGTTGAGACCGACAGCCGGATCCGGGTCGCCGTCCCGGCTCTCGGCGGTTCGACGCTTGCGGCCGCAAGCCCCGAAAAGGGGGCCGTGGCCAATCCTGCCGCCCATACGTATGACGTGCGCGCGTCGTTGGGCAACCGCGACGGACGGCTGCTTCCCGGAATGGTTTGTCGCGTGACGGTGACGCCCGCAACGGCCCTCGAGGAGATCGCCGTGCCCGTGAGGGCCGTACAGCAGGCCGGCAACGGTGCCCGTTTCGTATGGCGTGTCCAGGGCGCCCGCGAGTTCTTCCCCTCGCTGCTGCTGGCCGTGCTGGTGATCCCCTTCCTCGAGGTGCTGATCATCCCGGTCGTGCAACCCCGTACGGAGGGTAAGGTCTCGCTGACGGACCGTGTGCAGAACCTCTACCGGCGGGTGCTGGCCTGGACCTTCCGCCACGGTTGGCTGACGATCTCGATGGGTATCGCTTCGGTGGTTGTCGCCCTGCTCATCGCCACGCAGCTCAAGTTCCGCATGATGCCCTTCGCCGACCGCGACCAGTTTGCCGTGGAGATCTATCTGCGCCCCGATACGCCCGTCGAACGGACGGCTGCCGTCGCCGACGGTCGGTGTCGGGGCCGGGTATCTCTACTACAACATGACGGAGAAGGATGTCGACGACGGGATGGTTTTTGCCCAGGTGTCGGTGCCGATCTCCGCGTGGTGGGGCGGGGCTCATGCCCTGAAGAAGGCCCGGATCCGCGAGGATCAGGCCGAAAACGACCGTCTGCAGGCCCGTGAAATGCTGGCCGTGGAGATCGAAAAGTCGTGGAGCGACCTGCAGGAGGCTTATGCCCAGATTGTGCTGGCCCGGCGTTCGGTCGACTCCGCAACGGAGAACCTGCGCGAGAACCGCAATTTCTATCAGGCAGGAACCGCTCCGCTGACCGATCTGCTCGATGCCGAAACCCTCTACACCCAAAGTCGGAACAACCTGACGTCGGCCTTTGCCGCCTATCGTACGGCGATGGCCCGTTATATGCGGGTGACGGGTCGCTAAATGCTCCGAACGGCTCCGGATGGCTCCATACGGCGGGCTGCGGGCGGTGGTCGGATTCGGTAGGGCCGACGCTCGTTTTTTCGGAGGTTTTCCCTATCTTTGCCGACGTGGTACTGCGCATCAAAAACATGGTCTGCGACCGCTGCGTGATGGTCGTCCGCACCGAACTCGAACGGTTCGGCTGCCGGGTTGTATCGGTCCGGCTGGGCGAGGCCGAGATCGTGGGGGAGTTGTCGTCCGAACGCAAGGCCGGGTTGGCCGCACGGCTCGAGGCGCTGGGCTTCGAACTGTTGGAGGATCGGCGCGAACGGTTGATCGAGGCCGTCAAGCGTGCCGTGATCGAACTGGTGCGCGGTTCGGAGGTGGTGCCCGACGTGCGGCTGTCGGACTATCTGCAGGAGCGGCTGCGCGTCGACTACCGTCAGATCAGCGCCCTCTTCTCCGAGACCGAGGGCCGTACGGTCGAGAAGTATTTCATCGCCCAGAAGATCGAACGCGTCAAGGAGCTGCTCGTCTACGACGAACTCCCGCTGGCCGAGATCGCCTTCCGGCTCGGCTATTCGAGCGTCGCCCATCTGAGCGCCCAGTTCAAGCAGGTCACCGGGTTGACCCCGAGCCGATACCGGCAGTCGGGCGGCGGACGAAGGCAGACGCTCGACAAGGTATAGCGTCGATCGGTGTCGGGTGGTGGCGTCGGGCCGTTCATGGCGGTCGGCGCATCGTGAAGGGCGGCGTGCGGGGCTTCGTCAGGGAAGGTGCCCCGGTGGCTCTCTCCCTCGAAAAATCCTGTAACGAATATCGGGAAATCTGTAACACCGCGGCGGAGAGGGTTGGTTACCTTTGCGGTGTAAAAACTACCGATTCTCATGCAGGAGTATCTCATGCCGTTCGTGGCGCTGCTCAACGAAATGTCGCCCTATCTGCTGCTCGGCTTCCTGATTGCCGGGTTGCTGCACGCCTTCGTGCCCGGGCGATTCTATGCCCGTTATCTGGCCCGCAACAACTTCCGCTCGGTGGCGCTGGCCGCCCTGTTCGGCGTGCCGCTGCCGTTGTGTTCGTGCGGGGTGATCCCCACGGCCATGGCCATGCACCGCGAGGGGGCCTCGAAGGCCGCCACGGTCTCGTTCCTCATTGCGACGCCCCAGACCGGCGTCGACTCCATTCTGGCAACGGCCGGACTGCTCGGCCTGCCCTTTGCGCTGCTGCGTCCCGTGGCGGCCTTCACGACGGCGCTGGTCGGCGGTGCGCTGGTCGGTGCTGCCTGCCGCGACGAGGCTCCGTTGAGCTGCACCGCCTCCGCCGAAGCGCCGAAGCGGCTGTCGTTCCTCGGGCGCTGCCTCTCGGCGCTGCGTTACGGATTCGGCGAGATGATGCAGGACATCGGCCGCTGGCTCGTCATCGGGCTGCTGCTGGCCGGAGCCATTACGATCTTCGTGCCGGATGACCTCTTTGCCGTCTCGGCGCAGCACCCGCTGTGGGGCATGCTGCTCGTGCTGGCGCTCGCGATCCCGATGTATCTCTGCGCCACGGGTTCGGTGCCCATTGCGGCGGCGCTCATGCTCAAGGGTCTCTCGCCCGGTGCCGCGCTCGTGCTGCTGATGGCCGGTCCGGCCACGAACATGGCCGCCATTCTGGTCATCGGAAAGGTCCTCGGACGCCGCACGCTGCTGCTCTATCTGACGGCCATCATCGTCGGGGCCATCGGTTTCGGTTTGGCGATCGACACGCTGCTGCCTGCCGAGTGGTTTCAGCCCCTGCAGTCGACGATGATGGCCGGTCATTGTTCGCATGCCGCGGCCACTCCCTGGTGGCAGGTCGCATCGAGCATCCTCTTCGTCGTGCTGCTCGCCGCGGCTCTCTTCAAGCGCTATCGCAAAACCAAAACCAATACGGATATGAAAAACACGTTCAAGATCAAAGGCATGATGTGCAACCACTGCAAGACCAACGTCGAACGGGGACTGTCGCAGGTCGAGGGTGTGACGTCGGTCGAGGTCGATCTGGCGGCTGGAACGGCTCACGTCGAGGGAACGTTCGACCCGAAGAAGATCATTGCGGCCATTGACCGGCTGGGTTACGAGTACGTCGGATAGGTGTTGCCGTTACGCGATGGTCGGCTGTGCCGGAGGGCAGGGCTGACGAACGAAAAGCGCCGGCTCCGGAGATCTCCGGGGCCGGCGCTCTGTTGGTCGGGGTGTCGGGATGTCGGGACGTCGGGGTGTCGGGATGTCGGGACGTCGGGGTGTCGGGTGGCGGGACGTCGGGGGCGGCGGGTCAGCGGACGATGATCTCGTCGGTGAAGAGCCAGCCGCCCGGACGGTCGTTGCGCCAGGCGCGGTAGCGGACATAACGCCCCCGGGCCTCGCCCTGCCAGCCGAAGGCACGGTATTCGGGGCGTTCGGCCTCTTCGGGGTAGTCGTTCGTCAGGGTGGCCAGCGTGCGGAATTCGCGGCCGTCGTCCGAAACCGCAATCTCAACCCGCATCGGAAGCCATACCCACGCCGAAAACCACTGGATGAAGTCCGCCGTGATCTCGTGCAGAGGCTTCGTCGTGCCAAGATCAATCGTCACGTCAATATCATCGAGAAATCCCTGCCAGCGCGTACCGTAACTCCATGAACCGCGCAGACCGTCGGTCAGTGCCGTCTCTCCGCCGGCCGCATACTGATCCCGCCATCGTGTGGCGTAGTCGACCCGGCAGCCGCGGGCCAGATGATCCGTCTCGGTGAGCGATTCAGGGCGTTCGCCCGCTTCGTGTGCGAGGTCGAAGGCGTTATAGCCCGCCCGGCGGATCCGCTCGGTGAGGTCGAGCGCCCGGCGGTGAAAATCGTCGAAATCCTTCTGCCCGGGTTGGCTCCACGCCACCTCGGCCAGCGCGAAGAGACGCGGGTAGAGCATGTATTCAGCCTGTTCGGGGGTCGGGATGTATTCGGTCCAGAGGTTGGCCTGCACGCCCCGGATCCATTCGCGGCCGGGCATCGCATCCGGCGCCGGATCGTACGCGTAGACCTTGCGCAGCGGCAGATAGCCCGAGAAGGCCTGCGGCTCGGTGGTGGGATTGTCCTGGTAGCCGTCGAAGTAGCAGTGCGACCCCGGGGTCATCACCACCTCGTGGCCCGCTGCGGCGGCTTTCCGTCCGCCCTCCTCGCCGCGCCACGACATGACCACCGCATCGGGTGCCAGTCCGCCGTCCAGAATCTCGTCCCAGCCGATCAATCGCCGGCCGTGACCGGCCAGAAAGCCGCTGATGCGGTGGACGGCGTAGCTCTGCAGTTCGTCGACCGATGCCAGCCCCTCACGGCGCATCCGTTCCCGACATTTCGGACAACTCTTCCAGTCCTGCTTCGAGGCTTCGTCGCCTCCGATGTGGATCCACTCCGAGGGGAAGAGCTCCATGACCTCCGTGAGAACATGTTCCAAAAATTCGAATGTCGCCTCGTTGCCGATGCAGAAGTCGCCCGTCGCATAGGGTTTGCCCGTGCAGCTGAGTTCCGGATAGACCGCCAGCACCTCCTCCGAGTGGGCGGGCATCTCGATCTCGGGAATCACGGTGATATGCAGCGAATCGGCCAGAGCCACCACCTCGCGGATGTCGGCTTTCGTGTAGTAGCCGCCCGAGGCTTCCGGATCGTCGCGCCGACAGTAGCGGTAGCCGCCGTCGCGCCATTGCTGCCACGTCGCGCCGCGACGCCAGGCTGCCACGTCGGTCAGCTGCGGATAGCGGTCGATCTCGATCCGCCAGCCGGCTCCGTCCGTCAGATGCCAGTGGAAGCGGTTCAGCTTCAGGCGGGCCATCATCCGCAACTGTTTCTTGACGAACTCCTTGTCGAAAAAGTGTCGCGACACGTCGAGGTGCAGGCCCCGGTACGGAAAGCGCGGTGCATCGGTGATCCGCATGCAGGGAAGTTTCGCGCCGTAGTGATCGTAGAGCTGCAACAGCGTTTGCAGACCGTAGAAGAGGCCCGCTTCGCCCCGCGAGAGGATCTCCACACCGCGGCGCGTGATCTCGAGCCGGTAGCCCTCCTCCGATTCGGGCAGTGAGGCGTCGTCGCTGCAGGCCAGCCGCAGTTGCGGAAAACGGACCGGTTGTCCCTCCCGGCTCGGATCGGCAAGCGGAAGGCCGGTGGTCACGATCCAGGCGGCAAGGGCTTCCGAGTCGGGAGATTCGATCTCGACATGGAGCGGGCGTTCGAGATTCAGCACGCCGCCGAGCGGTACAGTCTCCTGCGGTTGCGGAATGACGCAGGTATCGAGCGGTGCCGTCTGTCGGCAGGAAAGGTTCAGCAGCAGGGGCAGCAGAAGCAGCCATCGTGCGGTTCGGTTCATCGGTCGGTCGTTTTAGTAGGGTAGTTGCAGACAAAGATAGAAATTTTTGTCCGGTTGCCACCCACTCGGAAATAAAATTCCGACTGCAGCGCATGGATCGTCTCCTTGTCAAGATGAATCCGCCCCTCCTCCCCTTGCAGGCCGGCCAGCCGGGTGCCGGCAGAAGCTCCTCGGCGGTGAGTGTCGTCTGGGCGGACAGCTCGGCGAGGGTGATGCAACCTGCGGTGCGCAATTCGCGGTCGAGGCGACGGGCTTTTTCCGCAAGCGGGCGATTGTGCTCTTCCTTGGTTTACCGGTATGGGAGATTATATTGGCGGTAAAGTTGCCGGATGATGCCGTCGGCCAGTCCCTGTCGCGGAACATCGATCGTCCCGATCCGGCAGAGGCGTGTCACGTCGGTGAAGATCCCAAGAGCCGGAACGATCACCTCCGCCCGGCTCTGATTCAGGTAGAACTGCTCCATGCGCTGCACGACATTCAGACTCCGCAGCCGCTCATAGAGGGCCGTGAGCTCCTTGGCGCGGATCGCTTCCCGGGACCGCTTTTCGAGCAGCTTGTGCACCTTGTTGATGTTGCCGCCCGAACCGATGATGACCGTCGGACGGTAGGCCTCGGCCATTCGGACCAGCCACTCCTCGAACCGTTTCCATTCGGCCGGGTCGGTCGCCCCGCTCAGGATGCGGACCGTCCCGAGGCGGAACGATTCGGCAGCCTGTTTCCGTCCCAGGGCGTAGACGACGATCTCGGTGCTGCCGCCGCCCACGTCGACATAAAGGTAGCTTTTCGCCGGATCGAGACGCTCCTTGAGTCCCCCGGCCGCAAAGATCGTCTCGGCCTCCTCTTCGCCGCTGATCGTCTCGACCGTGATGCCGCTGCGAAGCCGTACGCGTTCGAGAATGTCGCGGCTGTTGGCCGCCTCGCGCATGGCACTGGTGGCGCAGGCGCGGTAGTCGCGCACGCCGTAGGCCCGGAGCAGCGCCGCAAATCCCTGCATGGCGTCGCACAGCGCCTCGGCACGGTCGTTGCCGATATGCCCCCGCAGGAAGACGTCGTCGCCCAGACGGACGGGAACCCGCACGAAGGCAGCCTTCTTGTACTCCGTACGCTGATCCTCGTATTGTTCCACATAGTCGATCAGCAGCCGGATGGCGTTCGAGCCGATATCGATGGCTCCGAAAGTCTCTCGATTCATCATTTTTCCTGTTCCTTGTAAAAGTCGTAGAGGGCGGTCTGGCTGCGGAGGCGTTCGGCTCCGGGAGCCGCTTCAATATGGGGGTTATGCTCCTGGTCGGCCAGGTCGCGGGCCTTGACGTTGTCGGCCCACTGCAGGTCGAAGACCCGGTGGAGACATTGCAGAATCTGCCGGTCGAGGATCGGTGTGCAGACCTCGACCCGCCGGTCGAGGTTGCGCGACATCCAGTCGGCCGATCCGATGTAGGCCACCTCGTCGCCGCCGTTGGCGAAGAGGTAGAGCCGGGCGTGTTCGAGGTACTTGTCCACGATGCTGATGGCCCGGATGCGGTCGCTCATCCCCTGGACCGCAGGCTGCAGGCAGCAGGCCCCGCGCACGATCAGCCGGATCTCCACGCCGGCTCGCCCGGCCTCGTAGAGGCGTTCGATGATCCGCTCGTCGGTCAGCGAGTTGCACTTGGCCCGGATGTAGGCCGGACGGCCCTTGCGGGCATTGCGGATCTCGCGGTCGATGAGTTCGGTGAAGGCGTCGCGCATGTAGTAGGGCGAGACCAGCAGGTGCTTGTAGCGGTAGCGCTTGTGGCTGTTCATCAGAAAGCCGAAGACGTTGCGCACATCCTCGACAATGCCCCGGTGGGCCGTCAGCAGACCGTAGTCGCTGTAGATGCGCGCCGTATCCTCGTTGAAGTTCCCGGTGCCGATGTAGGCGTAGCCGCGCAGGCCCGATCCTTCGTGACGCTCGATGAGCACGATCTTGCTGTGCACCTTCAGATCCTCGATCGTATGCAGGATGCGCACCCCTTCGCGTTGGAGCAGATCGGTGTGTTCGATGTTCTGCTCCTCGTCGAAGCGCGCCTTCAACTCGACGAGCACGGCCACCTGTTTGCCGTTCCGGGCGGCGTTGACCAGGGCGTTGATCACCTTCGAGTGTTCGGCCGTGCGGTAGAGCGTGATGAAGATGCTCTCGACGCGCGGATCAATCGCCGCCTCGCGCAGAAAGTCGATGAAGTGCTGGAACGGGTGGTAGGGGTAGTTGAGAAAGAGGTCGCGGCGCCGCACCACCTTCAGAATGCTCTGGAAGGGGTGAATGTCGCGATGATGCAGCGGCTCGGGGTTGGCCGTGAGCAGCTCGGGACGCACCCGCGGAAACTTCATCAGATCCTTCATCAGGTGGTAGCGTTCGCCCGGAGCCAGCATTTCGGGTTTAAGTTTCAGCTTGCCGACCAGTACGTCGAGCAGATCCTGCGGCATTTGACGGTCGTAGATCAGGCGGATCGGAGAGCCGTAGCGACGCTCCTCGACCCCTTCGGCAATGCGTTCGAAGAGACTCTTCGAGACGTCGTCGTCGATCGTCAGTTCGGCGTCTCGCATGATCTTGAACGTATGGACCGAGATCCGGTCGTAGGTGAACATGAAGAAGATGTCGTCGATCATCAGGCGGATCACGTCGTCGAGAAAGATCACGTCGCTGTGCCCCTCCTCGGAGGGGAGCACGACGAAACGCGGACAGACCGAGCTGACCGGAATGCAGACGACGGCATAGCGGGTCGAACGCTCCTCGTCGCAGGTCATCTTCACGCCCAGATAGGCGTTCCCGTCGGGAAGGAAGGGAATCTTGACCGATTTGCGCAGGATGAGGGGCACGAGACGCGGCGAGACCACCGTGGCGAAGTAGTCGCGGCAGAAACGCTGCTGCGACTCGGAGAGGTGTTTTTCGTCGACGACGCGGATGCCGCACGCCTCCATCCGGCTGAGAATGTCGCGATAGGTCGAGACGAAAAGCTCCTGCCCGCGGTCGGCCCGGCGGCTCACCGCCTCGAGCAGGGCGGCCGGGGTATATCCGCCAAGCAGAAGTCGGTTGCGTTGCTTGCGCGAACGCTTCAGCCGCATCAGGTTGGCGATGCGGACCCGGAAAAATTCATCCTGGTTGTTGGAGTAGATGCCCAGGAACTGCAGGCGCGAGAGCAACGGAACGCTCGGGTCCTGCGCCTCCTGCAGAACCCGTTCGTTGAACGAGAGCCAGCTCAACTCGCGGTTGTTGAACGAATAGTCCATATCGGGATTTTACGATCGGGTCAGAAGTTGCAGAAAATGCCCTTCGGCCGAGTCGACCCAGCGGCGGAACCCCGGATCGGGTTGGGGCCGGCGGGCGAGAAAGGCGTTGAATCGGTCCAGGTCGAAACGATCGGCCGTAATGCCGGCCCCCGAGGCGGCCGCATCGGCGGCATTGATCCGCTGTTCGATGTGGGCCGGGATGAGCATCATCGGCTTGCCGTGGTACATCGCCTCGCAGACCGATTCGAATCCGGCCGTGGTGACGTAGCCCCGGCAGCTGCGCATCATGTCGAGAAAAAGCCGGTCGTCGAGTCGGTGAAGAACCAGACGCCCCTCGGCGTACCACGTCTCGGGCGAGAGCGGATGGTCCCAGAAGACGTGGACGGAACATTGGGGATGGTTGCCGCACCAGCTGCGCAGATCGCGTGCAAAGCCGTTGTTGACCATGTATCCGAGGATGAAATCCCCGTTCGACGAAACGCCGCTGAGGGCTTCGCGGCGCAGCAGCGGGGGTACGACACGGATGTGGTGGCGAGTGTCGGCCTCGTCGGGCCGGAACGAGAGGGCCAGCAGTTCCGAACATCCGCAGGCCGTCAGTCGGGCATGAAGCCGCAGCAGCCGTCCCTGGATGCCGGTGTGACGGGCGAAGGGATAGCGCGAGTGGTTGAGCAGAAACTGGTGGGCGATGCCCGTCATCGGAATGCGGATCCCGAAGCGGCGGACGGTCAGGCTGGTGAGCAGTTCGTAGAAGTTCACGATCCGGTCGGGGCGCAGTTCGCGGATGCGGTCGCGGATCAGGTGCATGCTGCGGTCAAAGGCCCTGGCGCGGCGCGGCGAGAGGTTGCACAGCAGCGTGCGCAGCAGGCTGACGCTGCGGTTCGAGCGGTCGAAGGCAAACTGCGGAGCCTCGAATTCGGTGATCGGAAGGCCGATTTTCCGGACAAAGAACTCCGGCAGACGCCGCTCGGGGCTGCGCCCGACCAGCACCCCGACGATCTCGTGACCGTGGCGGCGCAGCATCGAGGCCAGCGACAGCGCCTGGGTCAGGTGGCCGCGCCCCTCCCCCTGAATGACAAAGAGATAACGCATCACCGTTCGGGTTTGTCCTCTTCGTAGCGGAGGATCCGCCACGTGCCGTCGTAGTCTTCGGCCAGAGCTGTCAGCGACTCGACCCAGTCGCCCGAATTGAGGTAGAGCATCTCGCCGATCATCCGCTGGTCGGCCTGGTGGATGTGTCCGCAGATGACGCCGTCGCACCCCTTCTGCCGGGCCACACGGACCAGATGCTGTTCGAAGTCGCTGATGTACGAAACCGACGCCTTGACCTTCTGTTTGATCCGCTGCGAGACGGAGTAGTAGGGCAGGCCGCGCCGCTGGCGGCGGCGGTTGTAGAGCCGGTTGACCCACATGAGCAGCGAGTAGCCCACGTCGCCCGCCTTGGCCAGCCACCGCATCGAGGAGGTCACGTGGTCGAAGACGTCGCCGTGAAGCACGTAGTAACGCTTCCCGCAACTCGTGTAGGTGTAATCCTTCTGAATGGAGATGTTGGCGAACTGAAGCGGCAGGATGCGGTCGAGAAAGTCGTCGTGGTTGCCCCGCAGATAGATGATGCGGGTGTCGTGCTGGAGGTCGAGCAGGCGGCTGATGAAGTTCGTATGGCGGCGTTTCCACTTTTCGCGCCGTCCGCGCAGAAGCTCCCAGCCGTCGATGATGTCGCCGCAGAGGATCAGCGTGTCGCAGGTATGGTACTTCAGAAAACGGTTAGCCTCCTTGGCCTTCGACCATTTCGACCCGAGGTGGACATCGGACATTACGATGGTCTTGAAGTGTTTGGTTTCGGACATCTCACTATTCCTGTTGACACGACAAAGGAATGCGAACGTTTTTTCGCCCGTGCGACATGAATGTGACATTGTTGTGACAAACCGGTGGGGTGGAATCTTCGGTGCGGAGTTCCGGCCGGGCCGGGCAGCCTCCGGGGCCGGGCAGGTGTTGTCAGGGTCATTGCTTCGCACGGGAAACCGATTTTGCTGCACGGATCAGCAGCCGTCAGGACCATTTGACGAACATTTCGACACTCTTGATGGCAAATCGGGGATTGTTTCCCGCCGGAAAAGCGGATCTTTGTGGCCGAATCAAACAATTTCGACGCATGAACAACAAACAGGAAACACCAACGCCCGCTCCACGCCGCGGCAATCCTTTTCCGGCAATTTTGTGGGGCGTTTTGATCGTGTTGTTTCTCAACGCATTCGTTTTTCCGCTTTTCAGCCCGGGGCGGATCACCACGACCGATTACGGCACCTTTGTCGAGCAGGTCAATGCCGGCAAGGTCTGCGAGGTGATGATCAAGAGCGGCCAGATCTACTTTACGGCCCGGACCGACGAGGGCAAAACCGCAACGTTCCGCACCGGAGCCGTCGAAGATCCCGAACTGGTTGATCGGCTGCTGACGGCCTCCAGCCCGAACGACAGCGGCAAGATCTCCTTCACGGAGGTTGTCCCCGAGGAGAATTCGCCGATTCTCAACTTTATTCTGATGTGGATCCTTCCGGGACTGATCTTCTTCATGCTCTGGAAACAGGCCAGCCGGAGCATTCAGGCCCGCATGGGAGCCGGCGGGAATTTCCTTTCGTTCGGCAACAGCGGAGCCCGGATCTACGCCGATTCGGACGTGAAGACCACGTTTGCCGACGTGGCCGGTCAGGACGAGGCCAAGGAGGCGCTGACCGAGATCGTCGACTTCCTGCACAATCCGAAGAAATACGCCGAAATCGGTGCCACGCTGCCGAAGGGCGCCCTGCTGGTCGGTCCTCCGGGAACCGGCAAGACGCTCATTGCACGTGCCGTGGCCGGTGAAGCCAAAGTGCCGTTCTTTGCCCTTTCGGGGTCGGAGTTCGTGCAGATGTTCGTCGGCATGGGTGCGGCCAAGGTCCGCGACCTCTTCAAGCAGGCCTCGGAAAAGGCTCCGTGCATCATCTTCATCGACGAGATCGACGCCATCGGCAAGCGCCGCGACTCGACGTTCGGCGGCAACGACGAACGCGAACAGACCCTCAACCAGTTGCTGACCGAGATGGACGGCTTCGACGGCCGCAAGGGCGTCGTGATTCTGGCCGCCACGAACCGTCCCGAGAGCCTCGATCGGGCGTTGCTGCGTCCGGGACGTTTCGACCGCCGCATCCAGATGGAGCTGCCCGATCTCGAGGGGCGCAAGGCCATTTTGGAGGTGCATCTGGCCAAGGTGAAACACGACGAGGTCGATCTTTCGATCGTGGCGCAGGCCACGGCCGGATCGTCGGGGGCCGAACTGGCCAATATCGTCAACGAGGCGGCGCTGCGGGCCGTGCGGCAGGGGCGCCGCTTGGTGACGACGTCCGATCTCGAGGAGAGTGTCGAGACGGTGCTGGCCGGGGTGCAGAAGAAGCATTCGGTGCTCACCGCCGAGGAGAAGCACATTGTTGCCTGCCACGAGATCGGCCATGCGCTGGTGGCTGCCCTGCAGACCGACTCGGCGCCCGTTCACAAGATCACGATCATTCCGCGAACGTCGGGAGCCCTTGGCTATACGATGCAGGTCGACGAGGGCGAACAGGTACTGCTGAGCCGCGAAAACCTCTTCAACCGCATTGCAACGCTGACGGGCGGACGTTCGGCCGAGGAGCTGGTCTTCGGAAGCATCACCACCGGGGCCTCGAACGACATCGAGCAGGCCACGCGGCTGGCCCGCGCCATGGTCACCCGCTTCGGCATGAGCGACAAGTACGACATGATGGGGCTTGAGACGGTCAACAACGCCTATCTGGGGGGCGACAATTCACTGACCTGCTCCTCGGAGACGGCCGCCGATATCGACCGTGAGGTGTTGCGCATCGTGAAGGAGGCCCACGGGAAGGCTCGGGAGATCCTCTCGTCGCACCGTGCGATCCTCGACGAGGCGGCCGACTATCTCATGCAGCGCGAAACGATCACCGGCGAGGAGTTCATGCGCATCGTCCGCAAACACACCGCTGCGGCCTGATCCGCGCCGACGACTCCGTCTTTCGATCCCGAAACCGCCCGCCCGGTTTCGGGATCTTGCTTTTCCGCCGGGGATTTTGTAATTTGCGGCGGCAAATCATTCTGAACATATATGGCTGACAACTACCTGGAACGGAAGATGGAGGAGTATCGGGCGCGGGCCGAGGCTCCCGTACACCGGCCCGCCGTGACACTTACCAGACTCTTGCTCCGCAATCGCAGTTACCGGGGGTATGATTCCCGTTTTGTGGTCCGGGAGGACCAGTTGCGGACCCTGATCGAGGTCAATACCCGCATTCCGTCGGCCCGCAACCGGCAGGTGCTGCGCTTCCGGCCGGTCCTTGCCGACGAGGCGCCGCAGCTGCTGCCGCTGATCCGCCTCGGGGCGGCGCTCCCCGAGCTGCACCTTCCGCTGCCCGGCACCGAACCCAACGCCTTCATCGTCATCTGTTCGACGGTCCCCGAAGATCGCTATGTGGATATCGACCTCGGCATCTCGGCGCAGAGCATGCTGCTGCGGGCTGCCGAGATCGGGCTGAACGGCATCTGCATCGGGGCTTTCAACCCCGCGCGGGTGCGGGAGACGCTCGGCCTGCCTCTCGACCCGCTGCTGATTCTGGCCATCGGCCGGGGTGCCGAACGGATCGAACTGACCGAGATCGCAGCCGGCGAAAGCCATGCCTATTACCGGCGCGAGGGGGTGCACTACGTGCCGAAGGTCCGTCTCGACGATCTGCTGATCGGCCGCTGATCAGCCTTTCGGTTCCAACTCCGGCTCCCGCCGTGTCGCTCTCTTCCCTCCGGGATTGGCGAACCTCCTGAATTCCCTTCTTTTTTGGGTACAATATCGGACGCGAATGGTTATCTTTGTGCGCAGATAAATGAGGTATTCATGTTAGCCTGCACGTATGTTGAAAAGGGGCGTTTCGAGCTGCTCGACAAGCCGATGCCCCGTTTGCTGGATCCGCGCGATGCGCTGGTCCGCGTGACGCTCGGCAGCATCTGCACGAGCGACCTGCATATCAAACACGGGAGTGTGCCGCGGGCCGTTCCGGGCATCACCGTCGGACACGAGATGGTCGGCGTGGTGGAGGCCGTCGGGGCCGGTGTGACCACGGTCCGTCCGGGGGATCGGGTGGCGGTCAACGTCGAGACCTTCTGCGGCGAGTGCTTCTTTTGCCGCCACGGCTACGTGAACAACTGCACCGATCCCGACGGCGGCTGGGCTCTCGGCTGCCGGATCGACGGCGGTCAGGCCGAATACGTGCGGGTGCCCCATGCCGATCAGGGTTTGACCCCGATTCCCGCCTCCGTGAGTGATTCGCAGGCGCTGTTCGTCGGGGACATCCTGGCTACGGGCTTCTGGGCGGCGCGCATCTCGGAGATCACTCCCGAAGATACGGTCCTGATCCTCGGAGCCGGCCCGACGGGACTCTGTACGCTGCTTTGCGTGCGGCTTCGGCAGCCCAGACGGGTGATCGTCTGCGAACGGGATCCCGAGCGGCAGCAATTCGTCCGCGACCATTATCCCGAGGTGCTGGTGACGGGTCCGGCCGAATGCCGCGACTTTGTCCTCCGTCACAGCGACCACGGCGGAGCCGACCGTGTGCTGGAGGTGGCCGGCGGTGAGGATACCTTCCGTCTGGCGTGGGAGTGTGCACGTCCCAATGCGATCGTGACGGTCGTGGCGCTCTACGACCGGCCGCAGGTGCTTCCGCTGCCCGAGATGTACGGCAAGAACCTCACCTTCAAGACCGGCGGCGTCGACGGGTGCGACTGTGCGGAGATCCTCCGGCTGATCGAGGCGGGCAAACTGGATACCACGCCGTTCATCACGCACCGTTACCCGTTGAGCCGGATCGACGAAGCCTATTACCTCTTCGAGCACCACGACGACGGGGTGATCAAGGTGGCCATCGAACCCGATTCCGATGAAGACTCCCGGAGCGGCGGTCGGAAATGCTCCTTTTGATTCCGGAGCCCGGCTTGACGTCCGCGGATGGTGAAAACGGAAAAACCGGGAGGCAGATCCTTCGATCTGCCTCCCGGCTTGTTTTCCGGAAGAGTTTGCGGTTGTTCCGCCCGTCGGTTTATTTGATATCTTTCACGCAGCGGATCGAGGTGGCGTTGCTGGGCTGTGCGATGGTAACGTGATTGCCGGTGCAGTACCACGATACGCCCCAGTCGTAGAATTTGCCCAAATCTCCGAGTGAATAGAAGGTATTGACGAGCGAATACCGGTTGTTCCACCAGTTCTTATTCACATCCGACGTGATGTAGTTCGACATCAGACTGGCCTCACGGATATTCGGAGTACGGTATCCGTCGGGACAGGGCGAATCGCCGCGTTCGATCATATCTTTCAGGGCGTTGTAGCCGCCGCCGGTGAAGGTCACCAGCGGACCGGTTTCGAATGCGGAATAGACGCGGGCCGATTCCGAGTACTCGTCGCCGGGTTCCAGTTCGCGGGAGGTGTAGTAACGGGTCGATTTTTTGTTGACCCGCGACATGTCGAACTTGTAGACCGATGTGGAGTTATTGTTCTCCTCGACGGTTTGAAAGCGGATCGAGTATTCGGGCGTGTGGTTGACGTCGTTCATGGCGGCCACGGCTTCGGACTCGCTGGCGGGGTCCATACCCAGGTTGCGGACACAGCGGACGGTGTATCGGCCTGGTTTTGCATTGTTGCCCGTGCTGTATTGCTGGTAGGCACTCGTCGAGAGTCCCTCCTCGGCCCAGAGCATGGTGGGGTAGTTGGCCAGATCGGAGCCACCCCAACGCGTGCTGCTGATGATGTGGCGGCGCCAATAGATCGAACCGTTTTCGTCCCTGTCATCCTTTCCGTAACCGTTGTAGCGGTCGTAGAGTTTGGCGTCGTTCGAGAGGCCCTGATCGCCGACGTAGAGCGCCGTCAACTGCTGGATCGACGCCAGATACCATTTGATTTCCGAGGCCTCGATGACGCCGTCGCCGTCTTCGTCGCGGTTGCGCATCAGACAGGTATAGCGGGCTGTCGCAATATTGTCATCGTCCTTGAGGAAGAGTTGTTCATGGTCGTTCTCGCGGTCGTAATCGAGGTAATCGTTCCACTGCTTGTAGCTGAAGTTCCCGTTTCCGTCGGTCAGTTCCCAGAGTCGGGCCGTGTTGTAGAGTCCGTTCGAGCGGGAGGTATTGCCGAAGTCCATCCGGTTGTAGGACTCGGTACCGTGGCGTTCGGTGCGGTTGTAGAACCAGAGGTGTCCTTCGGTTTCGTCGATTGTCTCGCCGCCCCAGGCCGTGCTGAGCTCTTCGTTCGTGGTGTCGAAGATCGACTGGATCGAGTGCTGACGGATGGTCACGACGCTGCCGGTCGTGGAACTGTCGCCGTCGGCGCTGAAATCCGTGTCGCAGAGGATGTGCATCGTACGGTTGGGCTGGTTGATGAACTCCTTCCAGAGCGTCGACCTTACCTCGCCCGAGATGGGGTCCTTGTCGTAGTAGTACTCGTCGACGAAGATCGTGGCGTAGATCCGGTAGCGGTTGTAGATGTCCGGACGGTCGGGGTATTGCCGCTTGAGTTCGAGATCTTCCTCCAGACGGAAGTCGTTCGGCCGGTTGTTATCGAAGAGGGTCTTCTGCTCGCGGATGTAGCTGCAGAATTCGATGACGTCCATCACCTCGTCGGGGTGGTAGCTCCGGTTGCGGTGGCTGTACTGCCCCGAGGGCTCGATCTCGTTGATACGGAACGTCACCCACTTGTAGTCCAGACCGTTCGGGATCTCGGCGCCGTTGACTACCTCGGGCATGCCCTCGCGGCCGAACGGAGTCTTTACGTACCAGGTGACATCCTCCGAGGTGATCGACTCCTGGTCGAAGGCGAAGACACGCTGGCCGTAATGGGCGTCGAAGGTGTAGATCGACTCCTTGGCGATGTAGACGTGTCCCGTGGCGCCGGATTCATTCTCGACGTTGGTCGACACCTCGACCTGAATGTTCTCCACGCCCTTGATGGTGACGGTATAGGTGTAGTGCGTGTTGCGCTTGACACCGAAGTCGCTCAGGTCGTTGGCTATGTCTCCCAGGTGGATGTAGTAGACAACCGAAGCGTTGAGTGTCTGGGTTTTGGCCTCCGAGCTGACGTCGACATCCATGACCACTTCGCCCTTGATGACCAGATAGGTGGCCGTCTCGGGGGCATACTCCCACAATCCGTTTGTCGTATCGTAGGCCCCCGTCTCATCCTTGATCCGTTTGTCGCGCAGATGGTATTCCGGAACGCTCTTTTTGGCTGCGGGCCGGTTTTCGTAGGCATAGAACGAGAACCCGTAGACGGGAGCCGTGACGGTCGTCTGCGTTCCGTTGCCGTTGACGTAGGAGAAACTCTCTTCGGTCTGGGTTTCGAAGTTGACCTCGGGGCTGTCGAAGAATCCGCTGTCTGCGTCGTAGCCGCCCGCGTCCGTAACGGGATGTTCGACCAGGAACGAACCCTTGGGCAGGTTGACAACATGCCACGATTCGGGGGTGAACCCCTTGATCCGCTGAATGGTCTCCGTACCTCCGTCGTCGACGAGGGTTTCGTTGCCGACGGCGGGACGGATGCGGACTTCGATCTTCGAATCCATGCGGGTCAGCGGTATCTCGACGCTGCCGCCCGTTTGGGAGGTGATTCCGTTTTCGGTAATGGTGATGTTTTCGGCCAGACCCGTCATGGGGAACATGCCGTTGCGGGAGGTGATCTCCTGATTGAGCACGGCCGCCATGGCCTCGAGTTCGGCGCGCGTACGGATGAAGCTGAACTTGTCGGCCGAGATGTTGAACATGTCGGTATCGAGGTTGGCCACCAGGTAGAAGGTACCGCCCGAGAGCTGGGGAATCTTCATGCGTATCGTACCGCGGGTCTGCTCGCCTTCATTCATGAGGTTGTCGACCATCCAGCAGTTGACGTTGGCCGCAACGACCTCAGAGCGGGTCGACCGTTTGTTGTCGTAGTCGAAGTAGTGGCCGTAGACGCGGTTCCCGTTGCGGTCGAAGAGGAAGACATAGAGGTTCGTAACGCGCGATTCGGCAATCAGACCGAGCGTCGAGCGGGTGGTGACCTGAATTTTCTCGAAATCGGTGTGCCCGAAGTCGAGCGTGGCCCATACCTCGCCTTCGCCGACCGGCGAAGCGTCGAGTTCAGGCTCCTTGACGCAGCCTGCGGTCAGCAGACCGAGCGTCGACAGACAGAGTATTATGAATCGTTTCATACGCGCAGAATCAATTGAAGGTTATCTCGCCGCCGCCGATTTCCCAGTCGTTGACGTAGAATTCGAAGTCGCCCTTGTCGGGGTTGTACGACACCTCGACCAGCACGCGGATGAAGTCGTTGCGTTGGATTTCGTGCACGTCGCTCACCACACCGCTCGCCTTGTCGATGGTCCTGAGCACGACTTGCTGCCGGCTGCCCAGTCCTTGCTGCGGTTCTACGGGATAGAGTGCAAACTGCGACCATGAGCCGTTGCCGTCCCATCCGACGACCGTAGCGGTAGAGGTGTCAGCCCGGACGTTGATGTAGGCATCGGTTCCGTAGCGGTTTCTGTAATAGTCCGAGATGAAGAGGTAATAGTTGCCGGACATGCTGATGGAGTAGCTGCTATTGTCCCGGCCTGCCTGATCGACCATCCCGAGCCGGTAACTTTCGGTTGTGCCTGATATGGTGGTGATTTTGTCGATGTAGTCGCCGGTTTGGACGTTTTTCAGGTAGTAGCCCGATCCGTTTCCACTCCATACGAGTTCCCAGACATAGTTGTAATAGTAGTTTGCGCCGGCGCACTGATCGAGAATCTGCTGGGGAGTCCGGCTGTCGGTCGAAGCGTATACCTTGTCGTTTTCGACATAGAGGTAGTTGTCGGCGTCGCTGCGTTTGATCAGGAAATAGGGACCCTGTGCCTGCATGTTGTACAGCGAGGTGACGGGTTGTCCGCCGTTCTTGAGTTCGTAGCGGGTGAGGTCCTTGTTTCCGTAGTTGACCCCGATCGTGTAGGTGTAGTTGTTCACCTCGTCGCGGCTTTCGTAGATCAGTCCGTCGAAGAGCGTCTTGACTCCCATATCCCTGGTGACGACGGTATTTTCGACGAAGGGAACGAGTGCATTTGCGTCGGTTGTGACCGGAGCACCCTTGCCGCTGTTTGCGTTTACGACCGCATCGGTGTAGTTTTCGCCGTCGGCCCGCGAGAAGAGGTAGCAGGCCGACTGGGTGAAGTTGTCACTCAGCGAGAGATCCTCGACCGTCAGCGGCAGTTCGCTGTAGTTGCAGATGTCGATTCTCAGGCGGGCGCACGTGTGCTTGAGTTCGGCGCTCATGCGGTTCGTACCGGAGATCAGATTCAGCGTCTGCATGTTGCTCAGCGGAATGGAGACATTCCCGGGGCGTACGTAGGGGGCGTATTGCTGGTTGTTCTGGTCGGTTTTGACGGGGATTTGCAGCACCAGATCATAGAAGTTGCCGCACTCCTGGCGGAAGTTGCTGATACCGGTTGCCGGCGTTTTCCGGTAGCGATCGATCAGGTCGCTGATCTGCCGGGCGATTCCGGAGTTCCCGAACTGATCCGATTCCGAGTAGTTGGCCACGGCGAGCAGGAGATAGGTGCCGCGGGTCAGTTTTTCGGCCAGTCCATGTTTCGGATCGTTGTAGTTGAACGTCACGCGGACCACCTTCCCGGAGGTCAGCGCGGGATCGACCTCGCCGGTAGCCTCGTTGACAAAGCCGTTTTCGGCATCCCGATCGTCGTATGTCTGCTCGTCGGGATAGATAGTGCGGTAGGCCACGAGCCGGTTTTCGAGGTAGTTGATCAGGAAGAGCGAGACGTGGCGGATGGTGTTGTCGTCGGCGTCGTTGGTCCGGGATGCGGAGGCGATCAGGGCCGAGAAGTCCGACGTCAGGACCAGACTGGCCGGTTCGCGGGGCGAGTCGGGGGTCACGGGACTGGCCTCTTCAGCCTGCCGGCACCCGATGAGGGCCGCCAGGAGCATCGGAACGAGATAGCGTATGGAGAGTTTGCCGTACATGATGGTTGCTGAATTTGGGGCGTTGTCAGAAGACGATGCTATGTGACGATTCGCGTTCGTTCCAGTCGGCGACCGTCAGATCGAGGATGAGGTTGGTTTCGGTGATCGAGATCGTATAGGTATACCGTTTTCCGGGGAGGTATTCCGTACTTTCGGCCACGGAGCCGTCGCTGGCCTTGATGCGCTCGGTCACCTTGGGGATGGAGACACGATAGACGGCCTCTTCGCCGCTCCGGGTCGTGAAGCAGAACTGCAGGTTCCCGGACGATTGCTGGGGGAGGATCAGCACCCAGCCGTTGTTTTGAGCGAAGAGTTCACCCTCCGAGGTTCCGGTCCGGGTGTAGGCCATGGCCGGGGTTGAGGTTCCGGCCGCGGGGTCCGCCGAAAATTCGACACCCGAGTTTTTCCAGTAATAGATCCGTTCGGTGACGGGCGGATTGTAGCCGTTGATCCAGGAGATGCTCTCCGCGTCGGTCTCCGATCCGTAGGCGAGGATTCCGGAGGTGGCGAAGTCGCGCGAAGCGGCGTTCTGAAGCCAGCACGAAGTAAGGTAGTCGGTGTTCGAATAGGTGGCCTTGACGAGGAACCGGACGGCCGCCAGACCGTGGCTGAATCGGAGCGCGACGGGCTGATTGAGGTCGACCTGCGGATCGGTCGTGTTGACGTGGTTGTAGGCCAGCAGCAGATCCTCCTGCATGTCGTGGGTCGGGTATTCGATGACGAAGGTCGAGGCCGTGGCCGACGAGATGACGTTGTCGCCGATCTGCGCGGGGTAGTAGGCGCGGAACTTGTATTGGCCGCCCTTGAACCAGTAGAGGTCGTTTCCTTCGTAGTTCCACTTGCTCCACGGGTTCCCGTTGGCCTTTTCGGCATAGATGAGCCGGGTGCCCGCAAAGATATTGCGGTTGGTCTTCTGGTTGCCCTGGCTGTCGGTATAGGTGTAGTCGGCCCAGATACCGATGGCCTGACCTTCGCCGCCGTTTCCGGTCGGGGTGCAGGCCTGTTCGAGGGTGATCCAGTCGCGATCGGTGTAGGGATTCCCCTCATCGTCGAATTCGGGGCCCACGAGCGAGCGGGAAGAGGGAGAGTCGACGCTTTCCACCTTCCAGCTGATGGGCACGGTTCCGGCTTCGGGCATCGAAGCGCCTCCGGTATCGGGAGTGGAGCAGCTCCACACCGCAACCGAGAGGATCGGAATCAGGTATTTGAATGTTCGTATCATGCGTGTCGGGCGTTTTTATTCGAGTTGTGAGGGATTTTCGGGAATTACCTCGACGCCGGCCGGGCTGACGGCCAGCGTGAAGACGTAGTGGCGGCCGGCTTCGAGCGCAACCTTGAGGGGCAGGTCCTTCTCCTCCTGGTTGAGACGGCCGCCGGCCGGGGTCACAAACTGATAGACGACGTTGATCGTGCCGTCGAGCTCCTGGGGGATGATGCGCCGTGCGGAGCCGACGATCTGCGGCGTATATACCGCCTCCTGATCGCCTTCGAAGAAGAGAAGACGCTCATCTGCCGGATCCTCGAGCGTCCACTTCGGCTCGGGCAGCGACTGGAAGCGGCCCTTCAGCGCGATTCCGGCGAGCGTAATGCTGCGGACATAGACGCGTGTGGATTCGTACCCCGAGACGCTGCGCACCCGGAAGTCGACTTTGCAGAGTGCGGGGATCATCGGCAGGGGAATGATTCCGCCGTTGTGGCTTTTGGCCAGATCGGTCTGGGGCTCGGTGTAGTGGAGGTCGCCGGGGTCCGACGAGGTGTCCACTCCGTCGAAGACGACGCCTTCCGACGGAGTGCAGGCCGTGGCGGCCTCGAACGGTGCAAACCCGATGCAGGAGAGCGTGTACTGATCCGACGGCCAGTCCAGTTCCGGGTCGGGGTACCAGAGATTCCCGTTCCGGACGAGACGTTCCATGGCCAGATAGCTGTCGGCGCTTTTGGCTTCGGCTTTCCAGGAGGACTCTTTGTCGAGCGACCAGCCGCTGACCCCGAAATGGTCTTCGATGGAGTAGGCTGCTGCGTCGTCCTCCGGGGCGGTGTCCGAGCGTACCTGTGCCTGCATGACGGGTTCGAACGCGAGCCTTACGACGGGATCGTGATGGTCGCGGTCTTCATTCACGCAGCCGGCGCCGATCAGCGAGGCGGCAGCCGAAGCGAGAAGGATCCGAAAGAGTGGGTTTTTCATGCTTGTCAGGTCTTTAGGGCCTGCGGCGGGTATCACCCCGTCCGCAGGCAAATTGCGGAATAGGTTTCGCCTCCGCGGGCGGATTACAGGTTGATGTCGGGCTCGACGGTCACATCCTCCCAGTTCTCGACAATGGGAGCGAAGGTGATCTTGTCCAGACCGAAGATAATGCGGTAGGTGTAGCGCTTGTTGGGCTCCCAGGCCTTGGCATTCGTCGTGCTGTTCAGATTGAAGGTCTCCGTAGCCTCGATCGCACCCGAAGCGTCCGTTCCATAGGTGTAAACAATCTCGACAACGGCAGCGGTGTTGCTTTCGAACGACTGCGGAAGCAGGATCAGATCGGCAGCGCCCGTGGGCTCCGTGTAGGTCTTATCCTCGGGTACGGCGAAGTCACCCGTGAATGCGACATACTGGGCATCTGCATTGCCGGTTGCCGTCCAGGCGGGAGTGCGGGTCGTCGAACCGCTTCCGTCGGTCAGCGTCTCGTTGAAGTTACCGGCATTGTAGACATTCTTGATCGTGATGCTCTTGATCTTGAAGTCGATGTCGGCTCCCGTCGAGTAATTCTCCTTGGTGCCGACCTTGAAGACGATCGACGACAAGGCGTGGTGGAAGACGATGTCGACCCCGTCATAGGTATTCGTAGCACTTCCCGAATAGTTGTTGTCCGAGCTGGTACGGTTGTAGGCACGGTCGCTGTACATCAGGTCGTACTGATCGCCGATTGCGGGAACCGTAAATCCGGCGATCTGCAGACCATTGGCCGTGTGGGTGTAGGTACCTGCGGCATCGGCAGGCGAGTAGGCGGCAAAGGTCAGCTTACCGGTTTTGGGCCAGAAATAGTCCGTCTCCGGAGCCCAGGTGTTGCCCTCTTTGGCTACCGTGATGGGTTTGCCGTCCTTCTGGGTCATGTAGTTGGTCCACGCGTTGCCCGAGTCTTCGAAGGAGGTGTAGTCATTTTCGTGATACCAACCCCAGACGTTGAACGACTCTCTCTCGGGATAGGCTGCCGCGTTGTCGATTTCGCCCGGAATGGCACGGGTCGTGGCGCCTACGGCCGGAGCTTCGAACGTGATCTTCGAATCCGACGCACCGAACGTGTCGGCCGGTTCGTTTTTCACGCAGCTGGAGAGCACAATGCCCGCCGTGGCTGCCAAAAGCAAAACTTTTTTCATAAAATTGGGTGTTAAATAAATGGATAGAGAGAATATTATAAGTTGTCAGATGATGATGTCGGTTTCGATGTCCTCCCAGTCGTCGACGCCCGGAGCGAATCCGTCGCCGCTGCCTTCGGGCTCTTCGGGCTCGGGGATGTTGAGCACCTGGTCGAGCAGGATCCACTGGTGTTCGATGGCATCGGGTTCGGAGAATTTGTCCGTAATGTCGATCGTGGTGGTCAGGGCGCGGCCGTCGGTGGTGCGGACGTCAAACGTAATGGAGAGTTCGTTGTTCACGTCGGGCAGCTTGCCGAAGGTGTGGAATGTCGTGTAGATGAACGGTTCGTTGGTATCGAGGCCTCCGCGGTGCATTTCGAAGTAGACCGTAACGGGATCCTCCTCGCGGGCCTGCCCGTCGTTGAGCGTGGCCGAACCGGCCATGCCGGTAATGAGGCCGGCGGCCGAAGAGATCCATTGGGCCCCCTTGACGCGGACCTGCAGGTAGTATGAAAGGACGATGCTCCGGGCCGTAAAATGGTCTCCTGCGGCGTTGTAGAGCGTGTCGACATCCTCCCTCGGGGCGATCGACAGTCCGGAGTGCCGGTCCACGAAGAGGTGGTCGGGGCCGTAGACGATCCGCTCCTCGTCGCCTCCGGCGCGCACGGAGAGCGAGTGCCGCAGCACGGTGGAGATTTCGTTCGTACGGGCCACGGCTTCGTGGTAGAAGTGGCTCTGATCGATGATCGTTGTCTCGGTTCCGAAGTTGTAGGTCAGCAGCCGGTAGTCGCCGGGTTCGGCGACGATGTAGCCGTCGTAGTAGACGCCGCGGGCATCGGTATGTCGGTTGCGCAGGTAGCGTTCGGCGGCGATTTGACCGGTTGTCAGATCGTAGAGGGCGACACGGAACATTTCGGGTGTCGCGTAGTCGGGTTTGACGAGCGAGGGGTTGTAGAATCCCGTCGTGACGTTCTTGATCTCCTCGTCGATGTAGACCCGGACGTAGTGCGTATTGCCGGCGTCCACGAGCGGACGGCGTTCGCAACGGGTCGTAAGCAGGGCCGTCGCGAGCAGGGCGGCTGTCGCGGGCAGTAAAGTGATCGAGCGTTTCATCGGTTACCTCCTTTCACCTTGGTTTTGACGAGCAGGGGCACGCTGAGCGCGACTTCGATCTTCGTGGGGCCGAAATAGTGCCAGACGCCCGATTTGTTGCGGTCGCGGATCAGCAGTTCCCAATCATCGGTGGGGTTGTAGTGGCGGTAGGGGATACGCGCATAGCCGGCCGAGATGGAGAATTCGAGATTGACGCGTTTGGCAATGGGCATGGAGTACCCGTAGGTCAGTCCTGCGCTGAAGAACTCGCCCTGATAGCAGAAGGTCCGGTTGGCCTGCAGGTCGAACTTTCCGCCCATGCCGTAAACGCCGAGGAAGTGTCCGACCAGTGCGTCGCGCTGCACTCTGCGCGGGGTTTCGGGTTGGGTTTTGGGCTTGAACCACCAGCGGAATTCGCCGCCGAAGGAGAGCAGCTGCAGACAGTAGCGGTTGCTGCCGGTGAGCCACCAGGGGCAGTGGTGTTCGTAGAGGATCGAGAATTTTTCGTTGAAGGGAACCTCGATTGCGAAGTTGAGCGCCGTTGCTGCATCATACAGCATATTGGTCTTCAGCGCCACGATGGTTCGTTTCTTCCAGGCGGCCGTATCCTGCTGCCCGATGCCGGCAAGGGGCGTGAGCGGACTCTTGACGGGCTCTTCCACGGCGAACTCCACCGGTTTGCCTACGGGATTCTGCTGCGGCTTCTGCCAGATGCAGATCCACGTTGCCAGACGCAGCCGGGGCATGTGGTTGCGGATAATATATTTATAGGTGTAACCGTTGTCGAGTTGCTGAAGCCTCCATTTTTTGGTATCGTTCCGCACGGGAGCTTCGAGGATGGCGAGGACCTTGTCGCGGTCGTTGCGATGGTAGTTGGCCTCGAGTTCCCGGGTCAGGCCCTCCCAGTTTTCGTTCATCGGGCAGAGCCGGATGCGGTCCGCGTCGAAATTCCGATCGGCAGGAATGTGCGCAAGGACGAAACGCCGGGCGGCTTCGGCGCGTTTGCGTGCCAGCCAGACGTTGTGCTCGTAGACGCCTTCGGGTGAGGCGTAGGCATAGATGGTGATGCTGTCGATGTGCGGTGAATTGGCCAGATAGTGCCGAATCCGGTCCATCTGCCACCGGTTGTCGAGATATTCGTCATCAAGATCGATCCGGTCTCTCCAGTAGTAGAGAGCGAATCGGTCGACGATACACGATGAGTCAGCCTTTATCGGGTCGGAAAAATTCCCCCCCCCTCCACGGGATGGAGCCGGTATTTCCCGACTCATGGCCGGAAGAGCAAGACCCACCAGACAAATGAGTGCAAGTGTCGTATTGATCTGCATAAGAAAGTAACTTCTTCTCCGGAAATACTGAGCCACTGTCATTCATCACGCATCCCGGAAGAAATTACCTTTTCTCGCGGGCTGAGTATAGGTCTCGGAGGTTTAGGACTGCAAAGATATGCATTATTCTTGTAATGATCAATTTTTTCTTCTCCTAAATGGCCCTTTTTCATATTAATACGAAAAACAGGCCATAAAATGAAAGAAAAAGTTGCGAAAGGTTTCGAAAGAAACCGTTTGAAGGATTTGAATGGCTCTGATTTGGGCGCCGGTCTGTCCCGCGGTACCGCTGTCGGGCCCCGCTGCGGGATATTCATCCGGTTCCCGTGCACCTAAAAAACGGGCGCTCACCGAAGGCCCGGACCTGGACTCTTCGCATGAGCACCCGTCGGAAATCGTTGGGTATGATCGTTTTTCAGAATTTCCGGGCCAGTTCGGCCGCCTGTCGGCAGCCGTCGGTTCGGTCGATGTCGCCTTCGTTCAGCACGCCCGGGATGAGCACTTCGCCGACCATCTCCCATTGGAGCAGTGCTGCGGTGCGTTCCATCGGGATCCGCACGCCGTCCAGCACCGTCATCTCCTCCTCCTCGCAGCAGGCGATCAGGGCGCATTTTTTGCCGGCGACGGACTTCCCGCCCACGACGAGCGAGAAGAGACAGTCGATCACCGCCTTGATCTGTGCCGGAATGGAGTACCAGTAAACGGGCATGGTGAAGACGACGGCATCGGACGTGAGGATCGACGAGGCGATGGCATCGAACTCCCCGTTGAACGAGCAGGCCTTGCCCGTCTTGTAGCAGGTCATGCAGGCGTGGCAGCCGCCGATCTGGAGGAAGGCGGCGTCGAAACGTTCGACCGAGTGCCCGAGTTCGCGGGCTGCGCGGATGAAGGCATCGGTCATGGCAAAACTGTTGCCGTTTTTGCGGGGACTTCCCGTGATTACCGTCATTTTCATGGGGCTCTTATTTTTGAATGGTATCCGAATTCTGGTTGTAGGCCTTGGCCACGCAGCGCCATTCACCGTCGATCTTCATCAACAGCAGGTAGTCCGTGAAGTCGATGCGTCCGCCCCATTTCTCCTCCAGCACGCGCACGACGGCCAGTGTCTCCTCGACGTCGAGGACGTCGATGCGTGCCTTGAACGACTTTCCGGCCGGTACGGTGTCAACGTTGTGGTAGAATTGCTCGATGGAGCCGTGTTCGAGCCGGCCGTCCAGATAGCCGAACAGCACGGCCTCGTCGATAAACAGTTCGCGGGCCGGGCGGCTGTTGCCTTCGGCGACGCTCTGCACGAATTTTCGGGCGGCCGCTTCGACGGCCCGATACGTTTCGATGCTTGCTCTCATGGGAAACAGGTATTGGTTTTACACGGACAAAATTACGCAGAACCGGCCGGCGAATCAAGTACCGAAAAATGTTTCGGCTACTGAAAAATTATTCGGTATATCCCTGATATCGGGGGATATTCCTATCTTTGCGTTGAGAAAAGAAGGAGTGCCATGTACGAACGCAAGATACCCGTAGATCTGGATTGCCCGCTGCGGCTGACGATGAGCCTGATGGACTCGAAATGGAAGTCGTGTATTCTGGACGAACTGCGCCACGGGGCGCTTCGCCCGAGCGAGCTGCACCGGAATCTTCCCGAGGCGACCCCGCGGGTTCTGGACCTGCAGCTCAAGGAGCTGGTCGAGGACGGTCTGGTGACCAAGACCATCTATGCCGAATTGCCGCCGCGTTCAGAGTATGCGCTTTCGGAGCTGGGCGCAACGCTACTGCCGATCATCGACTCGATGATCGAGTGGGGGCAGCGCAATGCCGCGCTCTTTGAGCGTAAATACGGTCGACAGCGGCTGTAAGTTGTTGCGGTTCGGGAGGGGGGGGGACTGAGGAGCGTCAGGACGGAAAATGGTATTTTCCGCCTTTTTTTTGCACCATGTGACGCTTGATTGTGTATTTTTGTGCGAATCCATATTACCAAAGTATGTTTAAAACCATAGTTCGCTTTGCGGTTACGAAAAAGCTCTTCATCGGGTTGACGATGCTTTTCCTGCTTGCGGGAGGCATCTATGCGATGTTGACGTTGCCGGTTGATGCCGTGCCGGACATCACCAACAACCAGGTGCAGATCGTGACGGTTTCACCGACGCTGGCTCCCCAGGAGGTTGAGCAGCTGATCACCTTCCCGATCGAAGTGGCGATGAGCAACATCATGCATGTCGAGGAGATCCGTTCCGTGTCGCGTTTCGGGTTGTCCGTCGTGACGGTTGTCTTCAAGGAGAGCGTTCCGATCCTCGATGCGCGCCAGTTGATCAACGAACAGATCCAGACCGTGGCCGGCGAGATCCCGCCCGAACTCGGCACGCCGGAGATGATGCCCATCACCACGGGTCTGGGCGAAATCTACCAGTATACGCTCGATGTGGCTCCGGGCTACGAAGACCGTTACGACGCCATGGAGCTGCGTACGATCCAGGACTGGATTGTCAAGCGACAGTTGTCGGGCATTCCGGGCATTGTCGAGATCAACAGTTTCGGCGGTTACCTCAAACAGTACGAGGTGGCCGTGGATCCCGATGCGCTCTATTCGCTCAACATCACCATCGGGGATGTTTTCGAGGCGCTGAGCCGCAACAACCAGAATACGGGCGGCAGCTACATCGAAAAGGTCAACCGGGCCTACTACATCCGTTCGGAGGGAATGATCTCGTCGCTGGACGACGTGCGACAGATCGTCGTGGCCAACCGCGGCGGCATCCCGATCCATGTGAGTGATGTGGCGACGGTGAAGTTCGGTTCGGCCAAACGCTTCGGCGCCATGACGCGCGACGGCAAGGGCGAATGCGTGGGCGGCATCGCCATGATGCTCAAGGGTGCGAATGCCAACGTGGTGACCCGGGAGTTGGAGTCGCGGGTCGCGAAGATCCAGAAGATGCTGCCGGAAGGGGTCACGATCTCGCCCTATCTGAACCGTTCGGAGCTGGTCAACCGCAACATCTCGACCGTCATCCGCAACCTGATCGAGGGGGCGATCATCGTCTTCATCGTGCTGATCGTCTTCCTGGGCAACGTCCGGGCCGGACTGATCGTGGCGTCGGTGATCCCGCTGGCGATGCTCTTCGCCTTCATTCTCATGCGGCTGTTCGGGGTTTCGGCCAACCTGATGAGTCTCGGCGCCATTGACTTCGGTATCGTGGTCGACGGTTCGATCGTGATCGTCGAGGGTATTCTGGCCCATCTCTACGGCCGTCAGAACCTCGGCCGGACGCTCTCGCGTCACGAGATGGACGAGCAGATCATCTCGGGCGCGGGCAACGTGGTGCGCTCGGCGACCTTCGCCGTAATCATCATCCTGATCGTCTTCTTCCCGATCCTGACGCTGACGGGCATCGAGGGCAAGTACTTCACGCCGATGGCCAAGACGCTGGTATTCTGTATTATCGGAGCACTGTTCCTCTCGCTGACCTACGTGCCGATGATGTCGTCGCTCTTCCTCAAGCGGCGCATCCAGGCCAAGCCGACGCTTGCCGACCGCTTCTTCGTATGGCTGAACCGCATCTACCAGCGGTGTCTGAGTGTCTGCCTGCGGTTCCGCTGGACGACGGTCGGCGTGGCGGTGGCGGCCTTCATCGGAAGCCTGCTGCTCTTCACGCGCCTGGGCGCCGAGTTCATCCCGACGCTCGACGAGGGGGACTTCGCCATGCAGATGACCCTTCCGGCCGGAAGCTCGCTCACGCGGAGCATCGCCGTCTCGGAGCACGCCGAGCAGATTCTGATGGACAACTTCCCGGAGATCAGGCATGTGGTGGCGAAGATCGGTACGGCGGAGGTCCCGACCGACCCGATGGCCGTGGAGGATGCCGACGTGATGATCGTCATGAAGCCCTTCGAGGAGTGGACCAGCGCCACGTCGCGGGCCGAACTGGTCGAGAAGATGAAGGCGGCGCTCGATACGATTCCCGACGTGGAGTTCAACTTCAGCCAGCCGATCCAGCTTCGCTTCAACGAGCTGATGACCGGTGCCAAGGCCGATATCGCCATCAAGCTCTACGGCGAGGATATGGCCGAGCTCTACGCCAAGGCCAAGGAGGCGGCGCGGTATGTCGGGCAGGTTCCCGGCGCTTCGGACGTGCTGGTCGAGCAGGCCATGGGTCTTCCGCAGCTGGTGGTCGACTACGACCGTGCGAAGATCGCCCGCTACGGCATCAATATCGAGGAGCTGAACAGCATCATCCGCTCGGCCTATGCGGGCGAGACGGCCGGGACGGTCTTCGAGAACGAGCGGCGCTTCGATCTGGTCGTACGGCTTGACCAGCGCAAGGTGGCCGACCTGAACCTCGACCGGCTCTTCATCCGCACGTCGGACGGCATCCAGCTTCCTGTGAGCGAGGTGGCGACGATCGATCTGGTGAACGGTCCGCTGCAGATCAACCGCGACGCCACGAAACGGCGCGTGGTGATCGGGGTGAACGTGCGTGATGCCGACATCCAGCAGGTGGTGGCCTCCATCCGGGAGAGCCTCGAGCGGAACGTCTCGCTCAAACCGGGCTACTACTTCGAATACGGCGGACAGTTCGAGAATCTGCAGAATGCCATCCGCACGCTGCTGGTGGTGATCCCCGTGGCGCTGCTGCTGATCCTGCTGCTGCTCTTCTTCGCCTTCAAGAGCGTGACCTACACGCTGGTGGTCTTCTCGACGGTGCCGCTGTCGATCATCGGCGGCATTCTGGCCCTGTGGCTGCGCGGACTTCCGTTCAGCATCTCGGCCGGAGTGGGCTTCATCGCCCTGTTCGGCGTGGCCGTGCTCAACGGCATCCTGATGATCAACCATTTCAATGCCTTGCGTGACATGACACCCTATCCACTTTCGACGCGCCGCGTCATTGCACGCGGTACGCAGCATCTGCTTCGTCCGGTCTTCCTGACGGGTCTGGTTGCCTCGCTGGGCTTCGTGCCGATGGCCGTGGCCACGACGGCCGGAGCCGAGGTGCAGCGCCCGCTGGCCACGGTGGTGATCGGCGGACTCTTCGTCTCGACGCTTCTGACGCTCTTCGTCGTTCCGGTCTTCTACCGGCTGGTCGGTGAGGCGCCGCTGCTTCGTCGCCGCACGTTCCTGCGCCGCTTCTTCCCGATGCTGTTGCTGCCGATGCTGCTTGTGCTGCCGACCGAGGGACACGGCCAGCAGCGGGTGACCCTCGATGAAGCGGTCGCCATGGCCGTGGAGAACCATCCCCGCCTGCAGTCGGCCGAGGCGTCGATCGAACGCAGCCGGGCCATGCGCGGCGAGTCGTGGGAGCTGGCTCCGACGACGGTCGACTACTCCTTCGGCCAGCTCAACGGAACGGAGCGCAACGACCGGGAGATCAGCATCACCCAGTCGGTGGGCTCGCTGCTGACCCCCTTCTACAAGAATGCGCTGGTCCGCCGGCAGATCGAAACCGGAGGTCATTACAAGGAGCTGGTTCGCCGCGAGGTTGTGGCCGAGGTCAAGCGGGCGTGGTCCTACTACCTCTATACGCAGGAGCTGTGCCGGCTCTATGCCGACCAGAATACGCTGGCCACGGAGCTTTCGCGCACGAGCCGGCTGCGCTACGAACAGGGCGACATCACGCGCCTGGAGTTGAGCATGACGGCGACGATGGCCGCCGAGATGCGCAACAGGCTCTTCCAGGCCGAGGAGGAGCACAAGGTGGCGGCCGCGCGTCTGCAGTGGGCCTGCTACTCGGATCAGCCGCTTGCGCCGGCCGATACGACCCTTCGTCAGTTCACCCCGACGCCCGAGGTCTCGGCCGATCTTCAGCGCAGCTACTACGACTCGCAGGTGCGCGAAGCGGAGGCCCGGGTCAAGGTGGAGAAGAGCCGCTTCTTCCCGGAGTTCTCGCTGGGTTACCAGCGGCAGAACATCCTTCCGGACAAGGGACTGAACGCCTATGTGGTGGGCGCATCGTTCCCGATCTTCTTCAATTCGCAGCGCAGCCGGATCCGCCAGGCGAAGGCCGATGCCCGTATCGCCCGCAACGAGGCGGAGATGAACCTGCGCACGGTGACCAATCGGGTGACCGAGCTCGAAGCCTCGCTGCGGCGTTACGGCGAGAGCCTGCGCTACTACACGGAGTCGGCGCTTCCGGAGGCCGAGACGCTCATCCGCGCCGCCAAGCTCCAGTTGGCCAACAGCGAGACGAGCATTGCCGAATATATCCTGAGCCTCAATACGGCGCTTGAGATCCGCCGGGGCTACGTCGAAACGCTCAACCAGTACAATATTGCCGCACTCGAATACGAATTATACCGCTAAAAACAAGTCTTATGAAAAAGATATTTCTTCCCTTGACCCTGCTGCTCGGGGCCTGCTCGAATTCGGGGACCTCGTCGACGGCTGCCGATCCGGCCTCCGCGGCCGTTCAGACGGCCGATACGGTCGAACTTGCGGCCGCTGAGCCGGCCGACGCCGCGGTTGATGCGGCGTCGGGAGCCACGTCGGTTCCGAATGAAACGCTCTTCAATGGAACGCTGGCCATTCCGCCGCAGCACCGTGCCACGGTGACTCTGACCATGGGTGGATCGGTCCGGAGCACCACGCTGCTTCCCGGCGCCTATGTCAAGCAGGGCGACGTGTTGGCGACGCTCGAAAATCCGGAGTTCATCACCCTGCAGCAGACCTACCTGGACAGCCATGCGCAGTACGAATACCTGCGTACGGAGTATCTGCGTCAGCAGACGCTTTCGCGCGAGGAGGCCTCTTCGCAGAAACGCTACCAGCAGAGCCGTGCCGAGTATCTCTCGATGCGCAGCCGCATGGAGGCTGCCGCCGCTCAGCTGGCCTTGCTGGGTGTGGATACGACCCGTCTGCTGAGTCGGGGGATTGCGCCGCTGCTGGAGGTCAAGGCGCCGATCAGCGGCTATGTGGCCGACGTGAAGATGAATATCGGCCGCCATTTCGACGTGGGCGAGCCGCTGTGCGAGATTGTCGACAAGCGCGAAATGATGCTCCGTCTGACGGCCTATGAGAAGGATCTGCCGCATCTGATGATCGGTGATCAGGTCGAGTTCCGCGTCAACGGCATGGACCTTCAGACGTTCCATGGTACGGTTGCGATGATCGGTCAGCAGGTCAACAGCGAAAACCGCTCGATCGACGTCTATGTGCGCATTGCGGAGCAGAATCCGCAGTTCCGCCCGGGCATGTACGCCACGGCCCGCATCCGGCGCCGCTGATGCGGATCGGCTCCTCCGTCGGTGCCGTCCCGGATCTTTGCCGACGGTTCGGACGAAGACACTCAGGCAGCCGCATATCGCAATTAAGAACCCGCTGGGTTCAGAATATTATAGCCTAATTCACTAATTTGCAGGGACTTGATGTGCGATTTTCTTATCCGGTCACAAATCAGTCACAAATCACTGTCGTTATTTGACAGGGGTTTGTCTGCATTAGACTCGATGTAAAATTATATTATTTTTCTTAAATGTACAATTTAATTTGTGACTTACGAATATGTTTATTCCAGCGTGATTTTCCCAAATCTTAATTCTGCTTTCAGAATTGCATATACATAGGCCGAACTCACTATGTAAAGTCCCGTATTCGGATCGGAGAGTTTGGCAAAAGTCTCCGAATTGTGAAATACGGAAATCGCATCGGTCATTTTTATTCCCTTGTCTTCCATCAAATAGGCGATGATGTCTTTGCTGATTCCTTCGATCAGATATTTGATTCTTTTATCATTCATAAGGCTTGAGGTATTTAATGGCTCTATCCGTATGAAAGAATGGATAAGGAATCGTCCTTGAGACCGATGACCCGAATCGGCCAAGATCGGTAATCAGTCCCCGATTGAAAGAGGAAAAATTCAGATCAACACGCTTAGCGTGTCGATCTGAATTTAAGGATTAGTATATGTATATCTGAAAGATCTGAGAGACCCTTCCCGGACACACTTTTTGAGATACTGCCTGGTTTGCGAATATCAGTGTGTGCGTGTGTAGCTTTTTCTGTCAGGGCCGACACCTTTTACGGTCACTCGTTTCCAGTGTTTCGGCAGAGCTGAAGGATTTTGTGTGATTCCCTTATCCGAGATATCCAGGCCGCAAAATCCATTGATTACAGCCTGAAGCATTCCTCCAGCCCCTGTTGCAAAGTAACAGTTGGTAGAGCCTGCATATTCTGCCGTAATACCGAATGGAGGAACGCGGTTCGGTTGATAGCATTTAATGAACAGTTCATATGCTTTCTCTCCATCACCCAGACGAGCATGTTGTAGTGCGAGTATGGAGTATGACATGGCTGGTCCGGCATCAATTCGTGGCTCGTAATATTCCAGATCGCGGCGAATATCTTCCTTGTTTGTGACGATCCCGAGCGGGTATGCCAACAGATTTGCATCAGCTTGTTTGATCAATCTGCCGTCGTACCCTTCGTATTCGCGGGTCGTTCCGTCCTCAAAATGGGGAATACGGATCTTTTCAGCTATTTCCGTCCATATTCCGGGGGCTTTTTCCCCACATAGGCGGGCTGCTTTTACAGCTGCCTGCAATGCTTTCATTACGGCGCCATTGGTGAAAGCATTGTCATCTACTCCTTCCGCGTATTCATCAGCACAGACGACATTGCGAATCGAATATGTATTGTCTTTATTTCGTTCGACTCGGCTTGTCCAAAAATCTGCGACTTCACGTAGAAGCGACCATCCTTCCTTGCGTAGCCAGTTGAGATCGCGTGTCATGCAGTAGTAGTTCCATGCTGCGATTCCGATGTCAGCAGTGATGTGGTGTTCAAAAGGTCCGGTCAAAGCCCAAGTAGGACAAGCTTCCTCTCCGGCATCATCGCTTTCCCAGGGGAACATGACTCCCCTGTATCCGTAGGCAAGAGCCTTGCGTCTTGCACCAGGCAGACGGTCAATGCGGTAGTTAATCATCGATTCGGCAATACCCTGGTTAAGGAAGAGCATCGGGGGATACATCCATAGTTCGGTATCCCAAAAGATGTGTCCACTGTATCCTTGAGATGAGAGTCCGTAAGGAGGAATACTTAGTCTGCTGTCCGCCCGTGCGAACGAATAGAGATGATAGAGGGCCAGCCGGACAGCCTGTTGTGCCTCATCGTCTCCTTCGATCTCAATATCGCCTTGCCATAGTTCCTCCCATAAAGCATTGTGTCGCGATATTAACCTGTCCATACCCTCTTTGACCGCATAGATTACTTCGCGGTCGGATTCATTCCATGGATCAATGAAGTCTCGGTCGGAGCAAATGGCTGCAATCAGATCGAAGGTAAAATGTTCCCCCCTTTTTTAATGATATGCTAATTCGATTTCGTTCATCCGAGCAGTTCTGGTCGACCATTCGCTCCGGATCGAAGAGCAGCACTGCGGAGGCGGATACGTTGACCCCTCGGTGTCGGGCTGTGGCCCAAGATCGTCGATACCGAATTTGGGTGTCATTGACTGTCAGTTCCAAAGCAGAGGATTTTGCCGGTTCGTATTCGTTTGGTGTGACGGTCGTGTTGTCGACAGAAAGAAATAGGTCATCTATCGCTTCAATGTTGACGTGAATTACTCCGGCGTATGGCATATTGCGTAAAGCTCTGATGTCGTATGAGATACGCGCTTTGCTGTCGGCTACGAATGTGGTGCGTAGAAGAGCATGACGCATGTCAAGCTCCTGAATCCATTCGGATAGAGGCGTGTCGGAGACATTGCGCCCGTCCAGGGATACGTTGAGTACAAAGGGATTCAGTCCCGGCAATACGCGGCTGATACCGTGTTCGGCATGAGCGTCAAATACATGGTTCAGCATCACGTGGCGTATGGAAAACGGTTCTCGCCAAGGCAAAATCCCGATGCCGCCATTGGCTAATGTCACGCCGTGGTACGGGTCTGCATAGGATTGTGTTGAAATTTGCCAGTCTGTGTGTGTCGCTTGTGCCATACTTGCCGTAGCCGTCAGAACCTGACACAGTAGGACGAATAGATATCGGGTCATCGGTTTAGTTGTTTGTTGTGTGAAAGAGATCGATTTCAACCAATGTCCGGAGCGTTGCAATTAGGATGCATCGGTTTGACTTTTATCTGTTTATCAGCGATGTGGCCGGAAAAACTGTAAACATGGCCTTGTACAGGTGAAACTTTTTTGCAAAGCCATCGAAACCGAATCGTCTTTCACACAAATGTTAGTCATAAAAGGGTTAGTATTTCAGTCTGATTTTCTTGTTGAGTTCTTTATGGATCGATCGTACGGGAACCAGCGTGAATCCCCAAAGGTATTCCTGATTGGAGAGAATCGTGGCATAAGGTTGTGGCCGGTCCCCCCAACTGTTGTATCCGGCGACACCTTGATGTCGTCCGTCAAGGCATACCTCAACAAAATCCCGCGGCTTAATATCGTTCACGTGCGTCTGTTTGCGCAAACGATTGGCGGCATGGTCGTAGTCGCGACTGTCGATCTCTTGTTGCGAAAAATTGTTCCATTGGTAAGGTTTGGCCGAATCCTGACCATCGAAGTCTTCGATACTGTTTCGCAGGGCATTGAATTCCATCAGCGAATCCGCAACGATCAGAAGCCCTTTTCCTCGGATGTCTGTTGCAGCCATCCACCGTGTTTGGGTATGATGACCATTTTCCTGCGGCCGTATATAAGGTGTATAGAGGTCCCATGCCTTTGCCGAATAGATTCCCACGGTAGTTCCCCTGTAACGATCCGCGTAATTTTCTTCGGGACCACGACCGAAATACAGGATGTTGTCGAAAAGCTGAGGCATGCGGAACCGCACTCCGATACGCGGAATTTCGAGTACCTTGTGAACCTTTTGCATTTCATCCTCGGTTTTTGGGGTGGAAGTGGCAATGGCACCGTCGTGTGTCCCGGCATTCAGTTGCTCCAGATTGTAATGACGTTCTTTCTGTTGAGGCTCGAAATGCAGTGCCAAATGAAGTTCTCCGCTGGAATAAAGGGTGTAATCCATCCGGTACGATAGGTATTCCAGTCCCTCTTCCGGCATCTTCCAGCCATATTCGACAGCAAGTTTCACACAATCTTGACCGTGTGTGATGTGGTAAGCTCTCATTTGGGGATTGTTTGAAATGCTTTTCCAGATTTGCAGACGGAGCGGGGCGCCATTGCCATAATCGTTGTCTGTTGGAGCGCGCCAGAAATTGGGACGAATGCCGAATCCCTTGTCAAAATACTCCGTACCGTCAACCCGATAGGAGGTCGGTATGCCCAGTGCCGTGTCGAATGTGAATTCGACACTATGTGAACGTATGCATACGGTAGTCCCTCGTTCCTCCACCTCCATTTCGATGTTTTTCCCCGGAGCGAAGGGCCCCTTCTCTCTCTTGAATGGTAACTCGAACTGCTCGTTGGCAATGATATGCCCGGCCGGGACGAGCGATGTCGGATGCAACGAGGTAACTTTGAAGTTGAGAAAGTATTCATCACCCGGAGCGACTTTGAGTCGATCGACGGGAAGTGTCACCACCTGCGACTCCTGCGGAGGCAGATCGAGATCCAATACGCCGGTCCGCACCGGATGGCCGTTACGGCATACCGCATAACTGAGCTGATAGTCCGACAGATCGGTGAAGTAAAATCGGTTGGTGATTTTTACTTTTCCATGGGCCAGATCGACAGCCTCGAAACCAATGTTTTGGTGGACATATTTTACCTCGCTCATGGACGGATGTGGCTTCTGATCGGGTCCTATGATACCATTGGCCAGAAAATTGCCATCAGAGGGAGTGAACTCGTTGCCGTAGTCGCCGCCGTAGGCCCAGTAAGGATCCCCCTCAGAATCGTGCCTTAAAATACCCTGATCGATCCAATCCCAGATGTAGCCGCCCTGTAGATGCGGATGCGCATAGATTGCCTGCCACTGTCCCCACAGGTCCCCGTTCGAATTGCCCATGCCATGGGAGTATTCCGACGGCACGACAGGCCTGTCGGCGCCCTTTTCACCAATACTGCGTAACCACGCTGCAGACGGATACTGAGGTACGTACATGTCGGTGTTCCATTCCCAACCAGCGCGTTCATAGCATACCGGACGCTCCATCCATCCGCTGTCAAGATTTTTGAGCGTTACGTAGGCGTTGTAGAAGTTGAATCCATTGCCTGCCTCATTGCCCAGCGACCAGATCGTGATACAGGGATAGTTTTTGTTGCGCTCAAACATATTCACCACACGTTCAATGTGGTGCGGAAGCCAATCAGGATTGTGTCCAAGCGTCCCCCGCTTTTTCCCATCCAGATGTCCTTCGCTGCCCTTGCGCATGTCGTCCTGCCAGATGGTGTAGTACATGCCGTGGGACTCGATATTGGCTTCGTCGTAGACATAGAACCCGTACTCATCGCACATCTCATAAAAACGTCTGTCTTGTGGATAATGGGCCAGCCGTACTGAGTTTATGTTGTTGCGCTTCATCAACTCAAAATTGCGCCGCATCTCCTCTTCTGTTACGTAGTGCCCTCCTTTTTCGCTGTGTTCGTGTATGTTTACCCCTTTTAGTTTGATGGGTTGTCCGTTGACGTAGAGCAGACGTAATCGCTTGCCTTCGCGCCATTCGTCGCTTTCCCGGATCTCGATGCGACGGAAGCCGACTCGAAAGGGTATATATTCCGACTTGTTGTCCGTATCAATTCGCATCAAGAGCCGGTATAAATTCGGTGTCTCGGCCGTCCACTTCAATATTTGTTCGAATCGTTTGTCGAAGACCACCGTCTGTTTGCCTTGTGCCGGGACAGACGTCTCTGCAAGGCTGTTGAAGACGATTGTACCTTCTGCATCGGACAATTCGACCGCGATTCGCGCGTCGGCAGCCGTAGTACGACTGTTGCGAAGATCCATTTCTAATCGGAAGATCCCCTCTGAATAGCTGTTGTCAAGTGTCGATTGCACGCGAAAATCTGCCAGTGAGACCGGAGCCTGCGACCAGAGAAAGATATCGCGTTCGATACCGCTAACTCTCCAGAAATCCTGACATTCAAGGTATGATCCGGTGCTCCAGCGGGCGATTTTCAGCGCCAGCGTATTTTCTCCGCTTTTTAGATAGGGCGTTATCAAAAATTCGGCTGGATTTTTTGAATCTTCACTGTATCCAACTTCCTCGCCGTTGACATAGACATACACTCCGGATTTTGCGCCTGCAATGTGGAGGTATACGTTACGTCCCTCCCAATCGGTCGGTACCTGAAAGTTCCGGCGATAGATCCCGCCGGGAATTGTTTCGGGCAAAGTCGGGGGAATTGGGTTCGAAGTGGCGAATTCGAATGGATGATTGACATACAAAGCGGTACCAAAGCCCTGGAATTCCCAATTGCCAGGAACCTTTATCTCTGGCCAGTTGGAGACGTCCGTGGCAGGATCGGTTGCTTCCACGGGCAGGTTGCGGAAATCGTCGTTGAAAAGGAATCTCCAGGTGCCGTTCAATAACAGGTAATAACGACTTGCCGAATAATCGTTGCTCAGTGCCGCTTGCCGATTCTCGTAAACCATGAACGAACTGCGTGGAGGTTGCTTGTTGACCGATATGACGTTTATGTCCCGGTGGTATGGGAGTTGCGCTTCCTTCCCTGCAAGGACCTGTGGATGGAAAAGAATCATCCATGAAAGCACAAAAGAAAACACAGAATAGCCTGTGAAACGAAAAATCTTCATAATAGATGATAGGACGGTGTGATGTCTGGAACTTGTGGATGGTTTATTTGCCAGGCCATACACTAATAAACGATTGTTTTTTTCAGTTTTATGTCGTTAACAGAGCTTCCTATTTTCAGCTCGAATTCTCCCGGTTCGACGACATACTCCATGTCGGCATTCCACAAACCGAACTCATTGAACGGGACCTGTAAGGTTACGGTTTTTGTCTGTCCGGGATCGAGCCATACCTTTTCAAAACCTTTCAGATAGTGGAGGGGCGTTACAACGCTCGAAATACAGTCGTTAATGAAGAGCATGACTGTTTCGTAACCGCCACGTGAACCAATGTTGGTGATGTCCACGCTTACTTCCAAAGGCTTTCCTTCTTCGAGATGTTCGGATGAAACCTGCAGGTTGTTGTAGTCGAATGATGTGTAGCTCAATCCGTGACCGAAACAAAAAGCAGGCTGGTCGTCGCTGCGACCGGAGCCGAGAGCGTAGCCTGTCGTGTAGCGCGATTTTGTTTGGTAGTAGTACATGGGGATTTGTCCTGCGGTTTTGGGAATTGTGATGGGGAGTTTGCCCGATGGATTGACCTGGCCGAAGAGCACTTCCGCGACGGCTTTCCCGCCATACATTCCTGGTTCCCAGGCATTCACAATTGCAGGAATGTTTTCCGTAGTCCACGGGTTGTTAAGCGCCGTACCGGTCACTATTACCGCAACAACAGGAATTCCGGTTTCGGCAATTCTGCGAATCAGTTCTTCTTGTCTGCCATAGAAATCAATGGTTGGCCGATCCGCAGATTCGCCATAAGTACGTAGTCCCCAGTCCGTGCGTATTCCGTACCCTCCTACGGCGATGATCGCAAGGTCGCATTGTTTCGCTTTTTCGACGGCGTCTTCGATTGCGAATTCGTTTAGTTCTCCGCCTTCCTCCAATTGACGGCTCTGCGTAACGGGATCGGTGGTTTCTACCGTGACGTCCGATTTCCTGCCTTTTATGCGGCCGCTGTTGCTGTAGACGATCTCACACTTGTCACCCACGCATTCACGAATACCGCGCAATAACGTATAATAATGATTTTCGTCTTGTTGAAGTGTCGTCCAGTCTCCCAGCATCGACTGATTCGCCGCATTGGGCCCTGTGACGAGAATCCGGCGATATTTCGCTTTGTCAAGCGGTAACAGTCCCCCTTCGTTTTTAAGCAGTACGACGCACTGGCGTGCAGCCTCCAGGGCCAGGTTGTTGGCCTCGTCCCCTCCGTACCCGGGGTTTTGCTCCGTCGGGAGTTCAACATAACGGTTCTCGAAAAGTCCCAGCTCGAACTTCACGGTCAGGATACGTCGGACGGCCTGATCGATTGTCTTCATGGAGATTTTGTGTTCGCGTACGAGTTCGCGCAGGTTGCCTTGAAACATTTGCTGCCCTTGTTCCGTATTATCGGTCGTAAACATGTGCATGTCTACTCCGGCGGAGATTGCTTGACGAACGGCGTCTTTTTGATCCGCAGCTACGCCGTGAATGCGATCTTCCCGCAGGTTTTCGATGTCTCCCATATCCGTGATGATGAAGCCGTTGAATCCGAATTCCTCCTTGAGCATGTCGGTCAACAACCATTTGGAAGCATGCATCGGAATACCGTTTACGTTGTTGTGCCCGGGCATGAGTGTCATCACCCCCTCTTCGACGGCAGCCTGGAAGGGCGGAAGGAACACGCTGCGGAGCATCCGTTCCGAGATTTCGGCATTGCCATGGTTTACACCCCCTACCGAGGCGCTGCCGCCCACATAGTGCTTGACGCATGCCGCGACACGATGTTGCGGATTTTCGTGGTTCTGATAGCCTCTGATGGCACTGCGAGCCATGACGGTCGTCAGAAATGGGCACTCGCCGTAAGTTTCGCCGGTTCGTCCGAATCGTGCGTCCTGCACGATATCAAGGGTTGGTGCGAAGGTCCATTGGTTCCCGGCATTTCGAATCTCCTTGGCTGCAATCTGGGCAGCATGGTTCACCAGTGTCGGATTGAATGTTGCGGCCATGGAGATGGATGTGGGGAAGATCGTGCGGTTTTGCAGTACGCCGTATCCGTGCACGGCGTCCACGCCGACGAGCATCGGGATTTTCAGGCGGGATTTTTCAGAGAGAGACTGCACTTCATTGTAGCGTTCTGGTGTCAATTCGCCAATAAATGCCCCTACACCGGTAGTGCGGATCATTTCGCTCTCTTTGAATTCATCGAACGACCATACTCCCACCATGTCCATTTGAGCGATTTTCTCGTCGAGAGTCATGCGTTTAAGCAGGTCTTCGACCCGTTGCTCTACAGGGAGTGTCGGATCCATGTATTTTTCGGCCTTGCGTGCAAAGCCGGAGAGCACGATAAAGGTTAGAAAAAAAACAGTAAGTATGCTGATTTTACGTTTCATGTCTGGACTTGGAATATTACTGAATGATTGTTCAGATAATGAAAAAGGATGACAACTGACACGCTCATTGTCAACGGGCGTTAGTTGCCACCCTTTCTTCTCATTGGATTGCATTCTGTTTTGGAACAAGACTAACGCGTCCCGTAAACCAGAGTACGTTTACCGTCCCAGGCAACAGCCTCAATGCGGGTCGATCCTGCGGGATAGCGCACGAGTGTGCTGCTGCGATCCGGAGAGTCAGTGCCTACCATGGTTACGCGATCGAGTGTTTCGCCACGGTAAGTCTCGAAGACCGTCACGTTTTTCCAAATGTTGTGTGATACGGTGAATGTGCCATTGCCATTATCTGTAATGCCGTTCCCATACGTGCCCTCGACGGGTAACTGCTTTACGTAAACCGGAAGGCTTTGAGACGAGATGTAGTATATAACCGGAGAGGCGGGTTTGGGATACTTCTTTGCGTAGTCAATCAGTTCTGCCACATCCTCCTCGGTAATTGTGATAGTTCCCACGCCGTAGTCGTCGAAAGTTTTGTCAATGGGTTTTAACAACCCGGCAGTGATGAAGAAATCGGTTAAATCTTCATGGATGACGTCCATGGTGTTGCGCATGAAGTTCAGTTGGTGTTGTCCATTGGTGAAGTTTGCGTCATCCGTTTCCCGTACGATCTGCGCTACGTCCGCGTACCAATCGGGTTTCTGCCATGAGGCTCCAGCAGATAGTCGGTAGTAGAGCATCAATTGCCATAATGGACACAATTTGACAATATGGTCGCCTCCGGTTTCTGCATACCCTGTCATCTTGTCTTGTCCGAACTGGAACATCCACGGTTCGCCATGAGCGACACCATAGGTAAGGTAGCAATTCATGCGACCGCCGAGTTCACGATTACCATTGGTGTCGATGTAACAATTCTCGGTTTCGAGAGAGATCGTACCGTGTAGTGGTACGACACGAGCGCTGAATAGACGTTATTCGTTACCTCTGTGGTTCCCAACCATTTTAATCCGGGACGTATTTGGTTGACATGGCCAAATTCGTGGGCCGGGCCCCAAATATAATTGCGGATCAGACTGACGTCGACGGCCTGCTTCATCGAATTTTTGTCGATGCCCACGCCCACGCCGTCGGCGAAGTATCCCGAAGCGACGGTGCGGCCGAACATGTGGTTTTTGGGTCGGAGGTTGTATTTGACCAGCCCCATGATTTCGTGCTCCATGGTGACCAGTTCGTCGTAGACCTGCATAAGTTCGTATCCGTCCGAGCAGTATGTGCGCAGGTCCTCGGTCGTGAAGGCAAGGTTCACGCTCTTTCCCTTCAGGTCGAAATAGGTGGATACGGCGCCGTCGATCAGCCGTTTCCAGTCGGCCGATGTGTGCTTTGCCAGATCGAAATAGCCATTAACCTTGCCGCTGGCGATGTGAATTTTCACGGGTTTGGCGCTCTTCCAGTTGGTCGTGTAGTAGGAGATATAGCCCAGTCCATTGCTTCTCACCGATAACTTGTTGATTCCCGTGCGCAGGGCGAAGGTGTCGTCGGAGTCGTTGGAAAAATTATGAATGCGCAAGGCTAGACTTTCCCCGTAGGTATCACCCACTATCACTACGACGTCGCTGCCCGACGGAAAGTAGATTCCCGTCGGATTCTCAAAGGGATTGTAATTGCTGGTTTTCAGTATTTTGGCTGTCTCTTTGAGCGTCGGATAGGCTTCGTATTCCTGTACGCGGAACTCCGTTTCATAGGTTCCGTCCAGTAATGCGAGGGCGATTGTCCGGAAGAATTCGTTGCCCATTTTTTCGATTTGCTCTCGCGTCACATCGGATCGCAATTCCGAGAGCGTCTGATCGGCGAAGATCTCGTTGTAGGCAGTAAGGTTATTGTCGCCGTAACGGTAGAACTCCATCTCGGCACAACTGACGAAGTCATTGCCGCCGCTCTTGACGGAGAATTTGAAAGCGGTGGCACCCTCAATCCGCCGGTCAAAGAGGATCGTCGAGGGTGTGGAGCTCATTTGGAAATCGTAGTCGCCCAGTTTGACGAATTCAGGCTCGGCTTCGGTGGCGACAAAGAGTTCGAACTCTCCGAACAGTCCGTTTTCGGCATCCTGGCGGGGTTTGTAGACGAGGTAGTCGACATTCTCGGGATTCTCGAACCGATATTCGAGGGTAACCGGGAAGTTGGCCGGTCCCGACCACGGCGAATGGTAGAGGGTACTCATGTCGCCGTCCCACGACTTTTCGATATTTTCGTCTAACTGGAACTCGCTGGCTTCACCCGAAGCGATCTCGATCCGGATGTCGCCGTCGATGCCTGCGGTGCTGCCCGGGACATAGGTATCCGGCGACGGGGTGGTGGGGCCGGGCGTCGTTTCATCTGCGCTGCTGCATGAGTTTGCTCCCAACAACAGCAGCGGAATCATCAATAATGTGTTCATTTTCATGGTATATGATTTGTGTTGGTCAATTTACCCGGACGCTCTGTCGTGGATTGTATCCGGGTACGGCGGAGCGGAGTTCCGCCTGCCGCCGGATGCTGCGGACAGCACGGGCCGATTCTGTCAGCCCATGCCGTCGCCGCATAACGTTATCAAGCTTCCGGGTCGATAACCTTGAAAGATACTTTTGAGAGTTCGAGCTCCGCCATACACCAGAGAGGCCATGTATCCTGCAGGACAACTTTGTTCACGGTGTATCGGATCTTGGTGAAAGTAGCTCCGGTCTCGGGATAGACGGACATCACGGGAGTCTCATAAACCCCATTTGATACGTCCGGGATCGTGCCGGCGGCAATGGAGCCCAATGTCGTCCAATCCACACCATCGTTACTCCCTTGGATGTCGACCACGCTCGGAGTGTATCCACTGGTGGCCCGGTTTGTTGTCTTGATTTTCACGCCTTGCACCGGTTCCTTAAGGTCAATCTGAATCCACTGTGGATAAGACTCAGAGGTACTGCTCCATAAGCAAGCCCAGTATGTGGCTGGATTGCCGTCAATCAGATTTGCCAAGCTACCTTCCTGCGGTTCCGTGAAGTCGGATGAAAGCATATCTGCTGACAGTTGGATAGGTTCTGGGGGGCCGGCTGTCACGGTAGGAGGCACGCGGAGCGCGGTGGCGCTCACCTCCTCCCAGGTCGAGCTGACGGTTCCGGTCGAACTCACGGAATAGACTTTGAAAGTATATGCACCGTTCTTCTGATAAAGCCCCGAGAGGAGATATTCGTCCGCAAAATGGCTGACATTTACTTTTTTGAGTTCATTTGTCAACGGATCTACATATTGAACCTGAGCATAGAGATAGTCTCCTTCGGTGGGGTTGTCCCACGTAAGGAGAATGGCCCCTTCTTGCGGCTCTGCCTGCAAGTTCGAGATCATTGCCGGAGTGACAGCTCCGCTGTCATCATTGCAGCTTGTGGCCAATAATGCTGCAATTGACAGAAGTAGCAGTTCTGATATTTTTTTCATTTTTTTTCATTTAATGGTTTGACGAGCATGACCTGAAGGTCTAATAACCTGGGTTCTGTACCAATCGGCGCACTACATTCACGTCTTTCTCCGGAATGGGAAGCAGGTAGTTGGTCGGGCTGTTGAAGGACCAGTTGCAGAGCGAAACGGGCGTTTCTTGGAAAAATTCCTCATCGGTAGCCCCCATGATGTTCAATCCTGTGGGCGTCTTGACATATTGTTCGGCTACTTTCCAGCGTTTAACGTCCCATAAGAGATTCCCTTCCATGAAGAGTTCGATGAGTCGTTCTTGTCGGATGATCTCTATCAATTTATTCTGATCAAGAGTCACCCCTGGTACCCTTTTCCACGACTCCTCGACCGTAGGGATGCCGGCTTTGGTGCGTACTTTATTCAGATAGTTTTTTGCAGTTTCGAGCTCTCCCGCTTCGGCAGCAGCCTCGGCAATGATCAGATAGAGTTCACTCAACCGAATAATCGGGAAGGGGAACTGTGTAAGGCCGGCCATCGTGTTGTATGATGGGCTGACGCTTTTCTTCATCAGATACCCCGTCATGCTGTAATCCCGGTCTCGCGAACCGATTCCATAGGTATCGTTTTTGCGGTAAGATGTGCGTATACGCTTTGCATCCCCCTTTTGCATTTCGTACCAACCATTGTGGAACGAGATCCACGCATAGAATCGCGGTTCACGCTTCAGATGCAGTTTGGCAGTTAACTCTCCCTCGTACAAATCGGTTTGCATCCATTCTGCCTGGGAATAGTAGGCTGGATCCACGTCGATGGGCAGACCGTTTTCGGTGTAGAACCGTTTGACAGTCTCCAATGTCGGAGCAATATTACTCCACGAATGTCCCGTGTTATCGTAGGGCGTGGCATTATTCTGGAGGTCATAGGTGCTTTCGCGGCGCGTGTCAGCCCAGATCAACTCGTTGGTATTACGGTCAATATAGGTCATGCGTGCACGCCATTCGAAAATATTCGATGGGTACGGCATCTCTCCGGTATCAGGATCGTCAGGGTTTCCGTCGTAGGGTTTGATACCGTTCTTGTTACACGAGGTTTCCGCTTCAAGTGCATATTGCAGAGCTTTCTTCCATTTGTTTGCGTCGTAATTCTGTGGCATCAGGTGTTCTCCTGTTTCAGGATCGATTAGCGAATCGCTGTAGAACTCCGTGTTGCCGTTGAAGAGCGGTGATGCTGCGTAGAGCCACAGCAGGGCCTTGAGAGTCTTGGCTGCCGGACGGGTTGCACGACCGTAATAGTTTGTGGGTTGCTGTTCGAGCAGGCCATTGTAGGCGTAATCGTACAAATCAGAGATCCATTGCACACATTTGTCGAAATTGGACCGCGGCGGGAACTCTGCAATTTCCGTGTCGAGATCATAGGCTTTTTCCACGATGGGAATGGGTCCGTATGCACGCAACAGGAGGAAATGGTAGTAAGCGATCAGAAAACGGGCTTCGGCCTTGTAGTTCTCTTTGGTCTCTTCATCGAGTCTCGGCACGGAGTCGATATTGTCAATGAGCAGATAGCAACGACGTATGGCGCCGTAGCAGATACTCCAATACGTGTAGTAGCCCGGAGCGGTGGCAGAATATCTGCCCTGCAGGAAAGACTGTTCGAGACTGGATGCAACCTCGGTGGTTGACATGAGCCAAACGCCGCCATTACGTTGGTTGGGCAGGTGTGAATAGCAGGAATAAAGGTATCGTTCAGCTGCATAGCGATCATTGAAAGCGTCTTCTTCGGTAGGTAATTCGTCCGGAACGATGTCCAGATAGTTGCACGAATAGCAGCAAAAGACGATTGTCAGGAGTGTGAGTATCGTTATTTTTCGTTTCATTTCTCACAGAATTTACTTGTTGAAACTGAATTGGATTCCGAGATTGATAACCCGTTGTGTCGGATAACCGAGACCGTTTCCACTACCTACTTCCGGATCCCAGTACTTGAATTCGGAAATTGTGAACAGATTTGTGGCTCTCAGATAGATGCGCATCATCTTGTGGGTGAATCCCACCTCTACGTTCTTAAGTTTCAGGAAGGATCCGTTACGAAGCCAGTAGGTAGATGCGACCGTGTTGTTGGGGTTGTCTTCCTTGCTCAGGCGTGGATATTTGGCCCAAATGTTCGGATTGCTCTCGCTCCAGTAGTCGTCGGCAATGTAGTCCAGTACGTTGCGAGAGATGTCGGTTCCGAAGGGATGGATGCCCGACATTAGCAGCTGTACGTGAGCCGCGCCCTGGAAGAAGAACGAGAAGTCCCATTTTTTGTAACGTATGGTCGGTCCAAAGCCGTAGACAATTTCCGGAGTACTCGAGTATTTCGAGTAGACGCGGTCGCTGGCGTTGATGACACCGTCGGTTTCGCCGTTTACGTCGGCAATGTCCTTGTACTTGATGTCTCCCGGGCGTACTTCCAGCCCACCCAATGCCGTTTGCGAGGGACTGGCGTCGATTTCGGCTTGGTCGATGAAGAGACGGTCGGCGACATAGACCGAATAGGCACCGATAGGGTGTCCGACGATCGAGAGGTTGGGATAGCGTTGGTAGTCGGGCTCATCGTATTCAAGCACCTTGTTTCTGGCGAAGGTGAAGGTCCCCTTGAACGTAATGGAGAAGTCTTTCGAGAATACCTTGGAGTAGTCGGCCGAGAGGTCGAAGCCTCGGTTGTCGACGACGCCCAGGTTTCCGTAGACCACGGTCTTCATGTTTATCCACTGGCTTGTCGGGTTGAACCCGAGCACATCGGGAATGTTTTGCCGTTCGAGGAAGATGTTGCGGCGCTTCTCTTTGAAGAAGTCGGCCGAGATATTCAGGCTTCCCTTGAAGAGTCCCAGGTCGATACCGGCATTCCACTTTTCACCTACCTCCCACTGGATATTCGGGTTCGCGAAGCGCTTGTAGTTGGGGCCTTGGCGGTCATAATTCTGGTCTCGTCCGGTCGTATAGTTCAGGCTGGAATCCTGCAACACGACGTTCGACAGGTAAACAAATCGCTGGCCCGCGCCTACCTGGTCATTACCGACCAGACCCCACGATGCGCGTAGTTTCAGATTGCTGACCACGTCGATGATCGGCTGGAAGAAGCTCTCACGGCTGATCACGTAACCCAGACCCACAGAAGGGAAGAATCCGAAACGGTGTCCCTTGGCGAAGTTCTCCGAGCCGTTATATCCGAAGTTGGCCTCGAACAGATACTTGTGGTCATAGGCATAAGTCAGACGCCCCGCGATACCCTGCTTGCGCTGGGGAAGAGAACTGATGAAGTCGGTGGGCTGGTTCGTGCTGTACTCTTCCTGATTGTAGACGACCATTCCCGTCACGTTGTGTTTTTCTCCGAAGGTGCGGTCGTAGTTGATCATCGCCTGGATGTAGATTTGGCGGTCGCCAGTCGATGCCGAGCCAAAGGTCAGCGTTGGATCCTGCTCGGTTTTCGACATCACGAGATCATATCCTGAAATGCCCGTATGATCGCCATTCCACGTGTAGTTGTCCACCTGGAACTGGTTATATCCGCCTACGCGCGTGGTGGTAGTGGAACTCCAATTCTTGAACGAGAACATGGCGCTGGCTGTCAGGCCTTCGGTCAGGAAGCTGAAATCCTGATGCAGTTCGATGTTGCCAAGTACCGTGCTCTGGAAATTGTCTTGATAACCACGCACCATTTCGGCGTATGGGTTGCGGTGCGAACCGTAGTTTCCACCGGTTTTGCCACCCCAGAGTACATAGTCATACTCGTCGGGCTGTCCGGGGAACATGATGGGAAAATCTACGGGGTTGGCATCCATCACCATTCCGAAGATATTCTGTGCCGACATGTGGGATCCGTGGTAGTCACGCAGCTGTGCGTTGACTTTTGCCGTAAGACGCGTCGTGGGAGTTACATAGACGTTGATATTGTTCTGTAGTACATAACGCTGCACCCTCAGGTCATTTTTGTAGGAGAAAACGTCGGAGTTTCTCAGCATACCGTTGTCGTTATGGAACGACACGCTGCTGAAATAGTCCATCTTGCGGCCTCCTCCTCGGATCGAGATGTTGGCGTTCTGGCTCATTGAGCCTTTGCGGAACATTTCGTTGTACCAATCGACGTTTGGAAAGACGTATGGGTCGAGTCCGAGGCGCGTTGCGTCGATCTTCTCCTGAGAATAGAGCCCGACGGGTGTACCCCCCCCCGATCGGGAATAGAGTGCTTCGTTGTACATCTCCATGAAACGCGGGCCGTCCACGAATGAAGGAACCTTTGTTGGCATGGTGTATGAGCCTTCGACGCGGACGTTGATGTGCGGTTTGTCAAGATCACGTCCCGACTTGGTTGTTACGATCATCACACCGTTGGCACCGCGCGAACCGTAGAGAGCCGTGGCCGTTGCATCCTTGAGGATCGAGAAACTTTCGATCATTTCCGGGTCCAGTGCGTTCAGATCGCCGCTCGAAGCCTTCACGCCGTCGATGACGATCAACGGTGAAGTCATGCCGCTGAATGTCGAAATACCCCGGATCCAGAAGTCGGCGCCGTCGGCTCCCGGCTCACCGGAACGCTGAACGGCAATCACACCGGCCAGTTGGCCTGCAAAGGCTGTGGAGAGGTTCGAACTGGGGACGCGCAGGTTGTCGATGTCGATGCTCTGTACCGATCCGACAACGCTTGCCTTCTTTTGTGTGCCGTAACCCACCACCACTACGTCATCGACTATCTGCGAGCCTTGTTTCATCGTTACGTTGATCTCGGTCTTGCGGCCAACGGTTACAGTCTGCTGATCGAATCCGAGGAACGAGAACTGGAGTTGGGCGCCCTCTCCCGATACGCGGATTTCGTATTCGCCCCACTGGTCGGTGATCGTTCCGTCAGTCGTACCCTTGACCATGACAGTCACACCGGCCAATCGCTCACCCTCGGTGTCGCGCACCGTACCCGTGATGGTTATGCGGGAGGGAACAGCTTCATTGCGAGCCGGAGCACTTTTCCGAGAGAGGATAATGCTGGAGTTGCGGATTGAGTAGGAGATTCCTGTTTCAGCGAAAGCTTCGTCGAGCAGGTCTTGGATGGAAGCGTCCGTTACATCTACGGACACTCGTTCGTTTGTGTCAATTTCGTTTGCTCTGTAATGGAATGTATAGTCGCTGCTATGTTCTACTTCTTCAAAAAACTGTCCCAGCGAGATGTCGGCATGATGGATGCTGAACGTTGTCGAGGATGAGGTTTTTGCAGGTGCCTGCAAGATGGTAGTGAGCAACAGAATGGAAGTCAGTTTCATGGGTAGCAGAAACTTTTTCAGATAATAAAGGGGAGTGGAACTCCTTATTATCGAATGTTTTTTCATACCTTTGTGGTGTTGGATTAGTTAGTATTCATGTCAGATGTGTACGATTAGTCTGCGAATCGGGGGATGTTGCAGCATCTCCCGAACTTCTTTATGAAGAATCAGGATGTATTCATGTCAGATACCGTTTTAAGCGTTAGGGTCAGTAGTTTTTCTTTTTCCGCAGGGGCTGCGATTGACATTATCTGATGTCTATCGAGCCGTCCGCGTTGAATTCATATTCGATGGGTATACTCATTCCAATGATAGTCAGGACCTCTTCCAGCGGTAGCGAACGTTTGAATTTGCCGGTATAGCTTGTTTTTCCCAGATTCTCATTTCCGAGCCGGATCTCTATTCCATAAGCATTTGCGAGAGTTTGTAGGATGTAGTCCAACGGTCGGGCTCGGAAGGTGAGGACCTTTTCCTTCCAGGCGGATGACAGGTATGGATCGGCCTCCGAGACAGAAATTGACAGGTCATGCTGATTGGCCACAGCCAATTCGCCCGGTTTTATTTTCACGTCCGCGACATCCGCTCCAGGCATATGTAGAGCTACGGAACCGCTTTCCAGCGCCACTTCAGTAATATTGCCATTTTGTTCTGTTTGAACATTGAAGCGGGTGCCCAGAACCTTGATCTCCACAGCGCTGGTGTTGACCGTAAAGGGGCGTGAAGTATCTCTTGCCACATCGAAAAAAGCTTCGCCAGTGAGTGTTACGGGACGTTCGTTCTTCGCAAACTTTTTGGGATAGGATAATTTCGCACCATTTCTCAACCAAACGTGCGTACTGTCTTCCAACATGAGTTCGCGAATTCCGGAGTCCATGTTCTCCACAACAATCATCTCTACGGGCCTTTCGAGCAGCAATAGGGTCATTATTCCAGCAGCCAGTATTGCCGCTGCTGCCGCAGTCGTACGTACGATTCGGCGACGCAAGCTAATCGTGCGGCCCTGATCGGAAAGGCGAGTTCTAATCTCCGCCCATGTCTCTTCTTGTATCCGCGACAGTTGGTCTTGGTCTTTGGGTCCGAATTCGATCGTAGTTCGCCGGATGATTCGCTCAGCCTCTTGTGTGGTAAAGTCATCGTTATGTGCGTCGTCAACGGTGTGCTCGTTGACTTTTTTGTTCTGTGATTTCAGAATCTTTTCATCCATTTTCCGATTATTCATATTCCCTTTTTTTATAAAGAGTGAAGCGCCGGGAAAAATACGCAAAGGCCGTCAGTTTTTTTACGGAATTCATCTCTTGTTTTGTTTGGAAGCGCATATTTTATACTTTTACTGTGACAAATCGTTTTTTATGGCTCCGGAAGATCAATTGCTATTAAAAGCCATATCAGAGGGAAACCATCTGGCATTCGAGAAGTTATATAAAGAATACTTTGCGAAGAGTTATTCGTTTGCCCTATATTTCACTCATTCGGAAGAACTCTCAAAGGAGGTTGTGGCTGAAGTATTTTTGAGTTTCTGGAAAAACCGTGAAAGCCTTTGCAAAGTAAAATCGATTGATTCTTATCTCTATGTTTCGATCCGCAATCAGGCATTGTCCATGCTGCGGAAAAAGTCCTGTATTCGACAGGAGCCAATAGAATTGTTCACCTTGCATATTGCTGCAGAAGGCGATGATCCCGAGGACAAGGTATTGCATGAAGAACTTGAGTCTCTGGTTGAAAAAGCATTTGGGCAATTGCCAGAAAGGTGCCGCATGATCTATTACCTGATTAAGGAAGAACGCAAAAGCTACCGGGAAGTTGCGGATCTGCTTGGAATTTCGGAACGGACGATCAACAGTCAAATGACTATTGCCAGGCGGAAACTAACCGCTATATTGCGTGATTATTTCTCTCCAGGACGGACGCCTTCGAAAAAATAATTCCCCGGGTTTGCGTATAATTCGCGTTACGCTACTCTTTAATAGAAACTGACATTTCGTTTCAGCCATTTTTGAAACGAAACTTGTCGGTTTGGATTTGTGCTGCGGTCCTTGTTTTTGCCCGTATATAAGCGCAACAAGAGTGCGACGAACTACTAAACCCAATAATCAACCATGAAAGGAACAATTTTATCTGTTCTCGCATGCGCCACTTTTGTGTCTGCCATTGCAGACTCTCCGGTTTTGGAGATAGAGAGTGGCAGAATAATAGGAGAATCCGCAGATGACGGTTACACAATTGTCTACAAGGGTATTCCTTATGCAGCGCCTCCGGTTGGGGCGTTGAGATGGAAGAAACCTCAGCCTGTTGAGCCATGGGATGGCGTTCGTCCCTGCAATGAATTTGGTCCGGCTTCTCTGCAGGGAGACCAAGATAAACGTTCGTTTTATTTCAGGGAATTTTTTAGTGATGGCGATCCGCAACGCAGTGAAGATTGTCTTTATCTGAATATATGGACGCCAGCGGCAGGCCGTCCATCGGCAAAACTTCCGGTGATGTTTTGGATCCACGGCGGAGCATTCTCGGGAGGTTTTGGTCATGAAAAAGAGTTCGATGGGGAAGCCTTTGCACGGAAAGGCGTAATACTTGTCACTATTAATTACCGATTGGGGTTATGCGGGTTTATGGCTCATCCGTTGCTTACTGCTGAGAATGCGGGAAACGGGTCGGGAAATTACGGTCTTTTCGATCAGTTGGCGGCATTGAAGTGGGTGCGGAGAAACATTCGGGAGTTTGGTGGAGACCCGGATAATATTACGGTTTTCGGTCAGAGTGCCGGAGCGTGTAGCGTGCAGGCACTGGCCTCCTCTCCATTGACCGAAGGTCTGATTAGCAAGGCTATTATTCAAAGCGGAGGTGGTTTAAATGGGCCTCTTGCACCGATGCCACGAGCGAAACTTGAAGAGATCAATAAGAAGATGTGGGATTTGGCGGGCATTACGACGCTCGAAGCAATGAGGTCCTGTCCACCGGAACAGTTTGGCCGGATTGTGTCGGCGTATGTGGCAAGCAAGGGTAGTTACCAACATTCTTCATGGTTGACGGTCGACGGCGAATTGTTGCTCCGGACCCTCAACGAAACTGCGTTGTCGGGCCAACAGCTGGATATCCCGTATATGATAGGATATAATCAGGATGACATGTCTCCCGAGATCATGAAAAAAGCCGCCTTAGAGTGGAGCCTGCTTCTGGAGAAACAGGGGCGTGCGCCGGCCTATGTGTACGCTTTCACGCGGGAACTCCCGCCATATCCGAATGAGTTGAGAATGGATGGAGACGACCGAACCGGAGCGTTCCATTCTGCTGAATTATGGTATGTGTTCGGTACGCTTGGACGAAGCAAAAGAAGATTTACAAAGGCTGACTATGATTTGAGTGAACGTATGGTTACTTACTGGACCAATTTTGCGAAAAGTGGAGATCCTAATGGTGACGGGGTGCCGGTCTGGAGACCTTGTGTGAATGAGGATCGGTATATTCAGGTTTTGGATGTCACTGATTAAGAATGTCGAAAGATTTATAGCATTCCGGGCTTCGTTTTGCGATGGGTTAAGAATGAAAAGAACATAGTTGTTTGTCTGTAATCATATATCATTTTATGAAAACGAAAAACTTTATCTTATCGGCAATCATGTTGATCGGTGTCTCGACCGCAGTTTTCGCCGATGTCAAACCTGCTCCTATTTTTGGCAACGCCATGGTGTTGCAGCGCGATGCGATTGTTCAAGTGTGGGGGACGGCCGACAGCAAAGAGCCTGTCACTCTTTCCTTTAATGGTCAAACCGTTAAGACACGCGCCGATAAGGCCGGTAAATGGAGTGTAAAACTGAATCCCATGCATGCGGGAGGCCCCTATAAGATGATTATTTCAGGGCGAAAGAACCGTGTGGATATCGATGATGTTCTGGTCGGAGAGGTGTGGCTGTGCAGCGGTCAGTCGAATATGGAATTCCGAGTGAAAGAGGCGAATAATGCAGCAGACGAGATCGCAGGGGCTGATTATCCGATGATCCGGTGCTTTACGGTGCAAAAGAGTATGTCGCCGGCTTTGCTGGATGATTGTTTTGGATCATGGGAGGTGTGTTCGTCCGATACGGCAGGAGATTTTACGGCTGTTGGTTATTTTTTTGCGCGAGAACTGTGGAATGAATTGAAAGTTCCTATTGGAATCATCAACTCATCATGGGGAGGCACTGATATCGAAGCATGGACCAGTGCGGATTCATATGCGGCACTGCCCGAGTCTGTTCGTCGTGATTATGGAAATGCTGCAATTGAATTGGAGCGGATGACGAGTCCTGAGCGTGTCGCTATGAAAAAAAAGTATGATGCGGATTTTGCTTCAGATCCGGCCTTGACTGAACATTGGTATGAGAATCCTGGAGATCTGTCAACGTGGAAGCCAATGTATATTCCGAAGGAGTGGAGTCTGACGCCACTTGCCAGAGAGGATGGCCATGTTTGGTTCAGACGTGAATTTGTATTACCGGAGGGAGCCGAAGGTAAAGCTGCGATATTAGCATTAGGCCCCATCGATGATAACGACATCACGTGGATCAATGGCGAGGAGATTGGTAGAACGGTGGGTTATAATATCCCGCGCCGATATTCTGTTGGTGAAAATATTCTGCGCAAAGGAGTCAACACCTTGACTGTCCGTGTAACGGACACTGGCGGCGGCGGAGGTCTGTTTGGGCTGCCTCAGGACATATGGCTTAACGTGGAGGGTAAATCATATTCTTTGGCCGGAGAGTGGAGTTATAAGCCGTCTGTGGTGACGAGTGAGTATGGTATTGTTCAATACGGTCCCAATATGCTTAACTCGTTACTATATAATGCCATGATTCATCCGATCGTGCGATTTGCAATAAAAGGGGTTATCTGGTATCAGGGTGAGAATAATGCAGGAGATGCCTACGCTTATCGTACGCTTTTCCCCAATATGATAGCTGATTGGCGGGATAAATGGGGTTATGACTATCCTTTTTATTGGGTTCAATTGGCCAATTACATGGCCGAAGCCCAGATTCCGCGAGAAAGTGCGTGGGCAGAGTTGCGCGAAGCTCAGTCAATGGCACTTGACCTGCCTCGAACCGGACAGGCTGTCATCATAGACATAGGAGATCCTGGCGATATCCATCCTCGTAACAAGCAGGATGTGGGACACCGTCTTGCACTAAATGTACTGGCGAAGGAGTACGGTCGTACGGATCTTGTTTGGACTGGCCCTACGTATGCATCCTCCGTTGTTGAAGGGAATAAGATCATTGTGACCTTTGATACGTATGGTTCGGAACTGGCCGTGCACAATAAATATGGGTACATAGAAGGGTTTGCTGTTGCGGGCTCCGATCGGGTATTTCATTGGGCGAAAGCGTGGATAACCGAGGACGGGAAGGTGGCTGTTTGCAGCGATGAAGTTGACAAACCGATTGCTGTACGTTATGCATGGAGCGATGATCCAGAAGCGAATCTCTTCAATACAGAAGGTCTGCCCGCAGCACCGTTTCGCAGTGATGATTGGCCGGGAGTGACTATTCGCAGATAACAAACCGCAACGCAACCGGGAACATATTTGTCTTGTTGATATCTTCAGGCTCCTATTGTATCAGTCCTGTTCCGTGATAGTCTAACCGGTTGTTTTACGGCTCATTTGCGAAAGGAAATGTGAATTTGCAATTGCCTGTTTTGATTGTGAACTAATCCTTATCAGATGTTTTTTATGAAGAAATGTATTTGGGTACTTCTCCTCTGTGCCATGGGGATATGGAGTCTCTTGCCGATTGCATGCGGGACATCGGCCGGCGATCGTCAGTTACCTCTTTATCTGGATGAATCCGTATCGTTGGAAGAGCGGATCGAGGATGCCATGAAGCGAATGACGCTTGAGGAAAAGATAGCAGTATTGCATGCACAGTCGAAATTTTCGTCACGCGGAGTGCCGCGGTTGGGAATCCCGGAGTTGTGGTGTACCGATGGCCCACACGGTATTCGTGCTGAGGGCGCCTGGGACGAATGGCGACAGGCTGGTTGGACGAATGATTCTTGTACGGCATTTCCGGCATTGACATGTTTGGCCGCAACGTGGAATCCGGCAATGTCTGCACTCTATGGCCGTTCGATCGGGGAAGAGGCTCGTTATCGGGATAAGGACGTTTTGTTGGGCCCGGGTGTAAATATCTATCGTACACCACTGAATGGGCGTAACTTCGAATATATGGGAGAAGATCCATACCTGGCCTCGCGGATGGTAGTACCCTATGTCCAGGAAGTGCAGAAGAATGGAGTTGCGGCGTGTGTCAAACACTTTGCGCTGAATAATCAAGAATCATCACGCCATACAACGGATGTGGATGTGGATGACAGAGCACTTTCTGAAATCTATCTTCCTGCGTTTCGCGCAGCGGTGCAGGAAGGTGGCGCCTGGTCTGTCATGGGTTCCTATAATCTCTATCGAGGAGAACACGGCTGTCATAATCGCCGTTTGCTTTGCGATATTTTAAAGGGAGAGTGGGGTTTTGACGGAGCTGTGATATCAGATTGGGGAGGTACTCACAATACCGAGCAAGCCATTGCCAATGGTTTGGATCTTGAGTTTGGTACCTGGACCAATGGACTGTCGTCCGGTGCGAAAAATGCCTATGACAGCTATCACCTTGCATTCCCGTATTTGGATCTGCTTCGTCGCGGTGTTGTCTCGGAGTCGGATCTGGATGATAAAGTTCGCCGAGTGTTGCGACTGAATTTCCGCACAGCGATGAATACGCACAAGCCGTTTGGGTCATTGAATTCTCCCGAGCACCTCATGGCAGCGCGACAAATCGCGTGCGAAGGTATTGTCCTGCTGAAAAACGAAGGCGAGATCCTTCCGATCAATCCATCCGGCGTGAAAAAGATTGCAGTGATCGGAGAAAATGCCGTGAAAATGATGACCGTGGGTGGCGGCAGTTCATCGTTGAAGGCACGCTATGAGTGTTCTCCGCTTGAAGGGATCGTCAAAGCTGTTGGAGACCGGGTCGATGTGATATATGAACGTGGGTATATTGGCGGTCTGTCGCCAATGAGCGATGGCGTTGTTGCGGGTTATGACCTTTCCGAGAGCCGGACGGCTGATGAACTGTTGGTTGATGCCCTTACAGCGGCAAGAACGGCGGATGTAGTTCTCTTTTTTGGCGGATTGAATAAAAACAGTCATCAGGATTGCGAGGATTCTGACCGCCTTTCATTATCACTTCCTTATGATCAGGATCGATTGATCCGAGAACTGGCGCAGGTGAATCGTAACCTGGTGGTTGTGAACATTTCGGGTAATGCTGTGTCCATGCCCTGGATAGCAGAGGTTCCGGCAGTTGTGCAGGGATGGTATTTAGGCTCAGAGGCAGGATATGCTCTTTCAGACGTACTGTTTGGCAAGGTCAATCCTTCGGGTAAACTTCCGTTTACGTTTCCGGTTCATCTGGAGGATAACGGAGCGCACGCGACGAATTCTTATATGCCGGGGCCCGGTGTCAACCGCTATGCCGAGGGTCTTTTTGTGGGTTATCGATGGCATGAAAAACAGGGCGTTGCTCCGTTGTTTGCATTTGGCCACGGATTGAGTTATACGACCTTTGAGATTTCAGATGTACGGATGGATCGTGATCGACTCACGAAGAGTGGCAGCCTGCATCTGACGGCAAGGTTGACCAATACGGGAGAGCGATCGGGATCGGAGGTGGTGCAACTCTACATTGGTGACGAGAAGAGTTCGTTGCCACGTCCGGTCAAGGAGCTGAAGGGGTTTGAGAAAGTGACTCTGAACCCCGGAGAGGAACGTACGGTAAACTTCATTATAACTCCTGATGATCTGAAATATTATGATGATGAGAAGCATGCGTGGGTCGTTGAGCCCGGTCGTTTCACGGCTCATGTAGGCGTTTCGTCTGCGGATATTCGAGGGACTGTCGCCTTTTACTATGATGCATAGACTTTATGTTGTGCAAGGCGCACGATAAATCATACTAACTATTAAATACACCAATCTATTATGAAGAAAATTTTCAGTATCGCTGTTTTTGCAGCGTTATTAAGTGTCGGATGCAGTGATGATTGCGTCTCATCGCGAGCTATTCAGACCGTAGTGCCGGAACGTCCCGCCGGGCAGACTGACATGGTTGCCTATGCTGCTCCAGCGATTGATACCGTTCGAGTCGGCTTCATCGGTCTCGGTATGCGCGGACCTGGTGCTGTGGAGCGTTTCATACATATTCCAGGTACGAAGATTGTGGCATTGTGTGACCTTCTTCCCGGCAATGTCGCCAAGTGCCAAAAGATGCTTGAAAAGGCAGGGCTGCCGGCAGCAGCCGAGTATTCAGGCTCGGAAGAGGCGTGGCAGGAGCTTTGTCAGCGTAACGATATAGACTTGGTTTACATTGCCACCGATTGGAAACATCATGCCATAATGGGCGTTTATGCCATGGAGCAAGGCAAGCACGTCGCTATTGAAGTGCCGTCGGCCATGACCCTCGATGAGATCTGGGCGCTAATCAATACCTCGGAACGCACGCGTAAACATTGTATACAACTTGAAAACTGCGTTTATGACTTTTTTGAGATGAACACGCTCCATATGGCTCAGCAGGGCGTTTTCGGGGAGATCCTTCACGTTGAGGGAAGTTATATCCACAATTTGAAAGAATTTTGGCCTTATTATTGGAATAACTGGCGTTTGGAATATAATCAAGAACACCGGGGAGATGTCTATGCTACACATGGCATGGGTCCTGCCTGTCAATTGCTTGATATGCACCGAGGGGATCGTATGACCACACTTGTATCGATGGATACAAAAGCGGTAAACGGCCCTGCCTATATCGAGGAGACGACGGGACAAGCTCCTGAATCTTTTGCAAATGGAGATCATACGATGACCATGATTCGTACGCAGAAAGGTAAAACGATACATATCCAACATGATGTGGTTACACCGCGGCCCTATTCGCGAATGTATCAGCTTACCGGAACGAAAGGATTTGCTAACAAGTATCCTGTTGAGGGCTATGCCTTGGAAGCAGATCAACTATCCTCTGACGAGATGCCAGATCATGAGGATCTTTCTGCACATGGTTTCTTGTCTCCAGAACAACATGACGTATTGGTAGAAAAATATATGCATCCCATCATTCGAGAGGTAGGAGATATGGCTCGTGCGGTAGGCGGTCATGGCGGCATGGATTTTATCATGGACTATCGCTTGGTGTATTGCTTGCGCAACGGACTTCCTCTTGATATGGATGTTTATGATCTTGCTGAATGGTGTTGCCTGGCACCGCTGTCGGCCTTGTCGATAGAGAACGGTTCTGCACCGGTTGAGGTCCCTGATTTCACGCGTGGAGCCTGGAATCGAGTTAAAGGTTTCCGACATGCTTTTGCCGAATAATTTGTCCCTGAAGGCACGTCCCCGAAGATACGTTCTCCGGGGACGTGCATGGACAGCCTTGGAGGAGCTATATAATGTGGCTTTACGTTGACCGTAATATCCGGGATATTGAAATGTCAGAAGGGCTTATTCAGTCAAGTGCTCTGTCCATATCATTGTTATTGGAGAAGGTGTTCGATAAGTTGAAACTATTTATTTCGACTTATGAATTTCATTCAGAAGCTGATGAAATAGAATTTTTCAAGGAGATTAAACCACAAATCTTTTGCAAACTGATCTATTATCGAAAGATCTATAACATCGAGATGAACCGTCCGGTGTCTGGCCCTGATTCTATTAAAGCCTATTTGAACAGGGAGTTGGACCATATTCAGGATTACAACTACAAACGATTGGATTTTTATCGCTACTACCGTAGTGGTGCTTTCCATCTTGACCGAGTGTATTTTCTGCGAAATGTCTCACATGATATCGGACAATATACCGATAGTTTTTATTTTGAACGGGATCCCAAGTTTTCGACGTTTGGAGATTTTCGTGTTGCCAAAATACTTGCCGGTGACATGTTAAGCCAATATTTACTCAATGAATTATTGGAGATCGATTCAAATTTCTTCGTAGCGCAGTCTGATACACGTCTTATTTGGATGGATAGTAAAACAGATCTTTGTGAATTAATCTTTGCGTTGCATGCGAAGGGCTCCTTTGGCCCAATTTCGTTGACTCGACTTGCGACATTTCTTCAGAAAGTCTTCAATATCGAATTCAATACTAATTTTTCACGGACATTCTATGATATGAGTCTTCGCAATAATCCCACCCCATATCTAGATTCTCTGATTGATTCATTGTTAAAGAAGGTGAATCGTACCCGACCAAAACGGTAAATCTTTATTTTAGGGAAAGTATAGAGTATTCTTTTGTGTGGTAATTTTGTAATGTCTTGTATGATAGTTCTTTGTGCTTGATAAACAGCGAACTCTATCTCTTGTTTTAAGTTAGAGAAATCAGTACATAAACCCTGGTTTCTCTATTTTTTTGTGAAAATGATGAGAAAATAGTTGATATTTTACTCTATGTCTGCTCTTTAGTAAGCAACCGGTGAAGTGCGTGTAGCGAATTTATTCCACGCGAGGTATCTTTGCGCCAAAAAGGAAAGATGCTTACACGAGAAGAAATCACAGAGATAGTTCAATACTGCAAGGAGCATGGAGCCTCCTACAAGAGCCGACTGAAAGAAATCGGGATACCCGAGAGGAGGTTTTATGAAAGCAAACGCAGATATGCCGAGGCTCAAGCCAGTGAACGGGAATCAGGCGAGTTTCTTCAGCTGGTGCGTGGAAATGACAGTTTCCCGGGACTTGTGCTGACAAACAGGAAAGCAGGCAAAGGCAGGAAGTCGGGATACCGATGAGCATAGAGATGCGCTCGCAGACAGGGGCAGTATTGCGGATCCAGGGCAATTTGGATGCGACGATGATACTGGCCATAATCCAGGTGTCGTCGAGCCATGTTTAGCCTGAATGACAGCATGAGGTACTGGCTATACAACCGGCCTACTGACATGCGGAAGAGCTACTACACACTGAGTGGAATAGTGACTAATGAGCTGGGATGTGACCCGTGCAACGGTGATGTCTATATCTTCATGAACAAGTCGCGGAACAGGATAAAGCTTCTTCATTGGGAGCCGGGCGGTCTGGTCCTGTACTGCAAGCTTCTTGAATCGGGGACCTTCGGCAAGCCCTCCGGTCAGGAGAAGGATGCCGTCAGCGGGAGGATAGAATGGAGCGAACTGGTCATGATAGTAGAGGGCATAATCGAACAGCCGGACTGTCGCAGACAGTGACTGGAGAATCTGAAGAAACCACGTAGATAAGTGAATGGGAAAGTGCTACAAATTTGCGTATATGGCACTTTTTTCGTATCTTCAAGTATTGAAAACAGAGGAGAAACAAGTAGTTATGACAGTCGAGGAACAGCTGGCGGCAGCACTTGCGGAGATGGAAAATCTCCGTATGGCCATTGCTGAAAAGGACTGCCTAATCCAGGATCTCCAGAACAAGCTTCTGTACGACATCCTGCGGCGTCAGATCCTCTCAAGCGAATACATCCAGATCGACGAGAGCGTGATGCCGGTAATCGACAACGAAAAGCATAAGGCCAGAAAAGGTTACGAGTGGTGCGTCAGGGACGCGGTCTCAGGGGATGTCATATTCTACTATGACAGGGGCAGCCGTGGCCATCACGTTGCCCGGGAAATCCTGAGTAGATACCGGGGAAACGCACAATGTGACGGCTATGAGGCATATGACCAGTTTGAAAAGATGCTCGGGATAACCGTGTACGGCTGCTGGGCGCATGTCCGGAGGAAGTTCGTCGACTCGCTGAAAGAGAACGAACGGCTTGCCATGGAGGGCATACTCTATAAGAAAACTGTACAAGGTGGAGAGCGATGCGGACGATAAAGGCCTGAGCGCGGAAGAGCGTGTGGGACAACGCCGGAAGATATCCTATCCCACAATCCTGATGTTCGAGAAGTGGATCGAGGAAACCTATGCAAGGGTTCTTCCCAAGAGCCGGCTTGGAGAGGCCCTTGCCTATGCCTGCAGTCTTCTTCCCCGGCTGTCGCGCTATGTGAATGACGGTAGGATCAACATCGACAACAACCTCATCGAGAATGCCATCAGACCGCTGGCACTCGGCAGGAAGAACTATCTCTTCTGCGGCAACGACGCCTCTGCATATCGGGCAGCCATCGTATACTCCCTCATAGGCACCTGCAGGGCCGCAAGGGTTGACCCGAGAACCTGGATGGAGAATGTCCTCAGCAAACTGCCTTACTGGCAGCGCGACGGCAAGGATCTCGCGGGGCTCCTGCCCAGAGCCTGGGCAAAGGAATACCCAATCGATCAAAGTAGCACAAACTAGGTCCGACTTGTGCCAACTTTATACAAGTTGGACCTAGTCGGACCTAATAGTAATATTGCCTGTCTAAATCAATACGGTATTCACCGGTTGCTTACGTTTGATTATAATGATAAAGATAAACATTCTTTACATCTTCACCTACTGGAAGAACGATTTATTGAGGAATTCTCGAAATATGGTTACGCTATGAACTGATGCTACTTAAATATCTTGTGATATACACTACCACCGACATCCGTTTTGAGGAGAATATTCGAAATAGCTGTACATGATTCGAGGCTATACATTATGAGGTATTAAAGTAGTTGCTCATAGCAAACTACTTTTTTTATTTTATAACAGGTTACAATGAAAATTCAACTAAAAGGTGAATGATTTTTAGCAAAGTTATTAGGGTATTGTCGTAAATAGTTTCCTAGCTTTTAATACCGAAATACCTGATTAAAAAATAAAATAAGAGTATGAATATGACTACGGGACTAGCAACCTAAATAATCTTTATTGTTTACGGACCTTTATTCTTCATTGTTGTAGTTTGTATAATAGCTTAATGTCTTTATTTTGAACAGATATTCGTACTTGGCCTGCAACAGTTGCGAACGGGCCTTGACCCGGGTGGTCACCGCCGCGTTGTAGTCCGTTACGGTCGCGGCTCCGAGGTCGTACTTCCGCCCCACCTGACGGGCCGCCTCCTCGGCCGAGGCGACGTACTCCTGCGCCCCAAGGTATCGCGCCCAGGCCGTACGGGCATCCAGGAGCGCCTGCGTCACTTCTTTCTCCACCTGTTTCTCGGCCGTTCGCAGCGCATACTCCGCACGCCGCAGGGCCAGTTTCTGACGCTGCACGTTCTTCCGTGTCGTGAACTTCCCGAAAATCGGAATGCTGAGCGACAGCGACACATAGCTGCTCGCATTGTCCCGGTACTGTTCGAAGAAGGGATACGCCTCGTAGCGATAGGTTCCGTCGGCCTGCTGAAACATCTTCTGCCGCGCATCCGAGTAGCTCGATCCGTAGCCCGCCGCGAGCGAAAGGGTCGGCCAGTAGGCGGTGCGTGCAAGCTGCAGGTCGCGCCGGGCCAACTCAATCCCCACCCGTGCCGACTCCACCTCGGGCAGCTGCTGCGCGGCATCGAGCACGGCATCATCCTCCGCAGGAGCTCCGCGAACCAGCCGGGCGGTATCGGGAGCCACGGTCCGGAAGGAGGCGTAGTCTTCGATCTCAAGCAGCTGGCAGAGCTCCAGCCGGGCAATCTCGCAGGTGTTCCGGGCTGTCAGCACGTCGTTTCGGGCATCCGAAAGCTGGGAGCGGATCTGCAGCAGGTCGGCCATCGTCACCTTGCGGGCCTCGACCATCCGCTCCGTCTTCCCGGCCTGGACCTCCAGGTAGCGGGCCGTGACGTTCAGCCGCACGCTGCGGCGCGTCGTCTCCACGGCAAGCAGCGACGAACGCAGGTCGAGTTTCGCCCGCTGGAGGTTGTAGTGGTTGCGCAGTCCGTCGAAAAGCGGCAGACTAACCCCGACCGAGGCGTTGTTGCCCGATACGGTCTGATTCTCTACGAAGTCGTAGGTCGTGGGGTCCAGCACGCGTCCCGTCGAAAGCGAGTAATCCGCTGAAGCCGAAAGATCGGGAGCGTAGCTCCACTTTGATTCCGAGAGCGAGAGGCGCTTCTCCGCGGCCGTGAGTTCCTGCGTCTTGATCTCGATATTCTGCCTGTAAGCATGTGCGATGCACTCTTCCAGCGTCCAGCGCCGCTCCTGAGCATGGCCGGAGGTGCCGAAGAGCAGCAGAGCGCCGATCGATAGGATGCGTATTCGTTTCATGCGGCTATCGGTTTTTGAAGAGGGAGACTATGGGCTGGATGAATTGTTCAATCAGGCGCATCTCCTTCGTGACGATCTCGCCTGTACCGTCCATCTTCTGGATGAGTGGAAGTTCACGTCTGTAGGTGGTCCGCAGGTCGGCGGGGAACTCCACCTCGACGGTATAGACGATGCTCGTACCGTTCTGGGTCTGCTGCTGCTCGGGAACCGCCGAGATCGAATGGACCGTGCCGTGCAGTACGCCGAACTCCATGTAGGGGAATCCGTTGAGTTTGACAAGAACCTGCTGTCCGGTGCGGACCTTTCCGAAGCTGGCCGAGGCGACCTGCATGCGCCCGACGACGGCCAGCTCCCCGTCGGGAACCACCGATGCGATCACCTCGCCCGTCGAGACGTGCTGGTTGCGGCTCCAATAGCGCTGCAGTGAGACATGCCCCTCGGCCGGCGACGTGATGACATACTGTTCGCGCCATTGGGCAATCTGCGCCAGCAGCTGTTGTCGTGACTGCTCCAGCGCCCGCTCATATTCCGCCCGTTCGTTCGTCGCGTCGAGCGTCAATTCGACAAGCTGCTGCCGCGTCTGGAGGATCGTCAGCTCGGTGGAGGTCAGCGTGGCATCGAAACCCGCCTGCGAATTGCGTTTCGAGAGGTAATTTTGTGCCGTGGTTTCGTAGTCCGCCTCGGAGATCACCGCCTCGCGAAGCAGCAGCGAATCGCGTTCCAGCGTGCGGCGTCCGTAGTCCAGATCGGCGGCAAGCAGCGCACGCTGCGTCAGCAGCCGGTTGTAGTACTCCTCATTTTTGGCAATTTGCGCCTCGAGCAGACGGCGCTTGTGCCCCGAATAGTCGATATCGAGATAGTGGCGATAGTCGCGGCACTGCCGTAGAAAGTCGGCCCACGAGGATTGGAGTTCCCCAAGCGCATAGCTCCCGTCGAGCCACGGCGAGCGCACCAGAAGCGGATACGACAGGGTGTCGGCCCCGCGGAGCGAACGCTCCAGGGTGGCGACGTCACCGTAGCGGGCTGCGGTCGTGAAAAGGGCGATCACTTCGCCTGCATGCACTGCATCGCCGTTCGAAATGCAGACCGTATCGAGCAGCCCGTCATAGCGTGCCGCAAGGTCCGAGGGCGGATTGATCGTCGTGATCGAAATCGGGGCCGTGACCGTCTGCGGGTATTTGATGAAATAGCAGCCCAATACGATCCCTGCAAGAATGCAGAAAACAACCGTCACGCCCCACCGTACAACCCACGACGGGGCCCGACCCAGAATAGACTGGGCCTCTTCGCTGTAAAAATGTTCCTCTCTGGTTGGCATTATAAATCTGTGACTAACGTTACATTCCTTCCAGTTGAGCCTCTTCCGTCGGAGTGATCCGCTGCCAGCGGGCAGAAATACGCCCATCACGGTCGATTAGGATCAGACACGGAATCTGCGTTACTTGATACAAATCCGCCAAGTTGGCCTTCTCTGGGAAATAGAGTGCTTCGTCATCGGCCGATTCGCAACTCAGAACCTGCGGGCAATAGTCTAGGTCGTGCTTTGCCAGAGCCTGCCGCCAGGCCGCCGAATCGTCGTCCACCGAAATTCCGATAACATGCAAGCCCTTATCGGCATATTTGCGGGCCAGTTTCCTGATTGCGGGAGCCTCCTTCAGACACGGCCCGCACCATGATGCCCAAAAGTCGAGCAGCACGACAGATTTCTTATAGTCCGACAATCGGATTGAACCGCCCGCCGCCTCGCGCCGTTCGAAATTGCAGGCACGGTCTCCCACCTCATATCCCGTCTCTCCCGGAGCATAGGAGAGCTGGATGCCGGCCAGCTCGCGCAGAATACGGTTCTCCGCCGTTTCGGAAATCCGATCGTAAAGGGCTCGAAGGTGGTCGGAACCATTCCGGCCGGTTCTGATGGAGAGATAGAGCAGATGTGGCGCAATCGTATAGTCTGGATGTCTCGCAACAAATGCCATGCGGAGCGAATCTTCGACAGCCAGTTCCAGTTTGAATTCCTGAACGGCCTGCAGAAATTGCCTCCACAGAGTATCCCGCACTTCAGCAGAAGCCTGCGCCCATTGCTCGTTGAGCTCCATTGCCCGGCGAGATTTCTCATAGGCCCGTTGGGGAACGGCTCCCAGCTGCTTCCGATAATCCTCGACTTCCTCCATCAGGGGGACCCCCGGGCATGTGAAATCATAGGGGTGCAACCGACTCATCTGCAGATGCATTGTGCCCGGCACAAGATATAAACCGACTTCATCCATGTTTTCGAAGGTGAGGTATGCGGGGGTAATTCCCGAAATTTCCCCTTCGAAGTGGATTCTTCCGTCGACCACGTGGGCTGAATCCGTCTGTTTGTACCAGGTACCCTCCCGATAGACTGGGTAGGTGAGCGAGGCGAGTTCAGCAGACCGAGCTTCAGTAATCCGGGCTTCCAATCGAAACCGGTTTTGATTCGGCGATGTGCAGGAAATCGCCAGTAACAGGGTAATAATACCGCATAAATAGTTCGCCTTCATATCAGAAGTGTGTTATAGTGGAGGATACGAGACCTCAGATCCCGTATCCTCTGGCAACTTGCAGATTACATGCAATGGCGTTCGAATCGGCCTTGGCATCTCATGGAAGCACAGATTCCACTTTTGCAATCTGACGGTTTGGAACATTTTTTGTTATTACAAGCAGTTAAATCACCAATGATGATTTCATTCTGCCGCTGCAGAATCCCCTCCAGAGTCGAGGCCATACCCCGATCCCGCCACGAAGGGTCGCGATACTGGCTCAGGAAGGCGCGCAGCATCCCGATATACCCTTCAACTTCGGCCCGCTCCGCTGCGGGCAGCGATGCAACCTGAGGATCGACGGCCAGTGTGTCCAGTTCGGGTTCGAGGCTCCGGGCAAGGTCGACATCCATCCGGTAGGCCGCGTCGTAGATCGAGTGCAGCTGCTCCGCCAGAGCAGCTGCCCGACGTGCCGCCGACCCCGTCCCGGGCAGCAGGCGCTGCAACGCACTCATCAATGTCGCGGGCATCTGCAGATCGACCCCCGTGAAGGTCATCCGCGGCTCCGAGGCATTGTACCCCTTCATCCACTCGACCAGCGCGAGCATCTCCTCCGTCATCCAGGGCCAGACATACATACCGCGGATGAGTTGTTTCGGGTCCCCTTCGCCGCGGATCGTGTAGTCGTTCACCCGCAGGGCCTCGGGACGATTGGCCTCCAGCGCAAAGAGATCGAACCCCTGCCGCGAGGTCAGATAACGCACGATCCGATCCTTCATGGCGAAGATCTCGTCCGAACCGTGCGTACCCTCTCCCAGTCCGACGATCCGACTCGCTGCCGCAACCCGTCCGAGGGGTTCGAGTTCCGTGTAGTCGGCGTCGTCTGGATCGCACGTACGCAGCGGATGGAGATACCGCAGCAACTCCTGCCGGTCAAGCCTGCAACCATACCCCGTGAGCGAGGGGTTGCGCAACGTCCACCGCATCGGCACGGAGTCGTTCCATGCATACTCGAAATCGAGGTTGTACTCCGTCGTACCGACCGGATAATCCTTCCCACAACTGATACTGGTCCCGAGTATCAAAAAAGAAGTGCCCAGTAAAGATAATTTTAGGCCTTTATCAATTCCATTCTCTAAATTTTTATGCACCGAGTTTCTTGTCGGATCGTCTTATCCTCCCAATCGGTTTGAATTATTCAAAATCCAGAAAAAATTCAGACGGCGATACATTGGATATAAATACAAGATAATCATATTGACCGACAATATCCTGATCCCAGAATTCATCTTCGAGCTTCATAGCCCCGACATGTCGGAACTTCATCTGCTTGAGCCATTCGAGTGCCGGGGCATGCTCCTCGCGCATCCGCTTCAGGTCAAGGATGAAGAGGGGCTCATCCAGCTGACGAAGTAGATACTCCAATGTGCCGGGGTAGGCCTCCTGGGCGTCGTGCTGCCACTTCCGCACGCCGGGCTTGATAATCGTATACCGCCCGTCATAGAAGGTGAAGCCGAAGGTGACGTAATCCGCCCCGAGCTGCTGGTCGAGCCAGTAGCCCATTCGCTTGTCCGCTCGTGAGATGTGGCCGTTGTGGGCCCAGAGCACCATGCGCTCGTCGGGATGCTGCTGCCGGAGCCAGAGCAGGTTCTCGGCCATGCACCGATCCCGCCAGAAGAGGTCATGGCCCTGTCCCAGATACTGACGGATGAGGGTGATGCACTGGCGCAGTCCGGCCGCCGATGCGTCGATGCGGGTCTGGAGGCTGTCGAGTTCCTGCGTAATCTCCCCGGCCAGCTGCGGGTCGATGCGCGCCATGCCTCGTTCGTCATACCGCAGTACCTTATCCAGTTTGGAATCTATCCTGTCCAGCAGCTTCTGCGCTGCATCGTCCCCTTTCAGTCCCTGACGGAGCAACTCCCGGGTCTTCGCGGTTGATTGCATGTCAATGCCCGAAAATTCGATCCGGTGGCCGTCGATATTGCGCTGCCGCATCCATTCGACCAGCGACAGCACTTCGTTCACATCCCAGACCCACATGTCGAGTCCAAAAATCCCGACCTTGGCGTGCCCGACCCCCGAACGGATATAGTCATTCAGAACGGTGCCATCCGCCATTTCAGCCTCGAAGACGACCCGATCGAAGCCCAGCTGCCGGTTCAGATAACGAATTATCCGCTCCTTCAACCGGAAAATTTCGCTCGCTCCGTGCGAATTTTCCCCCAGGGCGACCACTGTACCCGTCCCGACCAGCCGGTCGAGCAACCGCAGTTCGACGGAATCCCCATCGGCCGGGTCGCACCCCCGCAGCGGATAGATATAGCGACGGAGCTCCCGCTTTTCGCGAGGGGTCAACCGGTATTTCAACTCCGGAATCACTGTATCGCGGAGCTTCCGGCCGTTGATTCGGACCTCAAGGTCGTCGAACCAGGCAGTGCCACTCCCTGTCAGCATGCCGCCGATGTAAATACCTGCTGCCGAGTCTGGAACTTGTCTGCGAAGCGTCATACGGTGCCACCCTGACTTGCTGTGCTTATGGTGGGCTGACCCGACGCAGAACTCCGAATCCCGGAATTGAACCGAGCCATTGTCGCTCTTCTGAGGAAGAGCGAGGAGGAGTTTGGACCGTTCTGCCGGGTCTCCCTCCGTACGAATCCAGCCACTCAGCTCGACTTCGTGTCCGGCGACGAGCGAGTCGGGCAGCATCTGATAGAAGCAGACAGGCCCCCGGCTGGCCGAATCGCTCCGTTCAAGTCGCAGCGAGGAGCGGCCACGGTACCGGCACAGGGTATCACGCCGGGAGACGTACTCCTCGGCAGACTGATCGCTATATTCCCATCGGGTCAACCTGTCCAGCCCGTCTGTATGCTCGAAATCGAGGTTATATGGGCCAGGATAGAGCGTACTGCAGCTGCAGAACAAGGCGCTTATGATTACAGCAGAATATCGAAAAATATACATTCTTTTTTTTGTGATAAATATAGAAAAAAACAACAAACAATCAATCGATTATCAATTATTTAATTGATATTTATTAAGTGTAAGCGTAGAACCTTGTACTTGTCAATGATAGTTTTACCCGCGTCGGTTTCGGCAACACTAGCCGTAGTTGATTTTTATCCTCAACTAAAGGTGGTGAGGATATCCACCTAAATATCAGCGAGTCAACTCCAGTGCCTGTTCGAGCACTTCGTCACGCCTGGCCTGCAACCCTTCGGCTGTCGGCAGCACCTCGACATCGAGGCGCACGCCCACGTTCTGGGTCGGAGTACCGTCCGGATAGAAGATGCCTATTCCCGAAAAATAGGTCATCAATCCTCCGGGCAACGGGAGACTGACGATATCCCCGTCGGCACCTGAGGTCGGCGAGCCGATGGTCAGCGTCTGCGGGCATCGCTGCAGCGCCATGGCTTGGAATTCGGGGTTGCTCTGCGTCAGCTCGTTTACCAGTAAGATCACTCGTCCTTTGTAGGGCTCGGTGCATTGTGCGGCACCCTCCTCGAAGCCATTGTCCAGCCACTGCTCCTGTCGGAAGAAGAGGCCGGGCAGGGCCAGTGTCTGATGCAACGTCTGCCAGGCAACGACCGGTTCGGTGCACAGCGATTGGGCGGCCAGCGCTATCAGCGCGCCGTCCACATTCAGCGGGTAGGTGCGCAGGTCGATGATGAGTGCCCGCGTGCGAGGCAGCGTCTGTCCGACCTCGGCGAGGTACTCGCGGGAGAATGTCCCGGCGTAGATGTAACCCACCGAATCGGCCAGCAGGCGGAAGGGCGGCTGCACGAACTGAGCCGGGTCGTAAAGGGGGGGGAGACGCTGCCATAGGGCACCGTTGCCACGCGGAGCGTGTCGTAGGCCCCGGCGCGGCGGCGGACCACCTCGGCGGTATCGCGACGTGTGCAGAGCCCATAATAACGGAGGGCCTGTCGCAGGCTCGCCTCGTTCGACCGCGAGGCATATTCCCGCAGCAGCTCCAGCCGTTCGGAGATAGGCTCCCCGTCGATGGCCACCACTTCGTCGCCCCGTTTGAGGGCTCTGTCGTCGGAGTGGCCGACGAAGAGGCGCCCGTCGGCCTGGAGCGGCCACACGGGCAGCATCCGCTGTCCGAAAAGCATCTCGATTGGCGCGTAGGCATGGCCGTCGTTGAGCTCGCGAATTAACCGCATGTAGAGGCGGGCAAAACATCTCCCGTCCGTTTCAATACCCATGAGAGGAATATAGGTGGTGAGCACTTCATTCCAGGGGTGCAGTGTTATCGCCCTGTACGGAGCATAATATTCGATGACGTTCCACAGCCGGAAGAGCAGCAGCAGGTTGAGCCCGCTATCCATCTGCGGAGTCGGATAGAAAGACTCGCCGCGCAACGACAAATATTGATAGTCCGGGCCTTGGTCCGGCTGCCCCAAGCGGAGATAGTAGTTTTCGCCGCGCTCGGCATAACGCAGGTCCTGCAGCAGATGCGACAGATCACACCCCAACAGGGTCGTATCCCGGGTCCACGTCAGGTCGACGGTCGATACCAGTTCGAGCGGTGCCAGGCTCTGTTCGTAATCGACCCGGTTGGGGGTGTAATCTCCCAGCGAGCGGACCCAGTCGAGCAGGTTCCGGTTGCGGGTCTCCCGGTCGGCATGCACGACCCGGGGCAGCAGGGCAAAGAGGGCGCTGTCGATATCGACGCGGCACAGCGTGTCGCAGAAGACCGGATGGTGGTACTTCACATAGCCCCAGACACGGCAGAGGGTTTCGAGATTTCCGACGGCACGGGGATCCTTCAGATCCTCCGCCGTGAGGTTGAATCCGGAGGAGGCAGGGGCAGGGACGGGTGTTTGCTGGGCCTGCATGACAGGTGTAACGCACAACAGACAAAGCAGGATACAGAAAATACGAAACTCTGGTCTCATTTTACTTATTGTTAAGTGATACAAGCAGATATACGATTGGTAAAAAACAATATTTCAAAAACGATCACAATATTGAAGTGCTCTTTTCAGAAATAAACATAAATGGCCGCCAAAAATTCTCTTCGGAGAATGCCGTTAAATTGGATATTCCATCGACCGAAGACTTTCATGCAACTCATTCTCTAATCCAATTCCTTCGGTTCAGGAAACTCATTTGTTCCAACTATTGCAAATGTATACAAAATATTTTAGATATAATTGTTTTGTTTAAAAATACCTGCATTGCGGTGAATTTTTTGTGTTGGATGGAGAAGATGGCTTTCCTGCATGTATATTAGGATAAATGTTATATATTTGTGTGGGAATGTTTACCGACATCCATAATACCTATCCAATCAGATACTGCGAAATGGCGGAAAGAGTAAGACGCACGAATGCTGAAATCGATCATACCGTAATGGCTGAACTCGAAAAACTGGTCATCAAAAGTGGTTTCGGCAACGTGCTTGTCACGGAATTGATGGCCAATGCCCGTTTGGATCCCCCGGTCTTTTATCGGCGCTATGGATCTATCGACAATCTTTATGACAAGTTGGCTCAGAGATACGACTTCTGGATCAATAACACGATCGACACGTCAGAGTTGAGCGCCCTTGGACCTAAATTGTTCTTTGCGAAAACCCTGAAGGCGCTTTATAGGGAGTTATGCAACAATGTGGTCATGCAGAAACTGTTGCTTTGGGAGATGTCGGCTGACAATGAGACGACCCGGAGAACGGCCCGGATTCGGGATCTGATGAACATGAATCTGGTCGAATATTACGACCTGCTGTTCAAACCCGCTCATATCAATATTCGGAGCACTATCGCCCTCTTGATCTCGGGAATCTATTACCTGATCCTGCATAGGGAACGGGCGCCTTTTTGCAAGATCGATTTTGATACGCCCGAAGGCGAGGCGGCCTTTTCGGAGGCGGTGGATGCTTTGGTTGACATGTTGTTTGGTCGGATTGAAATCCACGACGAAAAGCGGGCATGTTACGAACGCATGCTCAAAGACGGAATCAGCAAGAAAAAGGCCTGCCTATATTTGGGGGTAGATATCCATGAATTCGATAGCTGAAACAGTCTGTTTTAAGGATATGCCAGATCAGCGTACTTATATTACCCCTTGGAATATACTTATACTTTCTCCGTAAGTCGATATTATTATCGTGGAGCGAAGCCGGAAATAGTGATAAATTTTTTTATCCCGAGATCCAAGATCGACTGGATATGTGATAAGCATTAGGTTGAGACTTAAAACCCCAATACAAATTCTGTGTACGGAACTATTCTACTTTACATGATCTATCGCATTTACATGCAAATGAAATAGGTTCCCCCATTTTGTTATTGCCTGTTGACGAAATAGAGCAGAATCATGTATGCGGGGATGTAGTCTTTTAAAGCCGTTTTCAGCGATTCGAGGGCCTTTGTAATTTCCCAGGTTACCCGTCGGATCGGAATCTGGTATTTATCCGAGATCTCCTTATGTGTCATGAGGCCGAAACGGCTGTCGGAAAAAATTGCCCGACGGAGTTCGGGCATCTTGGCCAGTTCGCGGCGGATGATTTTTTCTACGTCATTTGAAAAAAGGCAGTTCTCGATTTCCGAACTTTCCAATGACCGAAGACTGATTTGTAACTGCCACTCCTTTCGATCCTGGATGTGATTGTGGATTTTGGAGTGGATGCTGTTCATTCGGATATACTCATAGCAGGCGTTTTTGATGATCTGCACGATGTACATTCGGTAATCGCCTTTTCGAGGCTCCAGCTTGTCTTTGTTTTCCCACAGTCTGAGGAAACAATCCGATACAATATCTTCGGCGGCCGCTTCATTTCGTACATAGGAATATGCCAGCAGTTTGTATGCCTCGATGTTGGCAAAAAAATGCTTGCCGAGTTCGTCGAACGTAAAATCGACTCCCATAGATGTTGCTGTCATACCCATAACTCGAAAACAAAGTTAAGATATTTTACAGAAAAACGAAATTTATTTGTTTGGCATCGATGTGGAGGATCATTTCGAATGAATAATTCATAACATGATGTTTGTCAGTGAGTTATTTTTAATAAACAAAATGAATAAATAACTAAAAAAATTTATTTGCAAAAAAATGCAAAATTTAGTGTAGTACCCCCTGCCCTTATTCATAATATATATAGAACGCTAACTGAAATACGACATGCAAGACGAGGTAATATATCGCTATTTGACCGGGAAATGCTCGCCGGAAGAGGAACAACAGATTCAGGAATGGTATCAGCAGGATCCCGAGACCCATCAACGGGAGATCGATCGGGTTCGTCTCGTTTTTGAGAGCGTCCTGGTCCATCAGATGATCGGCGCGGTGGAGAGGCGCCCCAAACGTACCTGGACACTCCGCAAAGTGGTCCGGTATTCGGCGGGTATTGCTGCCGGGCTGCTTCTTTTTGCCGGTGGATTGTATTGGATGCGGTCTCATACCTATGGTGAAATCTCGTCGCAATACACTGCCCTTGAAATTCCGGCCGGTCAGCGCGTCAGCATGGATCTGGCCGACGGAACGCACGTGTGGCTGAATTCCGGTTCGAGAATTGAGTATCCCGTGGTTTTCGACCGCAAGGTGCGCCGCGTAAAACTCTCGGGTGAAGCCATGTTTGAGGTAACGCATGACGACGAACGACCGTTTGTTGTCGAGACGTTTGCTTCGAATATAGAAGTTCTGGGAACCAGGTTCAACGTAGTTGCTGATGAATCACGGTCGCAGTTCTCCACAACGTTGCTTGAGGGCTTGGTAAAGGTAACATCCGGTGATCAGCATGTGATCCTTCATCCTGATGAGGTTGCCAATCTTATTAACGGACATCTGATGGTTTTTCATAACACCGATCCTGTTGCCATGCAATGGACGGAAGGAATCTTGAGTATGAAGGGGATCTCTTTTGAAGATTTGATGGCAAAATTCGAGCGAATATACGATGTCAAGATCGTGTATGAATGCGAAAAGATCCCGACCATTGAATTTGCGAGCGGAAAGATTCGTGTTTCTGATGGCCTCGACCATGCGTTGCGAGTATTACAGCATGTCGCTGATTTTACCTATGAACGGGATGAGGAACATAACATCATTCGCATAAAATAACAAACATGCGATAGAGTAACATATTGTGTAATTCGGAAAAAAAGAGTGCCTATGATGAAATGACAATGAACAAACCCCTTATCTGACATTCTCTTGAAAAAGGAAGCCTGCGGATATTGCCGATCCGCAGGCCGGTAACAGAGAATAAAACTAACCTTACTACATCTATTACCTTTAATTTCACAAAAGTATGAATAAAACGAGATTCTGCAAAATCCGGAATCTGTTTGAGGTCATTCTGCTGATGTGTCTGTCGCTTCAGATTCGAGGCGCGCAGGCACAGACCGCCCGTTTTACGATCCATCTGGAAAAGGTTCCGATGGAGCAGGTGGTCCATGAAATAGAGGCGCAATCGCGCTATCTGTTTCTATTCAATAAGGACATCGACAGCCGGCGTATTATCGTATCGGTTCACGCCGAGAATCAAACCATTACACAAATTCTTCCCGCGCTTTTCAAGGATACGGGGCTCGATTACACGATCGAGGGCATGTCGGTTCTTGTGACGAAAAAGTCGGAGAAGCCGGAAAAACCGGTAACGGTATCAGGCCGCGTAACCGATCTCAAAGGGCTGCCGATCGTCGGCGCTTCGGTCATCGTTCAGGGGACGACCCTGGGAGTTTCGACCGATACCAATGGCCGCTTTTCGCTGGAGGTCCCGGCCCCGGCGTCATCCCGGGTGCTTGAGATCAGCTACCTGGGTTATGAGACGGCGCGTGTGGCAGTCGGCTCACGCACCCGCTTCGACGTGACGCTGCGCGAGGCAGCTTCGGAGATCGAACAGGTCGTGGTGACGGCCCTCGGCATCAAACGGCAGGAGAAGGCCCTCTCGTACAACGTGCAGCAGGTCGCGCCGTCGGACATCACGATGGTCAAGGATGCCAACTTCATGAATTCGCTCGCGGGCAAGGTGGCCGGTGTGACGATCAACACCTCGTCGTCGGGTGTCGGCGGCGCCTCGAAGGTGGTCATGCGCGGTACGAAGTCGATTCTCCAGTCGTCGAATGCCCTGTATGTGATCGACGGTATCCCGATGAACAACGTCGGAGGCGGAGGCGGCACGGAGTTCGATTCGCGCGGTGCCACGGAGGCCATTGCCGATCTGAACCCCGAGGATATCGAGTCGATTTCGGTCCTGACCGGAGCTTCGGCCGCAGCGCTCTACGGGTCGAGTGCGGCGAACGGTGCGATCATGATCACGACGAAGAAGGGGCAGGCCGGACAGTTCCGGGTGACCTATTCGAGTCAGACGGAGTTCCTTGCACCCTTTGTGATGCCGGAGTTCCAGAACCGCTACGGCACGGGCAGCTACGGATCGGTGTCGGGATCGCCGGTCTACAGTTGGGGCCCGAAGCTCACCGATGCGGCCCGGACAGGCTATACGCCCGATGACTTCTTCGAGACGGGCCATGTCTATACGAATGCCGTGACCCTCTCGGGTGGTTCGGAAAAGAATCAGACCTACTTTTCGGCTGCTGCGGTCAATTCGGACGGAATTATCCCGAATAACTTCTACGACCGTTATAACTTCACGTTCCGCAACTCGACGCAGTTCCTCAATGATCGGCTGCATCTGGATGTCAGTGCGAGCTATATCGTGCAGAAGGACCGCAACATGATCAACCAGGGCGTCTATTCGAACCCGGTTGTCTCGGCCTATCTCTTCCCGCGCGGGGATGATTTTGATGCTGTCAGAATCTTCGAGCGTTGGGATCCGGCGCGCAAGATCAGCGTTCAGTACTGGCCGCAGGGCGAAGGCGGTGACCTGCGCATGCAGAATCCCTACTGGATTGCCTACCGCAACCCGCGTGATACGGACAAGAAACGTTACATGGCTTCGGCCACGCTGTCGTACGACATCCTGCCGTGGTTGAATGTCAGCGGCCGGGCACGCATCGACAACACCAACTCGGTCTATACGCAGAAGCTCTACGCCTCGTCGAATACGACGATCACCGAAGGCAGTTCGCAGGGCCACTATACGGAGATCACGAACGCCGACGAGCAGATCTATGCCGACGTGATTGCCAATGTGAACAAGACTTTTGGCGAGGAGTGGTCTCTGGTTGCCAATGTCGGCGCCTCGATCAACGACGTGCGCAGCCGCGAACTCTCTTATCGGGGACCGATCCGCGATTCGGGTGTTCCGAACCTCTTCACGGTCTTCGACCTCGACCGCGAGAAGTCGCGCGCCCAGAAGTGGGGCTGGCAGGAGCAGACGCAGTCGCTCTTTGGCTCGATCGAGGTAGGGTGGCGGTCGATGCTCTATCTGACCGTTACGGGCCGCAACGACTGGGCCTCGCAGCTGGCCGGATCGCCTCAGAAGTCGTTCTTCTATCCTTCGGTGGGACTTTCGTGGATTCCTTCGGCGACCTTCGACCTGCCGGATGCATTCACCTATCTGAAGCTCCGGGCGTCATTCTCGTCGGTGGGTATTCCCTTCCCGCGTTTCCTGACGACCCCGACCTATGCCTATGACGAGACGACGCAGCAGTGGCTGCCGACCACGTTCCGCGAAATCGGACAGCTCTATCCCGAGCGGACGAAGACCTGGGAGGTAGGCCTCGATACCCGGCTGTGGGACGATGTGCGGCTGAGCGCTTCGTGGTATCTGGCCGACACGAGCAATCAGACCTTCCAGCCGACGGTCTCCACCTCGTCTGGTTATTCGAGCATGTACGTCCAGACGGGTTGCGTGCGCAACACGGGCGTGGAGGCATCGCTGGGTTACGGCCACACGTGGAGCGAATTTTCGTGGGACACGAACGTCACCTTCACCTGGAACCGCAACGAGATTCTCGATCTGATGGACGGCATGTGCGACCCGATGACCGGCGAGCCTTTGAAGGACCGCCTTGAAATCAAGGGCCTCGGCAAGGCAAAGTATATTCTGAAAAAGGGAGGTACGATGGGTGACCTCTATACGACGTCGAATCTGAAATACGACGAGAACGGCTATATCCAGGTCGACCGCAACGGCAACTTCGTGACGACGGACGTCGGCGAGGAGATCTATCTCGGCTCGGTGCTTCCGGACTACAATCTGGCGTGGCGCAACGATTTCTCATGGAAGGGAGCGTATCTGGGAGTTCTCTTCACGGGACGTATCGGCGGCATCTGCTATTCGGCGACGCAGGCCAATCTGGATCTGTTCGGCGTTTCGGAAACTTCGGCCGCAGCGCGCGATGCCGGGGGTGTTCTGATCAACGGCCGAGAGATGGTGGATCCGCAACGCTGGTATGCTGCCATTGCCTCGCAGTCGGGACTGCCGCACTATTACACCTACTCGGCCACGAACTTCCGTCTGCAGGAGCTTTCGGTGGGCTACACGCTGCCGCGCCGCTGGTTCCGCGATGTCTGCTCGATCGATATCTCGTTCGTCGGGCGCAACCTCTGGATGATCTACTGCAAGGCGCCGTTCGACCCCGAGGCGATTGCCTCGACGGGCAACAACTACCAGGGTATCGACTACTTCATGGTGCCGTCGCTGCGCAGCCTGGGCTTCAGCCTTCGTGTTACCTTCTAAAACCGAAAACGTATGAAACGAATCCAACCTATCATCAGCGCGCTTTTCGGAGCTTTGCTCCTGCTGTCGTGGGGCTGCACGGGGGATTTCGACGAGATCAACCGCAACCCGAGCGAGGCGACGAACGAAGAGCTCCAGCGCGAAAACTACAAGATCGGGACCAACATCCGGGGGCTTCAGAACCTGGTGATCCCGGTACAGGAGCACCGCTACCAGTTCAACGAATCGCTCACGGGCAACGCCTTTGCGGGCTACATGGCCGAAACGCCCGACGGCTGGAAGGAGAAGTTCTCGACCTTCAACCCCTCGGCCGACTGGCTGAAATGGCCCTTCGTGATCGTGATGCAGGAGGCCTATCCCTACTACCGGGGTGTCATCAACAATACGGACGACGAGGTGGCTATCGCCCTGGCCAAGCTGTTCCGCGTGGCGATCATGCACCGCATGACCGATACCTACGGCCCGATTCCCTACTCGAAGGTCGTTGAAGATTCGGCCGAGTCGCTGACCGTTGCCTACGACACGCAGGAGGAGGTCTACATGAAGATGTTCGAGGAGCTGGACGAGGTGCTGGCGGTGCTTCACGCCAACGAACAACTCTCGGCCGACGCCTTCCGCAAATTCGACTATGTTTACTACGGCGACATCCTGAAATGGATCAAATACACCAATTCGCTCAAGCTGCGCATGGCGATGCGCCTGTCGTATGTGAAGCCGGAGGTCTCGAAGGCGAAAGCCGCCGAGGCGATTGCCGACGGGGTGATCATGGCCAACGCGGACAATGCGCAGATGCACGCTCCGGAGAACCGTGCTGCCCTGATCTACAACGACTGGGGCGACCATCGCGTGGCGGCCGACATCATCAGCTACATGAACGGCTACAACGACCCGCGCCGTGCCGCGATGTTCACGCAGGGAACGTGGAACAAGAAGAGCGACTATTACGGTATTCGCGTGGGTATTGACCCGACGAATAAGGCGACCATGGTGGAGACCTTTTCGAATCAGGTGATCAGTAGTTCTTCGCCCTATCTGTGGTTCAATGCCGCAGAGGCGACGTTCCTGCGCGCCGAATGGGAACTGCGTTGGGGCAGTCCGGATGCGGCGAAAGAGCTCTACGAGGATGCCATTGCGCTGTCGTTCGAGGAACGGGGCGTATCGGGCGCCGAGAGCTATGTGACAAGCACGGCGAAGCCCGCGAAATACATCGACCCGATGTCGGAATACTCGGCCGATGCCCCGGCGAGCGACATTTCGATAGCCTGGGAGGCGGGCGACACGGATGCGGTCCGCGAGCGCAATCTCGAAAGGATTATTACGCAGAAGTGGATCGCCATCTTCCCGTTGGGAATCGAGGCCTGGTCGGAGTATCGGCGCACGGGTTACCCGCGGCTGCTTCCCGTCGTGGAGAATAAGTCGGGCGGTACGGTGGATTCGCGCTACGGCATGCGGCGCATACCGTACCCGGTCGAGGAGTACACGGAAAATCCGGTGCATCTGCAGGCTGCAATCGACATGCTCGGCGGCCGTGACAACGGCGGCGTGCGTGTCTGGTGGGATGTCAAACCTTTACAATAACGGAATTATGAAAAAAATCGGAATATATCTCTCTTTTGCGGTGCTGTCGCTCTCGGTGGGGTGCAGTGACTGGACGCAGATGGAGCCTGTCGACCAGCAGCCCGTGCGGCCTTCGGAGCAGAATCCCGAACTGTGGGCAGAGTATACGGCGGCGCTGCGTGCCTACAAGGCGGGCAAGCATACGCTCGTTGTGGCGAGTTTCGAAAACGGCTCTACAAATCCCACGAGCGAGAAGGACTGCCTGCGCAGCCTTCCGGATTCGCTGGATGCCGTATCGCTGACCAATGCCGACAACTTCTCGGCCTATGATGCCGAGGATCTGTCGGTCCTGAAGGAGAAGGGCACGCGCGTGCTCTACTTCGTGGACTATGCCACACGCAGCAACGAGTGGGCGGACCTCGGAGCATTGGGATCCTACCTTGATCAGGTGGTAGCCCGGACTCGGGAACTGGGGCTCGACGGGCTCTCCTTCTCCGGACTGCCGACCTATGGCGACGAGGCCTCGCAGCAGGTCCAGCAGGCGGTAGCGTCCCTGTTTCTGGAAAAGTTCGGGGCGGTGGCCGGTCCGGGCAAGTCGCTGACGCTCTTCTTTGAAGGCGATCCGCAGTTTCTGACCGCAGAACAGCGGGCGCAAGTTGATTACATGGTGCTGGATACCAAGACGACGGACAACGCCAGCGACCTGAAGCTGCAGGTCCTGCGGGCCCTGGAGATGGAGAATGTCTCTGAGGATCGGCTGCTGCTGGGCGCGATGACCGAATACGAGTTTCTTGATGAGGACAAGACGGCTTCGGATGCCATTTCGGCCCTTGCCCTGCGCATTCCGGAACTTGGCCCGCTTGGCGGATTGTGCATCTATGATGCGAACACGGACTATTTCGGCAGCGAAATTATCTACGCTTCGATGCGGGCCGCCATCCAGTTGTTGAACCCTGCAAAATAAGCCAGCCATGAAACGAGTGCAAAAATATGCTTTGGTGCTGCTTGCGACGGCGGTAGCCGCTGCGGGCTGCAAGAATGACGAATATGACAATCGCTCGCCATTTGACAACGTGATTTACCTCGATGTCGCCGAGGCGGACGCCACGCAGCTGACGACCTTCAAGAAGACGTTGCCGACGCTCGAACGCGATTTCTCGGTGGTGATGAGCTACCCGGCGTCGCAGGATGTGGAGGTTACGGTCGAGGTCGAGCCGGCTCTTGTGGCCGATTACAATGCCTGCAACGGAACGTCGTGGACCATGCTCGACGCCTCCTATTACGAACTGGCGGAGAATACCGTGACGATTCCGGCCGGAAAGACCACGTCGGATCGGCTGTCTCTGATGCTCAGGAATCTCGATGGTTCGGGCGACGTAGCCGAACTTCCGATCGACGAAACCTACCTTCTTCCGGTTACGATCCGCAGCGCGAGCGGCGGGGTGTCGCTGCTGGGAAGCTCTGCAACGGCTTATTATGTTGTGAAACGTTCGTCGGCCATTACCTCGGCAGCGTCGCTGCGTGACAACTGGATCAACTTCCCGACCCTGGACAAGGCGGGCGCGCAGAGCGATCTTTTCAACAACCTCACGGCCGTAACCTATGAGGCCATTATCCGTGTGGATGACTTCTCGAAACACTCCGAGATTTCGACCATCATGGGCGTCGAGAACTACCTCCTGCTTCGTATCGGTGATGCTGCATTCCCGCGCCAGCAGTTGCAGTTCGACGGTACGGGTGATGCAGCTGCAACCCCGGGCTTCGGTAAGTTCCCCAAGAAGGACGAGTCGAAACTTCTGAACGCCGGCGAGTGGTACCACGTCGCCGCAACGTACAGCTACGCCACGCGCGAGGTCTGCATCTACGTCAACGGCAAGCTGCAGAGCCGCGGTACGGACCTCGGCAATCCCGCCTCGACGCCTTTCAACCTGGCGGGCCGGGCTTTCTACGACCTCTACCTGCAGGATCCTGTCAAGTATGAACAGTACAAGGGCTGGGGCAATTTCCGGCAGTTCTTCCTCGGCAAGTCCTACGACGACACGCGCCAGCTGAACGGCGACATTACCGAGGTGCGTGTATGGAACGTGGCCCGCACCGAGCAGGAGATCTGGGAGAACATGTACGATGTCGATCCGCAGACGCCGGGGCTGATCGGCTATTGGAAATTCGACGAGGGCGAAGGCAACGTCATCCATGACTGGACCGGCAACGGCAACGATGGCGTGGCTGAATTCGATCTCGAATGGCCCTCTGGTATTGAGGTGCCGCAACTCAATAAGGAATAATCATGAAAGGGAACATTATGAAACATACAGGATTTATTCGATTGTTTCGGGGCGCTGCGTTTGGATGCGCAGCAACCCTGCTCCTCGCAGGCTGTACGGAGGAACCCATATCGTATGGAGCCGGACAGGAACCCGATGGTGAGGCGCTTGAAACGGTTTCCGGAACCTTGCGGAGCCGCAGGTCGCTACGCGACCGCATTCCGGTGCGCCTGGTCGAGGGCTATGAGGACGATGTAGCCGATCAGGTCTACTACAGGCTTAATACGACGACTTCGCAGCCGGTGACGGTAACCGTGTCGCCCGACCTGTCGCTCGTTGATACTTATAATGATGCTAATCAGACGAATCTTCAGCCCTTGCCGGCAAAGAATGTGTCGATAGGGAATGGTGGTGCGCTGACTGTGACAGCAGGGACTACGGTTTCTGATCCGCTCGAAGTTACCTTCTCGGCTGATGGTCTGGCCCCGGGAACTTATCTGTTGCCTCTTGCCGTGCAGGACGCTGATGAAGTACTTTATTATGGGGTAACTGTTCGGGAATTCGACGAGAACATCTATCAGGATGGCGATGACCTTTATAATATAGAATTGGATACCGAGTGGACAACTGTTTTTTATGTCAATACCAGTGAAGTACAGGCTCAATATGCAGATTATGTGGCATGGGAAAAACAGGATATGACCACTTTCGAATCGGTCTACAGGGCTTCATTGGGCAATATTATCGTATTGCGGATCGCGCAGGTAGACTATGATGCCGCGTCGCAGCAGGTGATTTTTGTCCCGACCTCCGATCTCTTCTATACATTGGAGCATTCGGATAAATATATTGCCCAGATGAAGGACAAGGGCCGGAAAATCTGCGTCTGCATCGAAGGGGCCGGCAAGGGAATCGGCTTCTGCAACATGACCGATGCGCAGATTGCTGACTTTGTATCGCAAGTGAAGGTTTTTGTAGAAACCTACGACCTTGACGGCATTAATCTTTGGGATCGGGGCGCTGGTTACGGCAAGGAGGGGATGCCCGCTATGAATACCACCTCCTACCCGAAACTGATCAAGGCGATGCGAGAGGCTCTCGGCAAGGATCGGTTGTTGACCGTCGTGGATTATGAGGAACCGACCGAATATTTCCATGATACCTCTGCCACGGGCGGTATTGCTGTAGGAGATTATATTGACTATGCATGGCATGGATATGTATCTGAAGATGAACCGGTTGTGTTTTGTAATCCATATAATTCAAATACATTGTATGTACAACGAGTTCAGCGTAAGCCTTTTGCTGGATTAGAAGAAGCGCGTTATGGAAATGTCAATGTTCCATTTTATGCTGCTAACAGTAATTTGTTTATGGATTTCGACGGTGCATGGATATATGATCTTTCTGGATGGGGCGAAAATCCAACTTGTAATTTAATAGTGTTTAATGATTTAAAATTACCTGAAGCAGTTGTGGCAGAACGGGGTTGTATTGATATGTTGGATAATTTCTTTATGAATTTATCATATGATTATGATGGGAATCAGATGTTTAATTCCATCGTTGTCACACGCATACCCGGTATATATAGAAATAGTTCGAAGAACTATGATACTTTCGCAAAAGATTGGTAAATGCAGGTAAGCACCAAAATGATGTTTGACCGGCATAGCCGATAAAAAAACATTCGATAGTCGGGGCGGTTTTTCCCGCCCCGATTGTTCACTATTTTATTCTTTTCGATAAAGTAGCGTCCATTTGGGGTGATTGAATCTTGAAATTCGATTCGAAAAGGAAAATAGGGTAGCTTGATTTTTGGGTGTAAAAAAAAGTGTAAATCTCGTAACTACTTGATTTACACCCTTTCTGGCGGTGCGTAGGGGACTCGAACCCCTGACCCCGTGCGTGACAGGCACGTATTCTAACCAGCTGAACTAACGCACCCCTTTC
>NZ_NFLR01000011.1:0-102846 GCF_002161005.1 Alistipes sp. An116
GATGGCTGTTGTCGAGGTGGGTGTAGCTTTCGGTGGTGAGGATGCTTTCGTGACCAAGCATCTCCTGCACCTGGCGGATCGAGGCTCCTCCCTCGAGCAGATGGGTGGCAAAGGAGTGGCGGAAGGTGTGGGGGCTGATGTGCTTGTGAATGCCGGCTCTTTGGGCGGCCTCCTTGAGGATGGTGAAGACCATCACGCGGGTAAGTTTACCGCCGCGGTTGTTCAGGAAGAGGATGTCTTCGTTCGAACGGGCTCCGGGACGCTTGTCGAGGTAGCGGTGAATGCGTTCGCGTGCCACGGCGCTGATGGGAACGATCCGTTGTTTGTCGCCCTTTCCGATGACGCGGATGTACCCTTCGCCGAAGAAGAGGTCCTGAATCCGGAGCGAGGTGAGCTCCGAGACGCGCAGTCCGCACGAGTAGAGCACTTCGAGCATGGCCTGGTCGCGCAGCCCCTTGACCGTCGAGGTGTCGACCGTGGCGATGATGCGGTCGATTTCGTCGGTGGAGAGGACGTCGGGGAGCTGTCGTCCGAACTTGGGGCTTTGTACGAATTCGGCGGGCGAAGCATCGATCTGATCGTTGATCATCAGGAAGTTGAAGAAGCTCCTGACGCTGCTCAGCGCGCGGGCCTGGGAGCTTTTTTCGCGGCCCCGGTCGTAAAGCCAGGCCATGTAACGCTCGACCATCGCGGCCTCGACCTTTCGGGGCGGGACGTCCCACATCCGGAGGATGAAGTGCGCGAACTGTCTCAGGTCGCGCATGTAGGCCTCGACGGAGTTTGCCGAGAGTCGTTTTTCGAGCTTGATGTAGGTGGCGTACCGCCGGCCGGCATCGGCCCATTTTTTTGTATTTTCTGCCATGATGGTGGAGCTATCCGGGGAAATAATCGTAACTTTGTCCGTACGAAGATAGGAAAATTTTACATAATATGGAGTACGTATCGTTGCAGATTCCGGTGACGGAGGCCGAACAGGGGGAGATCCTGACGGCGGAACTGGCCGACTATCCGTTCGAGAGTTTCGAGACCGAGGGTGGTCTGCTGAAGGCCTATATTCCTCAGGAGCGGCTTGCCGACTGCAAGTCGGAGGTTGATTCCCTGCTGGAGCGTTACGGGGTGCATGGGCGTTACATCGCCATCGAGCCCCAGAACTGGAACGCCCTCTGGGAGCGGAACTTTCCGGCCACGGACGTCGAGGGTCGGCTGCGGATCCGGGCACCGTTCCACGAGGCGGCCCCGGCCGGGGAGCTGGAGGTGGTTGTGATGCCGAAGATGTCGTTCGGCACGGGTCACCATGCCACGACATGGCTCATGTCGCGGGCGATTCTCGACCTGGGGGTAGCTGGGCGCAGCGGACTGGACATGGGCAGCGGCACGGGGGTGCTGTCGATCGTTGCGGTGAAGTGCGGCGCCACGCACATGGACGCCGTGGACATCGACGACTGGGCCGACGCCAACTGCCGGGAGAATATCGTCGCGAACGGCGTCGAAGATCGTATCACGCCGATGCTGGGCGACGTGCGGCGGATCGCCGGCCGCCGCTACGATTTCATTCTGGCCAACATCAACCGCAACATCCTGCTTTCGGACATGCTCTCCTATGCGGCGACGCTCAACGAAGGAGGCGATCTGTTGATGAGCGGCTTCCTCGAGGCGGATGTTCCCTTGATCGTGGCGGCGGCCTCCGAACTGGGCATGGAGCCCGTTTCGACGGCCATGCGCGACGGTTGGATGATGGTCCACGTACGGCGGACGAAGTGACGCAGACGCTGCGGTGAGAAGTTACAAGGGGCGCGGCATCGTGCTGCATACGCTCAAATACGGCGATTCATCGCTGGTGGCCTACCTGCTGACCGACGTTGGGGGACGCCGCAGCTATATGGTCCAGGGGGTCCGCAGCCGCCGGGGCCACGGTTCGAAACTGGCTCTTTTCCAGCCGATGTTTCCGGTGGAGTTCGAGGGGCTGGAGTCATCGCGCCAGCAGATGGACCGCTTTAAGGAGGTCCGGGCGGGATTTGCGTTGCAGAGCCTGCCGTTCGACGTACGCAAGTCGACTATGGCGCTCTTCATGGCCGAGACGCTCTACCGGCTGGTCCGCGAGAGTGAGCCCAACGAGCCGCTGTTCGATTTTGTGTGGAACTCGGCGCTGGCGCTGGATGCCCTGGAGAGCGGGGTTTCGAACTTTCACCTGTGGTTTCTGGCCAATCTGAGCCTGCTGTTGGGTTTCCGGCCGGGCAACGACTATCGGCCGGGGTGGTGGTTCGACATCCGGGAGGGGCTTTATACCCCGACGCCACCGCTCCACCCCGGATCGATGGATCCGGCCCGTGCGGCGTTGCTGGACCGGCTGCTGGGCCTCGACGTGCGCGAACTGGGGTCGCTCGGACTGAACCGTGCGCAGCGTTCGGAGTTTCTGAATGCGATGCTGACCTATTTCGGTTACCATCTCGATGCGATCAGTTCGGTTCGTTCGGTGCACATACTGCGGGAGGTGTTTTGACGTTTGATTGACAGAAGGGATAACAGTAAAATAATAGCAGATCGTATGAAAAAGCGTATCATCGTAATGTTGGCCGCGATTGCGGCATGTGGGGGGAGCGTCGAGGCCCAGCAGCCGGAGCCGCTGCTGCTGGAACCGGAGTCGAAAGTGGTGTTCAAACCGGATACGTTGCTTCGCCATACGAATCCGGGTTTTACGCTTCCGGATTCGCTGGCCCACCTGTCACCGTGGCGGCCGGACTACGAGACAATGGGACCGATGCGTACGAAGCCGAAGATTTCGATGTCGTCGATCGTGGAGATCCAGCGGGAGAATCTGCCGTCGCGGGTGACGGTGATTGACAACAACACGCTGCGTCTGGGTCCGCACTTTACGGTTTCGAACGGTCAGGCGTGGAACTGGGGCCCCTTTCCGGATGCCTACCTCGATGCCCGGACGTTCTCGTTCCCGATGCGTTGATCTCCGGATATGGATGAATCCTCCCGGAACAAAAAAGGCCGATCCCGAAAGGACCGGCTTTTTTCATCTTTTCTTCAGCGCGGGTCTCTTCAGCGCGGATCTCTTCAGCGCGGATCTCTTCAGCGCGGGTCTCTTTAACGCGGAGCCTTTTTCCTGCGCCGCCCCTTTCCCCGACCGGTTCCGGGCCTCTTCCAGTTCCGTGAGACGCTTTCCTGCCCGGGTCCCTGCCGGGCTTGTGTCATGCTTTTCCGACCGGTTCCGGGCCTCTTCCAGTCCCGTGAGACGCTTTCCCGATCCGGGATGAAGCGGCAGCCCCTTTGAACGGGCTCCTTCCTCCACCCTCTTTCCGAATCCTCCTTGCCGGACGCTGCCGGACGCCTCGGCCGTGCGGCTGAAAAAGTAACTCTTCTGCCGGCGCTTCTCCTCCTGCGAGCGGGCCACGTAGACCGCCTCGTGCGTATAGGGGTTCTCTCCGGTGTAGAACATCACCGACGAGAGGGTCATCGGCGTGGGTGTGAGGTCCTGCACCTGCTCCAGATTGAAGTGCAGGCGCCCCAGCACCTTTTCGGCCAGCGCCTTCATGTCCTGCTCCGTACACCCCGGGTGCGAGGAGATGAAGTAGGGAATCAACTGGTAGGGCAGCTTCTCCTCGCGGCAGATGCGGTGGAAATCCGTATTGAGCTTTTCGAAGAGGGTGAACGGCGGTTTTCGCATCAGCCGCAGTACGCGCTCTTCGGTGTGTTCCGGGGCGACCTTCAGCCGGCCGGAGGTGTGGTGGACGAGCACCGTGCGCAGGTAGGGCGAGTCGTCGAAGAGGTCGTAGCGTATGCCGCTTCCGATGAAGGCCTTCTTGATCCCCTTCACGGCGCGGATTTTGGCGTAGAGATCGAGTAGCGGCCGGTGGTCGTTGTCGAGGTTGGGACACTTCGCCGGATGGAGACACGAGGCCCTCCGGCAGCGGGCGCAGAGTGTCCGGTCGCGGCCGCCCATGCGGTACATGTTGGCCGAGGGGGCCCCGACGTCGGAGAGATAGCCCTTGAATCCGGGCATTTTCACGACGCGTTCGACCTCGGCGAGGATCGAGCGCTCGCTGCGCGAGTGGACGAACTTGCCCTGATGGGCCGAGATGGTGCAGAAGGAGCATCCGCCGAAACATCCGCGGTGGATATTGACCGAGAACTTGATCATCTCCCAGGCGGGGATCTCTCCGCGGCCGTTGTAGCGCGGATGGGGGGCTCGCTCGTAGGGGAGGTCGAACGAATGGTCGAGCTCCTCGGTCGAGAGGGCGGCGTTCGGCGGCGTCACGACGACATAGCGGTCGCCGACCTGTTCGACGAGCGTTGCTTCGGGCTCCATCAGGTTGCTCTGGGTCTCGATGACGGTGAAGTTTTCGCCGAAGGCGCGCTTGTCGGCGGCACACTCCTCGAAGGAGTGGAGACGGATCGTCCGCTCGGGATCGAGCCGCGCGACGTAGCTTTTGTCGGAGAGGAAGGCCACCTGTCGGATCTTGCGCAGCAGTTTGGCGTTGTATCCGTTGCGCATGGCGCGTGCGACCTGCTGGATGACGCGTTCGCCCATGCCGTAGATCAGCAGATCGGCGCCGCTCTCGACCAGCACCGAAGGCTTGAGCCGGTTGCTCCAGTAGTCGTAGTGGGTCAGCCGCCTGAGCGAGGCCTCGATGCCGCCGACAACGACCGGGACGTGCGGATAGAGGCGCTTGAGGATCTGCGAGTAGACCGTCACGGCGTAATCGGGCCGGAAACCGGCTTTTCCGCCCGGGGTGTAGGCATCGTCATGGCGCAGCCGGATGTTGGCCGTGTAGTGGTTGACCATCGAGTCCATGGCTCCGGCCGTCACGCCGAAGAACAACCTCGGCGCGCCCAGTTTGGTGAAGTCGCGCAGGTCGTCCCTCCAGTTGGGCTGGGGGACGATTGCCACGCGATAGCCTTCGGCCTCGAGCAACCGTCCGACGACCGCCGCCCCGAAAGCCGGATGGTCGATGTAGGCATCGCCCGAGAAGAGGATCACATCGAGCTGATCCCATCCGCGATCGCGGACCTCCTTGATGGTTGTGGGCAGAAACATCTTCTTGCGAATAGGGTTGTTCCGGAGACGCAGGCCTTCCGGATCCGGTCATGTGTCTGGTTTTGTGGGTCTATTGCTCCTCCTGACCGCGGGCGCCGGCGACGTAGGTGTCCCACCGGGCCAGCAGGGCCTTGAAGTCGTCGGGGAGTTCGCTGTCGAAGAGGACCTGCTGATGGGTGGCCGGGTGCTCGAAACCCAACAGCCGGGCGTGGAGCGCATGGCGTGGCATCACGGCGAAGCAGTTTTCGATGAACTGCCTGTATTTGGCAAAGGTCGTGCCCTTGAGGATGCGGTCGCCGCCGTAACGCTCGTCGTTGAAGAGCGGATGTCCGATCCAGGCCATGTGGACGCGGATCTGATGGGTGCGTCCCGTCTCGAGCCGGCACTCCACGAGGGTGACGTATCCGTATCGGCGCAGCACCTTCCAGTGCGTCACGGCGTGCTTGCCCTGCGACCCGTCGGCGAAGACATACATCTTCTGCCGGTCCTTGGGGCTTCGGCCGATGTTTCCGGTGATGGTTCCCTCATCCTCTTCGAGGTTGCCCCAGACGAGTGCGACGTAGCGGCGCTGGATCGTATGGTCGAAGAACTGCTTGGCCAGCCGGGCATGGGTCTGTTCGTCCTTGGCGATGACGAGCAGCCCCGAGGTGTTCTTGTCGATGCGGTGGACCAGTCCGGCGCGGTTCTGCTCCTCGGCCGGGATCCCCTGGGCGTTGAGGTGGTACATCAGGGCGTTGACCAGCGTTCCGGTGTAGTTCCCCACACCGGGATGGACGACCATTCCGGCGGGTTTGTTGACGATAAGCAGATGCTCGTCCTCGTAGGGGATGTCCAACGGGATGTTCTCGGCCACGAGCTCCGTTTCGCGCCGCGGATAGGGCAGCACGATCTGAATGCGGTCGAGCGGCTTGACCTTGTAGCTCGACTTGGCCGGCTTGCCGTTTACGAGGATGTTTCCGCTGTCGGCCGCGGCCTGAATACGGTTGCGCGAGCAGTGCTCCATCCTCACGGTGAGGAACTTGTCCAGCCGCATCGGGGTCTGCCCCTTGTCGGCCGTCACGGCGAAGTGCTCATAGAGCCCGGCCTCCTCTTCGCCCTCATCGCCGGATTCGTCGATATCGGACAGTTCGTCGTCGGCTGCGGCCTCTTTTCCGTTCGAGGTCCGGGCCTTTGCACCCTCTTCACCCTCCGACTCGAGCCTCTCTTTGACCGTCCGCTCCGCAGAACGGGCCCCCGCCGACGTTTCCGTTGTTCCGCCCGCGGACATCTCCGCGGACATCTCTGCGGACGTCTCCGTCCCCATTTCCGTCCTCGTCTCTGCCCCCGTCGGCTTCGACGGCGAAGTGTTATTCAGCAAATCGCGCTTCATCAGTCGAAAAAGCCTTCGTTATCGTCGTTTTCCCGGGTGCGGTCCGCCTCCCGGGGGCCTTCCAGCGTCTCATCCAGCGAGATCCGGGCCAGCGAATCGGCCTCCAGCTGTTCCTCGGCCTTGCGGGCTTCGGCCGCCTGAGCGGCCAGCTTTTCGGCCTCGGAGCGGTACTTCCCGAGTTTCTCCATGTCGAGCGTGAGCCGCAGATCGATGCGCGAACCCAGCGAGGCGCTGTGCTCCGCCCCGGGGATCTGGATGTAGACGCGGGCCTCCTTCTGATTGAGCAGATTGATCCCTTCGTCGAAGTCGATGCGACCGACGTTGAGGCCCGATTCCCAGAGGCGCCCCTTGGCCTGGGCGAGGGGCTGCCCCACCACCTGCGGGACGATCGTCGAGGAGGCGCCCTCCTCGAGACCGACGTAGAGCGTCACGCCGGAGCCCATTTCGGCCTCGATGCGGGAGTTCTGCTGGACGGGCTTGCCGTCACACACCTCTTCGAGGACATAGTTCGTGGCGATGTCCGGGCGGTATACGATTTCGGCGATCTCCAGACCGGCGATTTCGAGCATGTTCTTGGCCTGCCGGAGCGAACGCCCGGCGACATAGGGTACGGGGACCATCTTCTGGCGGAAGGAGTTGATCGTGATGTAGACCGTCCGTCCGGGTTTTACCTCGACGCCGCCCTCGGGGAGTTGGTCGAGGATGATTCCGCCCTCGTATGCCGGGACGAAGAGCGAGTCGTTGATCTGGAGTTTGAGGTCGTGCTTGCGGGCCAGATGGCGAGCCTCGTCGAGCGGAATGCCGGAGAAGTCGGGGACCGTGCGCCGGGCTCCGTGGCGGGTTCCGATCTGCATGAGCAGATGTGCGACGATGGCCATCGCCAGGATGATCACGACGATGAGCAGGAGGTTCCAGAGGAGTTTGTGCTCCCGGAGACGATCGATGAGGCTGGTGGATGGTTTCTGCATGGTGTTGAGGAGTCTATTTCGGCGCTTTCCGGTAGAGGTAGACGGCGATGAACAGGTAGATGATGTTGGGCAGCCAGACGGCCAGACCCGTGGGGAGCGTTCCGCTCTTGGCAAATTCCTCGAAGAATCGGTTGAAGAGGATGTACGAGAAGCAGAGTCCCGTGCCGATGCCGATGTGCAGGCCCGTTCCACCGCGGACCTTGCGCGAGGAGAGCGAGACACCGATCAGCGTGAGGATGAATGTCGAGAGCGGATAGGCGTATCGGGCGTGCTTTTCGACCTCGATGATGTTGATCGAGTCGGAACCCTTGGCACGCTGCTGTTCGAGGAAGCGGTTCAGCTCGGAGATGTTCATGGTCTGAATCAGGTCGTTGATGGCGCCCAGTTCGGCCACTTCGAGGTTGATGAGCGTGTCGAGGTTTCGGAACTGTTCGAAGGTTTCGCCGCCGTCGGCCGTAAATTCACGTTTGGTGTAGCGGGAGGCTGTCCAGCGCTTGGTTTCGGGGTCGAACCGCGCGTCGGCGGCCTCGAGCGAGCGGACCATCTCGCCGTCCTCGTAGCGCTCGAGGACGAAGAACGAGGCCTGGTTGGCGTTTCCGTTGTAGCCGCGGATGTAGGCGAACGTTCCGGGTTCGATCTGCCGGTAGATGTGTCGGTCGTAGCGTGTGTTCTGTTTTTTGGGGATGTACTTCTGCTGGAAGGCGATCACGCGGCTCTGTGCCCGGGGGATGACCCAGAGGTTGAGCGTCAGCGAGAGCGAGGCGATGATCAGTGCGCCGAGGAAGTAGGGCCACATGAGCCGTCGGAAGGACATTCCGCCCGAGAGCATGGCGACGATTTCGGTCTGATAGGCCATCTTCGAGGTGAAGAAGATGCAGGCGATGAAGGTGAACAGGCCGCTGAACTGGTTGATGAAGAAGGGGACGAAGTTCAGGTAGTTCTCCAGCAGGATGGCCTTCATCGGGGCATGTGTGGCCGTGAAGTCGTCGATCTTCTCGGCGTAGTCGAAGATGACGACGATGACGATGATCATCGCGATGGCGAAGAAGTAGGTCGACAGAAACTTGCCGAGTATGTACCGGTCCAGGATCTTGAAGCCGGGGAAGCGGAATTTCATCGGTCAGAGTCTTCTTGTGAGTTTTTCGACCATTGCCTGTTTCCACGGGACGAAGTCGCCGGCCAGGATGTGGCTGCGTGCCTCGCCCACCAGACGCAGGTAGAAGGCGATGTTGTGCAGCGAGGCGATCTGTGCGGCGAGCATCTCGCCGCAGACGGCCAGATGGTGCAGATAGGCCTTCGAGTAGAGCGTGTCGACGAAGGCAAAGCCTTCGGGGTCGATCGGCGAGAAGTCGTCCTCCCACTTCTTGTTTCGGATGTTGATGACGCCCTGGGCGGTGAACAGCTGCCCGTTCCGGCCGTTTCGGGTGGGCATTACGCAGTCGAACATGTCGACGCCTCGTTCGATGGCCTCGAGGATGTTGACGGGCGTGCCGACGCCCATCAGATAGCGGGGCCGGTCCTGGGGGAGGATGGCGTTGACCACCTCGATCATCTCGTACATCACTTCGGTGGGTTCGCCGACGGCCAGACCGCCGATGGCATAACCGTCGGCATCGTACTGCTTGACGTTTTCGGCGGCATGGGCCCGCAGATCGGGGTACGAGCAGCCCTGTACGATGGGGAACAACGCCTGATAGTGGCCGTATTTGGGCGCGGTCTGGTGGTATCGGTTGAAGCATCGGTCGAGCCAACGTTCGGTCAGGGCGAGCGAACGGGCGGCGTAGTCGCGCGGGGCGTCGCCGGGGGGGCATTCGTCGAAGGCCATCATGATGTCGGCGCCGATCGTGCGTTCGGTGTCGATGACGCTCTCCGGCGTGAAGAGGTGCTTCGAGCCGTCGATGTGCGAGCGGAAATGACACCCCTCCTCGCGCAACTTGCGGCAGTCGGCCAGCGAGAAGACCTGGAAACCTCCGCTGTCGGTGAGCATCGGGCCGTCCCAGGTCGAGAAGCGGTGGACGCCACCGGCGCGTTCGATGATCTCCATTCCGGGTCGGAGATAGAGGTGGTATGTATTGGCCAGAATGATCTGGGCACGGGCCTCGTTCTTCACGTCGCGGTGGAAGATTCCCTTGACGGTGGCGGCCGTACCGACGGGCATGAAGATCGGCGTAAGGATCTTTCCGTGGTCGGTGACGATCTCACCGGCGCGGGCGGCCGAGGCGGGGTCTTTGTGTTGGAGGGTAAATTTCATATGCATCTATTCGGCAAAAATACATAAAATATTCGTATCTTTGCGCATATTTTGTCAATATGCGATTCTTCGAACAAATTCTGGTCAGCTATGGCTGGGAGGGCCTTGCGCTTGCGGGGTCGATCCTTCTGATGTTCGGCGTACAGCTCTACTACTATATCTTTGTCTACGGTCGCATTCCAGGCTACAAGAACAACCGTCGGGCGGCGATTCTTGACCGGGAGCCTCCGGTTTCGGTGATCATTCCGATGTTTTCGGAGGACTACACGTTTGTGGAGGAGCGTCTTCCGCTGATACTGGCGCAGGCCTATCCCGATTTCGAGGTAGTGATCGTCTACGTGGGTCACGATACGGATTTCTATGAGGATCTCATGCGGCTGAAGCAGTCCTTCCCGCAGATCACGACGACGAAGATTCATCTGGATCCTCGTTTCCCGATTTCGCGGAAGATGGCGCTTAACGTGGGCATCAAGTCGGCGCACTGCGAGCATCTGCTCTTCACTTCGACGGATGCCTGCCCGCAGACCGACCGCTGGCTGTCGCTGATGGCCAAGGGCTTCATGCGGGGCGACATCGTGGTGGGCTATTGCGGTGTCGAGCGTCGGAAGGGTTTTGCCAACTACCTGATGCGGACGTGGCGGATGATGCACGCGGCCGACTGGATCGCGCGTGCGGTGCGCAACCGGGCCTACCGGGGGACGCTTCATAACCTGGGTTTCACCAAGAGCCTCTACTTCGGGGTCAACGGCTTCGACCACCTGAACATGAACATCGGTGAGGATGATCTCTTCATGCAGCGGATCATGACGCGCGACAACGTGAGTGTGATTCTTTCGCCGCGGGCGACGCTTCGCGAGAGGACGTGGGGCGGACTGGGCTGGTGGATGAGCCAGCTGCGCTACTACGGTTCGGCCTTCCGGTTCTATCCGCGCGACGTGAAGAGTTATATCCGCTGGGAGCCGGTGTCGCGAAGTCTCTTCTTCGTGACGGTGATCTGCGCGCTGGCGGTCATGCCGCTGGAGTATAAGCTCGGAGCACTGCTCTTTCTGCTGCTGCGCTACGGCATTGTGGTGTGGGAGGTCCGGCGGGTGGCACGTCGTTTGGGTGAAGAGGGGATCCTGGGGCGTTACTTTCTGTATGATCTGCTGAGCCCGCTGTGGGCGGCGGCGCTGGCCCTGACGCTGGTGCGTCGAGACGAACGCGTATGGAGATAGCCGACTATATCGTAGCCGACGACCGGGAGCTGGTTACGCAGGCGCTCAAGGGGGACGACACGGCCTTCGAGTACCTGTTCAACCGCTATCGGGATGCGATCCACCGCCTCTTCGTGCAGCGGCTCGGGGGGACAAACGATGCCGACGACCTGCTGCAGGAGACCTTCATCAAGGTCTATATCAACCTGCACCGTTACAGCGGTGAATTCACCTTCGGACAGTGGGTCTATACCATTGCGCGGAACACCTTCATTGATTTTGTGCGGCGGCGTCAGGATGATCTTCCGATCGACGAACGTTTTGCCGCTCCGGCCTCGAGTGCCCCGACCCCCGAGGAGAGTGTCATCAACCTGCAGCAGCGGACGCAGATCGAGCACTATCTCGAACGGCTGGCTCCGCGCTACCGGCAGTTGATTGTCATGCGCTTCTTCGACGAGTACTCCTACGAGGAGATTGCGGCCAAGCTCTCGCTGCCGCTCGGGACGGTGAAGACGCAGATCCACCGGGCCCGGGAGCAGATGTGCCGGCTGATCGCCGAAGGCGAGAATCGGTGAGGCCGTTGAACCCGCCCGGGATGCCGGACCGATGCCGGAATGCCCCCCCCCTGATAAATCAAACCCCGGACATGCCGGCTGCGGCCGGAGAAACCGAAAAACCGAAAGACGATGAACGACCTGGAAAAAATCTACGGATACTTCCCCGAACTGGATGCCGTGCAGCGTGAGCGGCTGGCGGCCCTGTATGATCTCTACGCCGACTGGAACGCGAAGATCAACGTCGTTTCGCGCAAGGATTTCGACCAGCTTTACGTGCGGCACGTGCTTCACTCGCTGGCCATCGCGAAGGTGTGCCGCTTCGACGACGGGGCGCGGATTCTCGACGTGGGATGCGGCGGGGGATTCCCCTCCATTCCGCTGGCGATCCTCTTCCCGGGGGCGCACTTCATGGCGGCGGATTCGATCCGCAAGAAGATCACAGTGGTCGAGGAGGTCTCGCGGAGCCTGGGGCTTGAGAACCTGACGCCGCGCTGCGTGCGGGTCGAGACGCTGACCGAACGCTTCGACTACGTGGTGTCGCGGGCCGTGACGGCGATGCCGGAGTTCGTGAAGTGGGTGTGGCCGAAGCTCGAACGGGGTCGGCATGGCACGCTGCCCAACGGCATCCTCTACCTCAAAGGGGGCGATCTGGCCGAGGAGCTGGCCCGTACGGGTAAACACTGGGATCTCTACGATATACATACGTTCTTCGACGAAGAGTTCTTCGAGACGAAAAAGGTGGTCTACACCCCGAAAAAATAGCGTCGGTTTAGCTCTCCGAAACGCTGCTAAGGTTGTTCCCTGTGGTGTTCGTGCTTTACGCCGTGGCGGGCTGCCTGATCGCCGGGGTCAATCTGTTGACCATGCACGCTTTGGCCGCAACGCTCCGCCGCCGTCCGCGGAACTGTCCCCTTCCCGCCTTTTCTCTGCTTTTTCAACCTCTCCCGGTCTCCCCCCCCCACTCTGTCTCTTCTCTGCCTCTCCCCGCAGAACGGGGACCGAATCCGAACAAGCCTCCTTTCGCTCTCTGAGTCCCGCTTTTTATATTGCTGAATCTCAAAAAGAAATGCTGTTCATTATAGACAAATGAATGGCATTTTTTGTAATTTTGTACAGCTTATAATGAATATCTTCGCATATGAAGAAATGGCAGAAAACAGTCGGTATTATTGCATTTGCGCTGATTGTCATATATGAGTTATTGATATGGGTAAATGCCTATGTAGATATGAAGTACATAGTAGAGCCCAATGGAAATAACTTTTTGGCAGAGCGTATGTATATGCGTATTGGCTCATTATCCTTTGGGATGTGGCTGAACTTTGCCTTGACGATATTCCTGTTCATATGCCTTTGGCATAAAGAAGGCAAGCGATGAAAAGATTGGGTAAGCTGATCGCGTATTAAGCGGGTTCGTTTTTCATTCGGGTGCTCAGCAGTCCGCAGGCGGCCTGAATATCCTCCCCGCGTGAGGCGCGGATGGTGGTCTGAATGCCGCGGGCGGTCAGGGCATCGCGGAACCGGATCATCGCTTCGGCGTCGGGCGAGAAGTAGGGCGAATCGGGAATGCGGTGGAAACGGATCAGATTGATCCGGCACTTGATGCCGTTGAGCAGCCGCGAGAGTTCGCGGATATGGCGCGGCGAGTCGTTCAGTCCGCTCATGACGATGTATTCGAACGAGACGCGCCGCTGATGGGTGAAGTCGTACCGGCGCAGGATCTCCATGACGCGGGCGATGGGCCAGACCTTCTCGACGGGCATGATCTCGGCCCTTTCGTCGTGAAAAGGGTTGTGCAGGCTGACGGCCAGATGGACCTTCGACTCGTTGAGGAACCGCTCGAGCTGGGGGACGACGCCGGCCGTGGAGAGGGTAATGCGGGTCGGCGACCAGGCAAACCCCCACTCGGCGGTGAGGATCTCGAGGGCCCGCAGCACGTTGTCGGCATTGTCGAGCGGTTCGCCCATACCCATGAAGACGAGATTCGAGAGCCGGTCGCGTTCGGGGAGCGAAACCACCTGGTTGAGGATCTCGGCCGCCGAGAGTGACTGCTGCAGCCCCTGTCGTCCCGTGGCACAGAAGCGGCAGCCCATGCGGCATCCGGCCTGCGACGAGACGCAGAGGGTCGCACGGTCGCCGTCGGGGATATATGCCGACTCGATGAAATGCCCTTCGAGCGTACGGAAGAGATACTTCTTGGTGCCGTCCGCCGAACGGGTTTCGCGTTCTGGCGCGGAGAGCACCGGGGTGAAGCGTTCGGCCAGCCGCTGGCGGTTGGCAGCCGAGAGGTCGGTCATCCGCAGCGGATCCTCCGTGTGGCGGACATAGAGCCAGCGGGCGATTTGCCGGGCCGCAAACCGCGGCAGACCCAGTTCGTTGCAGAGGGCGGCAAGCTCCTGTGGATTTTTCCCGTATAACGGCTCACGATCAGTCATTTTTGCATCCTGAGGTTTGGTTTTCGAGGACAAAAGTAGGTAAAAAATGAAGATTTTTATTCCGAGGCGCTCAATTTTGAATTTTTATCTCTATATTTGTGGTGCATAGCGCGCCTGTCCCGTATCGGGGTTGGGAGATTATGCGCCGGCCGGACCGAGGGGCTGATGACGAAGCGGGGGGGGGAGGAGTGCCCTCTGTCGTAAGCCCTTGAGACCGGACCGCAACCCGAACACGTCGGAACAATTAAAACTTGAAATATGGAAATCAAAAAATCACCCAAAGCGGACCTGAACAACAAACGGGGCCTTTTGCTTGAGATCGGTCTTGTCGTATCACTCTTGCTCGTGATCGGGGCCTTCTCGTACACCCCCGAAGAGAAGCGTATCGAGAAAGTGGACCTGCAGGCGCCTATCGTTGAAGAGCAGATCGTAGAGATCACGCGTCAGGATCAGAAACCGCCCGAGACCCCCAGAAAGGTGGAGGTAAAGGTTATTGCCGACCTGCTTCAGGTCGTGACCAATGACACGAAGATTACCACGGAGGTCGACTTTACGGAGTTTGACGAGGATGTGGATGTCGTGCAGACGGTCGGTGTCGTCGAGGAGGAGGTTGTCGAGGATGACCAGCCGTTCCTGATTGCCGAGACGATGCCCTCGTTCCAGGGCGGTGACCTCAATACGTTCCGTGCGTGGGTTCAGCAGAATGTGAGGTTCCCGCAGATTGCCCTGGAGAACGGTATTCAGGGCCGAGTGGTTCTGTCGTTCGTGATTGAGAAGGACGGCCGTCTGACCAACATCCAGGTGCTGCAGACTCCGGACCGTTCGCTGTCGGAGGAGGCCGTCCGCGTGCTGAGCAAGTCGCCGAAGTGGACGCCGGGCAAACAGCGTAACCAGGTTGTACGTGTGAAGTATACGTTGCCGGTGGATTTCCGCGTACAGAACTGATGCGGATCTTCGGATCATTTGAATATAGGGTATCCTGCTTCGTGGAGGATACCCTTTTTGTCGCATGGAGTCAATCCGCGGGAGCGGTTTTTGCCGGCTTCGGTCGCGGGAAACATAGTTGATCAGGAAAATTTTGGAAGAGAAGAGACAAATGCCCCGGTCGAAACAGGAGGGGGCAAACGAAACAGGAACGGAGGAGCTGCGTGAACGGGCGGTACTGGTTGCCGTGGTACGTGACAATCAGGATGCGCGCCAGACCGACGAATACCTCGACGAGCTGGAGTTTCTGGCCGAGACGGCCGATATCCGGGCTGTGAAACGCTTTACGCAGCGTCTGCCGCAGCCTTCGGCCCGCATCTACGTGGGGCCGGGCAAACTGGCCGAGATCGTCGAGTACTGCAAGGAGGAGGAGATCGACGTGGTGATCTTCGACGACGAACTGAGCCCGTCGCAGACGCGCAATATCGAAAAGGAGCTTCCGTGCCGGCTGCTGGACCGCACGCGTCTGATTCTGGACATCTTTCTGTCGCGGGCTCAGACGGCCTATGCCAAGACGCAGGTCCAGCTGGCCCACAACGAATACATGCTGCCGCGGTTGTCGGGACTGTGGACCCACCTCGAGCGGCAGCGGGGCGGTACGGGCACGCGCGGCGGTGCCGGTGAGCGAGAGATCGAGACCGACCGCCGAATCATCCGCAACCGCATCGCCAAGCTGAAGGAGGATCTGAAGAAGATCGACCGCCAGATGGCCGTCCAGCGTTCGAACCGCGGATCGCTGGTCCGGGTGGCGCTGGTGGGCTATACGAACGTCGGGAAGTCGACGCTGATGAATCTGATTTCGAAGAGCGACGTCTTTGCCGAGAACAAGCTCTTTGCGACCCTCGACACGACGGTCCGCAAGGTGGTCTTCGACAACCTGCCGTTCCTGCTTTCGGACACGGTGGGCTTCATCCGCAAGCTGCCTACCGAACTGATCGAATCCTTCAAGTCGACGTTGGACGAGGTTCGCGAGGCGGATCTGCTGGTCCACGTGGTGGACATTTCGCATCCGCAGTTCGAGGATCAGATCGCCGTAGTGAAGCAGACGCTGCAGGAGATCGGTGCCGGAGACAAGCCGGTTTATCTGGTCTTCAACAAGGTGGATGCCTACCGGTGGGTGGAGAAGGCCGAGGACGACCTGACGCCCGCCACGCGCGAGAACCTTTCGCTCGAGGATCTGAAGAAGAGTTGGATTGCGCGGGCCAATACGCCGTGCATCTTCCTCTCGGCGCTGCAGAAGATCAACCTGGAAAAATTCCGCTCGGATCTGTACGGGATGGTGCGAGAGATTCATGCCGGGCGTTATCCGTTCAACAATTTTCTCTATTGACAAACATCCCAAATCCCTATGACACTTCACGTACTTTCCCAACAGAACACGGTTCTGAACAAGTTTCTTTCGCAGATCCGCGACCGCGAGATCCAGAAGGACTCGATGCGATTCCGACGGAACATGGAACGGATCGGCGAGATCACGGCCTATGAGATTTCGAAGACGCTGAATTACCGTCCGCAGGTGGTTGAGACGCCGCTGGGCGAGGCCACGGTACAGGTGATCGACGACCAGCTGGTCATTGCGACGATCCTGCGTGCGGGACTCCCCTACCACCAGGGCTTTCTGAACTATTTCGACGATGCGCAGAATGCCTTTGTATCGGCCTACCGCAAGAGCACGAAGGACGGGAAATTCACGGTAAAGGTCGAGTATATCTCGTGCGGGAGCCTCGAGGGGAAGACGCTGCTGCTGGTTGATCCGATGCTGGCGACGGGCTCGTCGCTGGTTCTGACCTACAATGCGCTGTGCGAGAAGGGCGGCGTACCGGCCTGCACGCACGTGGCGTCGGTGATTGCCAGCGAGCAGGGTGTTGACTACGCAATGAAGCACATGCCTCACCAGAATACGACGATCTGGACGGCGGTGGTCGACGAGGAGCTGACCTCGCGTTCGTACATCGTTCCGGGCATCGGCGATGCCGGAGACCTGGCCTACGGCGAAAAGATCTGACGGTGATGAGGCGGAAGATCGGATTTGTTCTGGCGGTTTTTGCGGCCACGGTGGTACTGATGGTGCTCCAGAAGCCGGTTTTCATGGCGTGGTACGCCGCGGAGGCGGCCGGAGCCGGTTTCGGGGGTTGGATGGCGGTGCTTTGGCACGGTCTTTCGCTTGATCTGACGGTGGCGGGCTACGTGACGGCCGTGCCGCTGCTGGTGATGCTCGCGTCGCTGTGGGTGCGCCTTCCGGAGCGGCTGTGGCGGGGAATCCTTACCGGGTATTTCGTGCTGGTGTCGGTCCTGACGGCGGTGATCTTTGCCGTGGACGTGGCCCTTTACGAACATTGGGGCTTCCGCCTCGATGCGACGATCCTGATCTACCTCTCCGATCCGAAGGAGGCGATGGCGAGTGTGGATTTCTGGCTCGGGGTGCGTCAGACGCTGCTGGCGGCCCTTTATGCCGCGCTGATGATCTGGCTCTACCGCCGCACGCTGCGGTTTTTCGACGGCCAGCGGGTCGGCTGGCGCACGGCTTCGGTCGGGAGTCTGGTGATGCTGCTGTTGGCGGGCTTCGACTTTCTGGCGATCCGCGGCGGCATGGGGGCCTCGACGGCCAACGTCTCGAAGGTCTACTTCAGCTCGGAGATGTTTCTGAATCATGCGGCGACGAATCCCGTCTTTTCGTTTCTTTCGAGCCTCGGCGACCGGAATACGGACTACGCCGCGGAGTACCCCTTCTACGACGAGCCGCAGCTCACGGAGCGCTTTGCGGCGCTGCGCGGAAATGCCCCCGGGGCCGAGGCGCCGGCCCGACGGGTGCTTACGACCTCACGGCCGAACGTGGTGCTGGTGATCCTGGAGAGTTTCGCCCGCACGGTGATGGACGAGCGGGTCGACGGCGAGCCGGTGATGCCGAACATGCAGCGGCTCAAGGAGGAGGGGCTCTGGTTCGAGAACTTCTTTGCCAACTCCTACCGCACGGACCGCGGCGAGGTGGCCCTTCTGAGCGGTTTCCCGGCTCAGACGCGCATGTCGATCATGAAACTCCCGGCCAAGAGCCACAACCTGCCTTCGATTGCCCGGACGATGTCCGGGGAGGGGTATGCGACGAGTTTCTCCTACGGCGGCGACCTGAACTTCACGAACCAGGCGTCGTACCTCTATGCCACGGGGTGGCAGGAGCTGGTCTGGCAGAAGGATCTGCACTTCGACCGCGAGGCGGCCGACTGGGGTTACGACGACGAGGTGATGTGCGACTGGTTTGCCGAGCGGGTGATCTCGCTCGACGAGGGCGGACGACCCTTCCTGGCGGCGCTTCTGACGCTGAGCAGCCATACGCCGTTCGATGTTCCCTACTCGAAGTTCGCCGATCCGGTGCTCAATGCGATGGCCTTCTCGGACGCCTGCGTGGGGCGGATGCTCGACCGCCTGAAGGCCTCGCCCGCCTGGCGGAACCTGCTGGTGGTGCTGGTTGCCGACCACGGTTACCCCTACCCGGCGACACTCTCCTACAACGAACCGCTGCGCCATCGGATCCCGATGATCTGGACGGGCGGAGCGGTGGCTGGTCCGCAGCGGATCGAGACCTACGCCTCGCAGATCGACCTGGCGGCGACGCTGCTCGGACAGCTGGGCCTTGCCCACACGGATTTCGACTACAGCAAGGATATTTTCGCGCCGGCGCCGCCGCGCAAGTTTGCCTACTATACGTTCAACGACGGCTTCGGGGTGGTGGATTCGCTGGGTGCCGCGGTGTGGGATGCCACGGGCGACCGTGTGGTGACGGAGACGAATCCCGAGTTGCTGGATGTCGGCCGCACGATGCTTCAGATGACCTATACGGATATCGGGCGGCGTTGAAAAATACCGCATGGTGGGTATTGCGGCATCTGGATTGCCGGATTAATTTTGCGGCAGAATGAAAAAATACCTGATTTTATGTATAAATCCGGAGGATATGGCGGTGATGACCGCATGTGTGACCTGGTTTGCGACCGTTATGCGGTGCTTCAGGTGATGAGCCGTTTCGGCATTGCGCTGGGCTTCGGGGACAAGAGCATTGCGGAGGTGTGTGCCGACAATCAGGTCGATACGGCGACCTTCCTGGCCGTTGTCAACCTGCTGATGAACCACGGCCTCGGGGAGAAGCTTGCTGACGGGATCTCGGTGCGGGCGCTGACCGACTACCTGCACAATTCGCACGGATATTTTCTGAATTTCCGCCTGCCGGCCATCCGCCGCAAGCTGATCGAGGCGGTCGACTGCGCGCAGAACGACGTTTCGTTTGCCATTCTGCGCTTTTTCGACGAGTACGTGGCCGAGGTCCAGCGGCATATGTCCTACGAGGAGCAGCGGGTCTTTCCCTACGTGGAGAAGCTGCTGGCCGGGGAGCGGAGCGCGGACTACTCGATGGAGATCTTCCGGCGCCACCACGACCAGGTCGACGCCAAACTGGGCGAACTGAAGAACATCATCATCAAGTACTACCCCTCGGGGAGCACAAACGAACTGAACGGTGTGCTGTTCGACATCTTCACTTGCGAACAGGAGCTGGCGTCGCACAACGCCGTCGAGGACGAGATCCTCGTTCCGGCCGTCGAACGGCTGGCGGCCGAGGGGATGGAGCGTCCGAAATCGGAGGCGCTGAGTGCCCGTGAGCGGGAGATTGTCGTCTGCGTGGTGAAGGGGATGACGAACAAGCAGATCGCCGATGCGCTCTGCATTTCGGCCCATACGGTGATCACCCACCGGCGGAATATCGCCTCGAAGCTGCAGATCCACTCGGCGGCCGGTCTGACGATCTACGCCATCGTCAACAAACTGGTCGAACTCTCGGAGATCAAGGATACCATCCCGGAAACATAGCCTTTAAACGTACGGACAACCATGACACCCACTCAGAAACCTCATCATCACCATCACACCCACACGCTGACCTCGCTGAACCGGGCCTTTCTGTGGGGCATCTCGCTCAATGCGGGCTTTGTGATCATCGAATTTGCCGTCGGCCTCTTCTACGGGTCGATGGGGCTGTTGTCGGACGCCGGTCACAACCTTTCGGATGTGGCGAGTCTGCTGCTGGCGATGCTGGCCTTCCGTCTGGCGCAGGTCCACGCCACGCCGCACTATACCTACGGCTACAAGAAGAGTACGGTGTTGATTTCGCTGCTCAACTCCGTGATCCTGCTCATTGCCGTCGGGATGATCATTGCCGAGAGTATCGGCCGGATGTTCCATCCCGCACCGGTCGAGGGCGGAGCGATCGCCTGGACGGCGGGTATCGGCGTCGTGGTCAACGGCTTTACGGCCTGGCTCTTCATGAAGGACAAGGACCGTGACCTGAATGTCAAGGGGGCCTACCTGCACATGGCGGCCGATGCGCTGGTTTCGATCGGGGTGCTTCTCTCGGGCGTGGTGATCTCGTGGACGGGATGGACGCTGATCGACCCGATTGTCGGACTGGCCGTGGCGTGTGTGATTGTCGCTTCGGTGTGGTCGCTGACGCGCGACAGCCTGCGCCTGTCGCTCGACGGTGTGCCCGAGGGGATCGACGTCGAACAGATCGGACAGCGCATGTCGACGGTCGAGGGGGTCCGGACGGTCCATCACATCCATGTCTGGGCCATCAGTACGACCGAGAATGCCCTGACGGCCCACGTCGTTGTGACGGACCTTGCGGCCCAGGAGCGGATCAAGCATGATTTGAAGCACCTGCTTTGCGAATTGGGTATCTCGCACGCGACGCTGGAGTTTGAGACCCCGGAGGAGTGTTGTTCCGATTTTTCGGACTGATTCCCGCCCGTCTGCCCGTCTGCCCGTCTGCCCGCCGCCCGTCTGCCCGTCTGCCCGTTGTCCGTCTGTCCGTCTGCCCGTCTGTCCGTCTGCCCACCGCCCGCCGCCTGCCGCCTGCCGCTCCGGTCAATCCGTCCGGAGGGCCGACCGCATTCAATGGGGCTTCTGCCGGTTGAGACTGTCGAAGAGACGGACTCGGGCCGCCGTGACGCCGCGAATTACGTTCCGATCCTTTAAAAAGCGGATTTTTTGGCAATTCCGATCCGAATAGTTGGGGTCGGAATTGTTTGTTTGGGGCAGGGGCACGATCTTTGTGTTTGAAAGTGATGCAACAGGAATTCTGTAAGGGTGACGCAACTTCCCTTGGGACCGGCTCGGCGACGAGTCGGTCTTTTTTTACCCGGTTTTGTGCCGTGACGGGTGACGTCTCTTGCGGAGGGAGTAACGGTCCCTTTCCGATTGCCCGGCCGGCCGCTACGGCACGGGGTCATAGCCGCTGCCGCCCCAGGGATGACAGCGGGCCAGACGGCGGATGGTAAGCCAGAGCCCCTTCAGCGGACCGTACTTGCGCAGCGCCTCGAGGGCATATTGCGAGCAGGTGGGCGTGAAGCGGCACGACGGAGGGGTGAAGGGCGAAATGCAGAGCTGGTAGAAGCGCACGAGCACGATCAGCGGCAGGACGCCGATCCGCTTACAGACGTGCAGCAACCGTTTCCAGAATCCGGCGGACTGCATGGCTGATGGATTTGGCCGAGAGGACCTCTTTCGAGGAGTAGATCAGGGCGATGTCGAGGTTCAGCTCCCCACCTTCCGTGATGATCTGTTTCTGAAGGCGGTAGGCCTCTTTGGTCCGGCGGCGGAGGAGATTTCGCCTGTTGGCGCGTTTATGGAACTTCTTGGGGACCGAGAAGAGGATTTCGACGCTGCGTTCGGTGTCGGGTTCGGCGAACCAGACGTAGCGGAACGGGAAGATGAAGCCGCTCTCGCCGTCGTCGAAGAGTCGGCGCACCGCTCCCAGCGAGCGAAGTCTTTCGTTGCGGGGAAGCGAGTGCGTAGACATGTTTTTCGAAGTTTGGGCCTTCTCGGGAGTCAGCCGGTCGCCCGAGGGGGGGCTGACCCTTCGGAGCTGTTATTTTCGGGTTTCGGTCGTGGTACGGCGCACGCGGCTCTTCTTGGCGAGTTTGTGCTGCTGCGTACGGATGAACTCCTCCTTGCGTGCGTCGGTGACGAGTTCGACGGGCGAGATCTCTTCGCCCTTCTGGATCTTCTGGATGAGCAGATCGATCGCCTTGACCATCGAGGGTGCTACGGGCGTGGGGGCGTTTGCCAGCACGGTGAGTCCGGCCTCCAGGGCGGCCTTGAGCGTACCTTCGCCGAATACGGCGACGGCGGGCAGCCCCTCGTTTCCGAACTTTTCGACCAGGGCCTTGACATCCGAGGGGGAGTAGAGTGCCAGCAGGTCATACTCCTCCATCTTGACGGCCTCGAGATCGCTGGCGACCGTACGGGCCAGGATAACGGGATCGACGGCCAGCTTGAGTTTGGCGAGCGTTTCGGGGAGTTCGGGTTTGTGGGGTTCGCTCAGGGCGAGGAGGAACTTCTCCTCCTTGTGCTTGATGATCAGTTCGACGAGCGAGGTGAACGACCCGTCGGCGAACGAGATCTTTCGTTTTCGGTAAACGATGTACTTCTGGAGATAGAGGGCGACGGCCTCGGTCTGGCAGATGTACTTCATGGTTTCGGGGACGGTGATCCGGGCCTCTTCGCAGATGTGGAAGAAACTGTCGACCGTGGTGCGGGAGGTGAAGATGACGGCGGTGTGATCGAGGATCTCGACACGCTGGGCACGGAACTCCTTCAGCGAGACACCTTCGACCCGGATGAAGGGTTTATAGGCCACTTCGACCTGGTATTTCTGGGCCAGATCGTAGAACGGGGACTTTTCGATGACAGCAGGTTTGGGCTGCGAAACCAGTACGCTCTTTACTTTCAACGTTACGGATGTTTAGTTTTACCTTCGTCGTGTATCATCTTGCCGCCAGGAGCCATAAGAGGCTGATTGGGAAGACTTCCACGGTGCAAAGGTACAAAAACCAATGCAAAATCGAAATTTTTTTAGAAATAAAGAGGTTCAGGGATTCCCTGAGGTATAAAACGGCCGTAATGATCAACTCGACGGCTCCGAGGATGAACCAGGCACCGCCGGTGCCGCGGGGGCAGAGTGCGAAGAGGAGGAGCGTGGGGGAGGTGACGATGACGGCCAGCGCGAAATAGGTTCGGCGCAGCAGGGAGAGCTGTGCTGTGAAGGGCTGGGTGAGGGTGATGGCTCCGGTGATACGGATGATCGAGGATTGAAAGAGGATGATGACGGCCCAGAGCAGCGAGGCCGTCAGACTCAGCGCGAGGACGGCGGCATGGGACAGCGCGCGTCCGAATTCGGGGGGCATGAGCGTGTCGCCGTACTTGACGACGATGACACCCATGAAGAGCATGCCGATTGCGGCCGTCACGTTCAGGAAGCGGGAGAAGCCGTTTGCGCCGGGCTCTTCGGAGAGGCGTTCGCCGGCAGCCGAGTCTCGGGAGATGCGTTTCAGCAGGGTTCTCACGTCTCCCAGATTGCGATAGAGAAGCGTGGCATAGGTTGCGGCGAGCAGCAGCACGAAACTCTGGAAAACGGCATTGTCGGTGAATGAATCGCTGACGGGTCGTTCGATGCGTTCTGTCTGTACGGTGCAGGATTGTGCGCCGAACAGGGCCTCCACGGTGGTGTCACGTCCGGGGAGTTGCGCGGAATTCGGGCGTGGAGTTCCGCTGGAGCTCCATCCGAAACGGACCGAATCGAGCTCCGAATAGTGAAAGGCCTCGGCTTCGTACGAGTAGGCGGGATCGGCCGCAAGGCTCAGCGAGTCGGACTTTGCCGCCAGCGAATCGGCCACGCTCCGCACCGACTCTTCGTCGGCGGTTTGAACCGCGGCTCCGGATGTTGCTTGAGCCTTTCCTGCCCCGTTTTCGGCTCTTGGCCGCACGGTCGCCGGTTTTTCGTTTGCGGCATGCTGTTCCGAGTCCACCGGTTTCCCGTTTGCGACGTGCTGTCCCGTGGTCGCCGGCTTGCTCTTTACGGCATGTTGTCCCGCTGTCGAGGTTTTTTCGCTCGCGAGGTCCTGCTCCTCATCCCCGGCCTCCCGGAAGGTCTCCTTGACGGGCTCCGCCGTCGTATTCGGGATCTCGGTCACCACGATGCTATGTGCCCAATCCCGGCTCATGCGGCAAAGGTGCGTTTAAGGGTGATGCGGATGGTGGTTCCCTTGCCGATTTCGGAGTCGATCACGGCGATCTTACCCTGGTGATACTCCTCGACGATACGTCTCGAGAGCGACAGTCCGAGTCCCCAGCCGCGGGTTTTGGTGGTGAATCCGGGCTCGAAGATGCGTTTCCAGTTGCTTTTGGGGATTCCCTTTCCGGTATCCTTTACATCGATCATGACGTGTTTGTCGTCCGAAGAGATCCTGACGTCGATGGTGCCGTGTCCCTGCAGGGCGTCGAGCGAGTTTTTCATGAGGTTCTCGACCACCCACTCGAACAGGGCGGCATTGATGTTGGCCTGTACGGGGGCGATGGCCAGCCCGTTGTAGTCGAGGGTGACGTTGCGGGGGATTCGCTTGCGGAAGTACATGACCGATTCTCCGACCACCTCGTTGATGTTTGCCGGGGTGAGCGGGGTTTCGGAGCCGATCTTCGAGAAGCGGTCGGTGATCTTCATCAGATGGGTGAGGTCCTTGTTCATCTCTTCGACGGCCGCCTGGTCGATATTCTGCGAGCGGAGATACTCGATCCATCCGAGCAGCGAGGAGGTCGGAGTGCCCAGCTGGTGGGCGGTCTCCTTGGCCAGACCGATCCAGACGCGGTTCTGCTCGTCGTGCTTCGACGAGCGGAAGGCAATGAATCCCAGGGTGATGAACGCCGCGATGACGATGATCTGAATATAGGGAAAGTAGTAGAGCGACTTGAGCAGGGTCGATTTTCCGTAGAAGATCAGGTGGTAATGTTCCGACGAGAATCGGAACCGCACGGGAATGGGCTGGTTTTCGGACATGAACTTGTCGATCTGCCTGCGGAGCCGATCGGGGTGGTCGATGATCTTGTCGGGGATCAGGTGAGAGTTGATGACCTCGAGGTTTTCGTCGGTGATGATGAACGGAATGTTGTTTCCGGTGGACATGATATCGGCGACCAGGGGGTCCTGAATGGTTCCCATCATATCGCGGCTGACGCGCTCCATGGCGTGGGCCCAGAGGGCCACGTCGTGCTGCTCCTTACCCTTGAGTTTGCGGGCCATTTCGTTGGTGTAGAGCAGCGACACGGCGCCGAGCGCCACGCCGACGATGATGACGACGACGCGGTTTCGGAACGAGAATTTGTGCGCATGGATTTTCATGGCCGGCGGCATTTATCGGAACTGCAGACTATTTGCGGGCGGTATCCTGACTGGTCGTGATCCGGGCATACTCTTCGGGGGCGCCGAGCACCTCGAGGGCGCGTTTGACTTCGGGGTCGTCTCCGAGCGAGTGTTCGATCACGCCGGCCTGATAGCCGTGGCGCAGGACGATGTCGTTGTTGATGGCGTCGACGATCTGTTCGCGATAGGTTTCGAGATTGGTCTGGGTGTCGTCCTTGAGTTCGGCCTCGAGTTTTTCGAAGCGCTCTTCGAGATCGGTGAACCGGTCCTCCTCGGCCGCCTTCTTCAGGGCTTTGATTGCCCGGCGGGTATCCGATTCATAGGGGACTTTCTTGTCCTTCATGAAGGCCTCGAAATCGGCATAGTCGGCATCGGTGATCGAGAACGAGCGGATGTCGATCTGCTTGCCGGGGTTCCGGCGGGTGTATTCATCCCCGAAGTCCTCGATGAATCCCAGGGCATAGAGCGTTACGGCGAAGCGGGAGATGTATTCGGGTTCGGTGCGGATGTCGGGCATGATTCCGCCGCCGTCATAGACCTTCCGGCCGGCGCGGGTCGAGAATTCGGAGATCAGCGAGTCGGGCACCGTGCGCACGCTCCCCTCCTGCGAGTGGGAGTAGTCGATGGCCTGGATGCAGCGCCCCGAGGGGATGTAGTACTTGGCGGTGGTGAGCTTGAGCATGGTGTTGTAACCCAGGGGGCGGGTTGTCTGGACGAGCCCCTTTCCGAAGCTGCGCTGGCCGATCAGGACGGCTCGGTCGAGATCCTGCAGGGCCCCTGATACGATCTCGGCAGCCGAGGCCGTGTTGCCGTTGATCAGTACGACGAGGGGCAGATCGGGCAGAATGGGTTCCGTCTCGGTGCGGAAGGCCTGCTTTGAATTCTCCGAGCGGCCCTTCGTGCTGACGACCTCCGTTCCCTTGGGGACGAACATGCCGAGGATCTTGACGGCCTCCTGCATGATACCTCCGCCGTTCGAGCGGTAGTCCAGCACGAGCCCCTTCAGCTCGCCCTCCCGGCGCAGACGCTCCAGGGCGGCGCGCATCTCCTCGTAACATCCTTCGGTGAAGTCGCTGTGGCGGATGTAGGCGATGCCGTCGGCGATCCACCCGGCATAGGGGACTCCGGGGATGGCGATGCGCTGGCGGCGGATGCTCTGGGTCTCCTGCGTGCCGTCGAGGTGTTCGACCGTCACGCGGACCTTGCTGCCGGGCTGTCCCTTCAGCCGGTCGGAGACCTGTTGCGTGGTCAAGCCTCGGGCATCCTTTCCGTCGATGGCGAGGATCTTGTCACCAATGCGCAGACCGGCCAGATCGGCGGGCGAACCCTCGTAGGGTTGTGCGATGCGGACGTAATCCTCCTTCTGGCGGATCAGGGCGCCGATGCCGCCGTACTTGCCGGTCGTGAGCAGTTCGAAGTCCTGCATGTTCTTTTCGGGGATGTACTCCGTGTAGGGGTCCAGATCGCTGACCATGCCGGCGGCGGCCCCCTCCATCAGACGGTCGGGGTCGATCGGATCGACGTAGTTGAGCGAGAGTTCACGCATCATGTTGACGGTGATCTCCATGTTGCGGCCGAGCCCGAAGTCGTTTCGGGCGGCGAAAACGGTGACGGCAGCCGCAGCCACGACGGCGGCTGCGACGGTCCAACGGCGGTATTTTCTATTCATTCTTTTCATCGTGACGAATCATCTGCATGTAGGAGTCGAGGCGGTACTGGACGCGGGCCACGCCGCGGCGGTTACCCTCGATGCGGATCCATTGTCCATATTGTGATACTTTCAGTTCGTCCTCGCCGAGCATGAGGAGTTTTTTGCCCCAGTTGTCGGCGCGGAAGGTCAATGTGCCCTCCTCTTCGCTGCGGAGCGAGAATCCTTCGGAGCCAAAAGCGTTGAGGATCTGCTGCCGGTTTTCGTCGATGTCGCCCTCGACCTGGCGCGAGACGAATCCGAATTTGGGGTAGAAGGCGGCCAGGATGACAATTACCACGGGGAGCATCATGCCTCGCGGGGTGTGGAACATCACGTAGAAGGTGTCGCTCACCGAAAGCCGTGCCGTGCCGGCCAGACGGTTCAGATACATGATCGCCAGGCAGAGAACGCACAGGGCGCAGAAATATTTTAGCGAACGGATGAAGTATTTCATGGAAAAACTACTATTTATGATTCACTGAACTGTTCTTTTATCGATTGCATCGGCGACCTGCTGCATCAGCCACTTGGGGGTGGAGGTGGCGCCGCAGATTCCGACACTTCGGGCCCCCGCGAACCAACCGTTGTCGATCTCGGCGGGCTCTTCGACCACGTGGGTCTTCGGGTTTGCGCGGCGGCAGACCTCGGAGAGAACCTTTCCGTTCGAGGACTTGCGGCCGCAGACGAAGATCACCACATCGAAGCGTGCGGCGAACTGCGTGAGATACTGCTCGCGGTTGGCGACCTGTCGGCAGATCGTGTCGTCGATGCGGACGTCTTCGGGGACTTTGGCGCGACGTTTCATCTCGGCGCCGAGCTCCTCGAAGAGGGCGATGCTCTGGGTGGTCTGCGAGAGGAAGTGGATCGGGCGCGCGAAGTCGATCTGCCGCAGATCTTCGGCTCGTTCGATGACGAGGATCGGTCCGTCGACCTGCCCCGTGAGACCGACGACTTCGGCGTGTCCACGCTTTCCGAGGATGACGACCTGTCCGCCGACGGGCAGCATCGCCTCGTAGGCCTGCTTGACTCTCCGCTGGAGCCGTGCCACGACGGGACACGTGGCATCGATGACGTGAATCCCCAACTTTCGTGCCCGTTCATAGGTTGTGGGAGGCTCGCCGTGGGCTCGGATCAGCAGCCGGCCGCCGGCAATCCCCTCCATCCGGTCGTGGGTCACGGTGTGGAGCCCCAGCTCCTCGAGGCGCTGGACCTCGATGCGGTTGTGGACGATATCTCCGAGCGAATAGACCGTCCCGCCTTCCGCCAGGGCCTCCTCGGCCTGCGAGATGGCCCGGACCACGCCGAAGCAGAATCCCGATTTGTCGTCTATCTCGATATGCATAAGTCCAATTTTAGTTATTTCGACTCTTCGCGTTGTCCTGAGGCTCCTGCCCGTTCGGATTTCGCCTTGCGTTTGGACCTCTCTTTCCGTCCGGCTTCTTTCCGTCCGGCCTCTCCAGTGTGCCCCTCTCCTTACGCTCGAGTCCCTCTCTTCCTATTCCTCTCTTCCCTCTGCCCCCCCCTCGCTCGGCCCGCTTCTCCCTGCTCGGTTTTCTCCATCCGCAGGTCCTTGCTTCACTCGTTTCGGGGCTTCGGAGCCGGTTCTACCGATCCGGGTGCTGTCTGGTCACCCGGGCAAAACGGTCGAGGAACCATGTCATCTGTTCGTCGACGGTCATGTGGCTGTTGTCCAGTACGATGGCATCCTCGGCCTGACGCAGGGGCGAGACGGCGCGGCTCATGTCGGCCTTGTCGCGTTCGCGGACGTTACGCTCGATCTCCTCGAGCGAAACCTCCATTCCCTTTTCGCGCAACTCCTTGTAACGGCGTTCGGCCCGCACCTTGGGGTCGGCCGTCATGAAGAGTTTCAGTTCGGCATCGGGGAAGACGACCGTTCCGATATCGCGTCCGTCCATCACCACTCCGCGCCGGCGCCCCATCTCCTGCTGCATGGCCACCAGTTTGTGGCGTACTTCGGGAATGGCGCTGACCTGGCTGACGCAGTTCGAGACCTCGATCGTTCGGATCTTTCCCTCGACCAGATCGCCGTTGACGTAGATGTCGCTGGCTCCGCGCTGGGGGTTGAAGCGGAATGTGATCGAGATTTCGCCGAGGAGCTTGACGACGGCCTCTTCGTCGACCATTCCCGAGCGGATGGCGCCGTGTTCCAGCGCGTAGAGCGTCACGGCGCGGTACATGGCGCCGGTGTCGATGAAGATGTAGCCCAGCCGTGCGGCAATGGCCTTTGCGAAGGTGCTTTTGCCGCAGGAGGAGTATCCGTCGACGGCGATTATGATTTTGGGATTTGTCTTTTTAGTGTCCGACATTTGGAAAGATGTCAAAGAAGGTGGATAATATGGTGTAAATGCCGAGGATGCCGATGATGATACCGGCAACATGGTTGATCGTGAGCATGTGGCGGGGGCGGAATCTTCTCCGGAAGAGGTTGATCACGCAGGCCAGGAAGGTCCACCAGGTGGCGGCGCCGCAGAAGAATCCGGCGATGACGAACAGGGCGCGGAAGAATCCGCCGACGGTGTGGTCGGTCATTTCGCCGCTCGAGATTTTGAAGACGGCGAAGAAGGCGAGGATATAGGGGACGACCATGATGAAGTTGGCGATCGTCAGGCCGAATATCGATGCGAAGTCCTGCCAGAGGGAGCTTTTCCCGGCTCTGTTTCGGCGGATCTGGGGGACGGGGTTCTGGGCGAAGATGAAGACGCCGACGATGACGACGAAGATGCCGCCGATGACCCTGAGCAGGGTGTTGTACTGCTCGATCTGGGTTTGGAGCATCGAGTAGAAGAAGAGGGCAGCCATGGCCATGAAGGTGTCGGCGCAGGCGACTCCGATTCCGGAGACGATTCCCGACCGTCGGCTTTTGGAGAGGGTTCGCTGGATGCACAGCACGGCTACGGGGCCGACGGTGATGGAAGCCGCGACGCCCACGCAGATTCCGCGGAAGAGGGTTTCAACGATCTCGAATGCCATAATGCCCGGAGTGTGCAGGTTTGGATGACAAAGATACGAAAAAGGATCGTATCCGCGGCAACAAACGGGAAAAAAGGGTCCGGGAGTATGTTCCGGAGGTCGGGACTGTTGATAAAATATCGAAAACTTTTGGTCCGGGGGGTGTCCATCGAGGGCCGAAAGCGGTTAAATTTGCATAAACCAAATCTTTCGAAGGGAATGGCAGAGATGAAACAGTTTGGTATCGACCTTGAGTTGGACGATTCGGTGGCCCAGGGACACTATTCGAATCTGGCCATCATATCGCACTCCACCTCGGAGTTCATCATCGACTTTGCGACGGTGCTTCCGGGGGTAGTGAAGGCGCGGGTCAAGAGTCGCATTATCCTCACGCCGGAGCATGCCAAGCGGCTGCTTCGCTCGCTGCAGGACAACATCATCCGTTACGAGAGCAACGTGGGCAAGATTGAGATTCCGACCCCGACGCCGATTCCGGATACGGGTCCCAAAATGGGCCAGGCCTGATGCAAAAGAGCGGAACCTTGCGGGGTTTCGCTCTTTTTTGTCTGTTTGCGGGGGCGGGATTCTACGAGTCTGTCGGATTCTGCGAGTCAATGGCGGGAACGGGTTCAGCGAGTCAATTACGGGGGCTGGATGCTGCGTGTCGGTTGCCGGGCCGGTTTTTCGTTGGAGGTCTGCGACGGTCGCACCTGTTCGGCCGACTTCTCCGCCCGCCGGTTTCTCTGCCTGCCGGCCTTTCCGCCCGCCCCTTCGTCCGCCCGCCGGCCTTTCTGCTCGCCCCTTCGTCCGCCCGCCGGTTTCTCTGCCCGCCGGCCTTTCCGCTCGCCCCTTCGCCCGCCGGGATCAGAGCACCTCGGCCACGACGTAGGTGCTTCCGCCGATGAAGATCATGTCTTCGGCCGAAGCCAGTTCGCGAGCCCGCTTCAGGGCCTCGCCCACCTCCCCGAAGGCTTCACCCTGTAACCCGTAGATGGCAGCCTTGGCAGCCAGTTCGGCGGCGGGGAGCGCCCTTTCGGAGCGGGCCTGTGTGAAGAGATAATGGGCTTCGCGCGGCAGCAGGGGCAGAATGTGGGCCAGATCCTTGTCGCGGACGAATCCGATGACGCAGTAGAGCTCCCTGTGGGGCGTCGAGCGGAGCTGCTCGGCCACCCAGGCGATTCCGTGGGCGTTGTGCCCCGTGTCGCAGATCGTCAGCGGGGCGTCGCCCAGCTTCTGCCAGCGGCCCATGAGCGAGGTGTTGGCAGCCGCATTGCGCAGACCCTCGAGATAGGCGCGGCGGGAGATCGTCAGCGGGGTCTCCTCGTGGAGGAAGTCGACGGCGGCCGAAGCCGTCACGATGTTGCGGACCTGGTATTCGCCCTTCAGATCGAGTTCGGCATCGAACTCCCGGTTGTCGCGTGTGCGGCGGAGCCGGAAGTGCTGGTAATCACCCTCTGTGTGGTGCTCCTCGCAGCGGAACTCCTTTTCGGCATAGATCACGCGCGACTTGTTGGCTGCTGCGATCTGTTCGAAGACCTCGTTGTAGCGGGGATCGGCTTCGCCGATGATCACCGGAATGCTCTTCTTGATGATTCCGGCCTTTTCGCGGGCGATCTTCGGGAGAGTGTCGCCCAACAGGGCGGTGTGTTCGAGGCCGATGTTGGTGATGACGCTCAGAATGGGGACGATGATGTTCGTGGCATCGAGCCGGCCGCCGAGGCCGGTTTCGATGACGGCGACCTCGACGTCGCTCTGTGCGAAGTAGTCGAAAGCCATGGCCGCGGTCATTTCGAAGAACGAGAGTTCGAGTTCAACCATCTTGTCATGATGCTTGTCGACGAAGTTGACGACCTTCTGTTTGGGGATCATCTCGCCGTCGACGCGGATGCGCTCGCGGAAGTCGATCAGATGGGGCGAGGTGAAGAGTCCGGTCCGGTATCCGGCCTGTTGGAGCACCGAGGCGATGATGTGTGCCACGGAGCCCTTGCCGTTCGTACCGGCCACATGGATGGTGAAGAAGTTCCGCTGGGGGTTTCCGATGTGTCGGCAGAATGCGGAGATCCGCTCCAATCCCGGCTTGTACCCCGTTGCGCCCTGGGTTTCGAAGGCGGGCAACGACTGAAAGAGGAATTCGAGAGTCTGGTTATAGTTCATGACAGCAAAATGAGTTATTTCACAAGATGGTTTCGTCGCTTGACGCGATAGGCTGCGAAATAGAGGAGGCAGAGCAGCAGCACATACTCCGAGATGCGGGCCACAAAGTCTCCGTAGCGAGTGTAGAAGGTCATCTGCGAGTTGAGGGTCACCTCCGCCGAGAGAATGCCTCGTTCCTCCCAACCGAGCGTCTGTCCGACCTTGCCCGTGGGAGAGATGAAACCCGACTCTCCGGTGTTTGCCGAGCGTGCGATGGCCCTGCGGTGCTCGATGGCTCTCAGTCTCGAGATCGAGAAGAGTTGCCTGTAGCCGGGGGTATCGCCCCACCAGCCGTCGTTGGAGACGATGGTCATGAATTGGGCGCCGCGGCGGACGAAATCGCCGTAGAAGTCGCCGTAGAGTCCCTCGTAACAGATGGCCGGGCCGATCCGGACGCCGTCATGCTCGAAGGCCGATCCGTGGGTTCCTTTTCCGATCTGCCCGACGACACCGCCCAGGTCGATGACCAGGAAACGCAAGACGTCGAAGACCCACGTCGGGGTGTTTTCGACGCCGATGACCAGCCGGCCTTTGTGGTGCAGTTGCATGCGGCCGGCGGAGTCGAGTCCCACGGCCGTGTTGAAGACATCGTAGTACCCGTTCGAGAAGCGGTCGCGGCGGGCGGTTTCGGTCTGTGCGCCGGGGGCGTAGCGGCGGATGGTATTGGCGCCGGTGACGAGCAGGGCGTCGGGATGGTTGCGGCGCAGCGAATCGGTGAGTTGCAGCCAGAAGGCCCCGGCCTCGTCGCTGCTCCAGGGGAAGTCGCTCAGTGCGGGTTCGACGTAATATCCCGGGACGGCGGTTTCGGGCAGCAGGATGAACTGAGCGTCGTCGGGCACCTGTCCGAGCAGATCGAGAATATTCTGCTCCTGCCGTTCGGCGTCGCCGTGGAACTTGTCGTAACAGTCGACATTGGGCTGGATGATGCTGACGCGGACCGTTCCCTCGTCGGGTTGCTTCCATCCGGCGCTGACCGCCAGCGACACTCCCATCGGCAGGATCAGGGCTGCAGCCGCGGCACCCCATTTACGCGGATTGCGGCGCTCCTTCCAGGCCTCGAAGAAGAGGATGTTGACCACCAGCACCCAGAGCGAACCGCCGAAGACGCCGGTGTATTCGTACCATTGCACCATCCAGACCGCGTGCGAAAAGCCGTTTCCGAGGATGAGCCAGGGCCACGAGAAGTCGCCGACGGTGTACCAGTATTCGGTCGTGATCCAGACCGTGACGAGCGTGACGTAGGCCAGGGCCTTGTGGGCACGCTTCGAGACGGTGTGGAAGAGCATGAAAGCGATCAGATTGAGGAACGTCGAGGCGACGGTAGCGGCCACGGGTCCGACGGGCGTTGCATACCAGATCCACCAGATGGTCAGTGCGTTCCACAGCACGAATGCCAGCGTGGCCCACCCCAACATCCGCCACCAGTCGCGACGGGATGCGCTCAGCGAATCGCTGATCCAGAGCAGGGGTACGAGTCCGGCGAAGAGCGTGAAGCCCGTGGCGCCGAGCCATCCCGGAGCAAGGAAGATGGCCGAATAGATTACCGCTGCAAATCTGCGCAACATCAAGGGGGTGTTTTTATGGCGCAAAAGTAGTCAAATGCCGTCATATTTCAAAATATTTTCGTGATTTGGCCGTGCGGGAGCCGAGTGGCCCGAGGGCGCCGGGATGCGGGACGGTCGGTTGTTTGCGGGAGCAGTCGGCGACCGGTGTCGGACCGGTCTTTTCGGGCCGGCGGGACAGCCTGTGAAAAGGGACGTCTGCCGACGGGCAAACGTCCCTTTTTCGGGTGAGTTCGGTGCGGGGAGGTCAGTGCCGTATGATGCGGTCGTCCGTGTCGACCGTATATCCGTCGGTCGGGGCCTCGTCCAGGGCGTTGAAGCTCTTGTTGGTCACCGACTGAATACCGCCGTTGCCCGTGCCGGAGGTTCCGCTGTTGGTGCGGATCAGCTCGCCGCAGAGGGCGAAATCCCAATCGGTGCGGGCCTTCCAGGCGGCATCCTGCTCCTCGTCGCCCAGCGGGCTTGAGCCCACGACCTTGCCCTGTTCGAGCGAGACGTAGACCCACGTCTGGTCGTTGAGCCCTTCGATGGTGAGGCTTTCGACGCGGGCGGGTTCGGCGGGTGTGCCCGGCGTATTGCTGTTGTCCTGCGAGCAGGCTCCCAGCCACAGACAGCCGGCCAGAGCCATTTGCGCGATGATCCTGTGTCGTGTATTCATACGCATGCGATTTAATCCGATAAGCTGTTCAGGTTTCGGGATCCGTCGTGCTGATAGAGGTAACGGATCGTCAGGCGGCCGCTGCCCGCATCGTAGTCCGTGACGGAGAACTTGGCATACTTGCCGCTGGCCGTCCGCAGCACGTAGGGCGAGGTGAACGGCACGCCGAAGTTGTCAATCCACGATACGGCGGATGCCGAGGTGGTCTGCAGGGCGGTGGTGGCGATCGAGAAGAGGTTGGCGCCCATTTCGAGCGGAACGGGGTTCTCCAGTTCGCACGTGTAGGTCTGCGGATGGTCGGCATCGCGGGCATCGACAACCGAGAAGGCGTCGAGCGTACCGCTTCCGAGTTTGCCGATCTCCGAGCGGGTGATCGACAGGAAGTATTTCGGTTCGGCATAGCCGGCGTATCGGTCGGCGACCTCCGAGAAGTCGAAGGCCAGTTCGATCGTATTACCGTTGTCGACATATTCGCCCTGCATGGGGTGGTCACCGCCCTGGTTGATGGCGATGGGGGGCTGCACGGTTATGGTCGGGGTGACGGCGTAGGGTTTGTCGGCGACGCCCATCGTGAAGGCGAGGTCGTTGCGCGACGTGTAGGAGACCTTGACGCGGAAGATGACCTTCGGGGTATACTCCGTGCAGGAGCAGCCGGTGAATTCGTGGCTCAGCACCGAGGGGGTCCGATCGGTGAGGAAGAAGTAGTAGGGCAGGTAGTACCGTCCGCGGTCGCCCCACCATTCGCCGTAGGAGTTCACGACGATGAAGGCGCCGCGATGGGTCTGCTGCCCGTCATTGAATTCGACCGTGTCGTCATACCCGACGATGGTCATGGCGTGGGCTCCGTCCGTGGCCAGCTTGGTGAGCAGGTAGTTGTACCCGGTCTGCGAGGGGCCGGAGTAGTCGGTGTCGAAGGTCCAGCCGTTGGCCAGGGCCGAATAGGAGAGGATACCGCCGTGGGGGCTTCCGTTTCCGGCGTCGTAGAGGTAACGGCGGGCCAGATCGATGCCCTCCTGGGTGGTGGCGTCGATAGTGAAGATCTCCTTCACGCGGTTGTGCATGGCGCGGATGTACTTGTCATATCCCGAGGCCCAGATGTAGCCGGAGATGAACGTCGGATCGGGGAAGTCGGCCAGGGACATGGCACCCTGTTGTTTGGCGATGTTGAGGCCCTGTTCGGCGAACCCGCCCTGGTCGATGCCTTCGTTGAGGAAGTTCCAGGTGAAGAAGTAGCTGTATGTGTTCTCGTCGGAGGCCTGGGCGTCGAGACCGCGCACCCGGTTCATCTCATAGGTGAACAGGTAGCGGATGCCCGACGACTGGGCGCACGAACCTCCCTGCTGGTAGAACACTTTGGGGAAGAACTTGAGCGTCGAGTTGTCGACGCTTGCGGGGAGTTGCACCGGGTCGGGCGTCGAGGGGGTCCAGGCGCTGGAGCGACGGATCCTCAGCACCTCTTCGGTGGGCGTCGGCACCGCATAGCTTTTGCGATAGGGCTGGGCCGCGACGGGCAGGATGACGGCGGCGAGCAGCCCTGCGAGCAGCAGACGTTTCATCATTTCAGCCGGTTAAAGGTTTTCAGAGCCTCGTTGCGGACTTCGGGAGCGAGCTTCTCGTCGTGGCTCATTTCGAGGGCCGTGTCGGCGATCATCTGCCGGTTGACCGAGAGGGTGAACCATCCGAAGGCTTCGAGCATGGCCTGTTGCACGTCGGGGTCGTCACACGAGCGCATGTACTCGAGCAGCTGCGGCACGAGGAAGTGGATGTGGTAGTTCCGCATCGAACGGATCTCCTGCAGACGGCTCTTTTTCGAGCAGTCGGGGCTCATGATCTTCTGCATGGGGGCGATCCAGCGGTTGGCGTTGACCTCGATGGCGTGGCGGATCTGGTCGTGGACGTTCCGGGCATCGAGGTAGTTTGTCTGCGGGAACTGGCGTTCGAACTCATTGAGGAGTTTCTTCTCTTCGAACATGGGCATGGCCTGTTTGAGGGCGAATTCGACGCGTTCGGAGGTGTTGTTGCGGATCGAGGCGGCGATCATGGCGGGGATAAGCCGCTCGTCGCCGCTGCGGGCGAGGACGTTGGCGGCGAAACGCTCGACCATTTCGTAGCTGTCGGTCATACCGAGCGAGACGGCCTCGATGAAGGCGTCGTCGCGGCACTCCGAGAGGTTGATGAAGCTCTGCATGCGCAGCTGATGGCTGGGGCTTTCGCGGAAGATGCGCAGCAATTCCTGCGAGGAGAGTTCACCGCGGCGGAAGAGTTTTTCGACGGCCAGGGCCTGCAGGGCGGGGTAACGTTCCTCGCGGAGCATGCGGCGCCACGTGGAGGTCTTGTCGTCGCGCAGCAGACGGTTGACATCGATCTTCGGGTCGGCCGATGCGAAGGTGAAGGTCGGGTCGCCTATGATGTGCTGTTCGAGATAGGGGGCGTACTTGACCAGATTGCCGACGTTCATGCCCAGACCGAGCAGTCCGACATAGCGGTCGATCCACTTGTCCTGCAGAACGTTGACCGAATTGGCCAGGACGGCGACGGTTTGACCCGGGCCGAAGATATAGGCGTTGGCGATGCTGTTGTCGCGGTGGAACGATCCGTTGAAGCAGGCGTCGAGCGACACGACGCGGCAGCCGGGTTCATAGTTGTCGAAATCCTCGAGATAGAGGTCCAGATCGCTCAGATAGATCGAGTCCCGGGTGCGCAGCGAGGCATCGTCCGCTCCGTCGAACCACGCGTCGGGGAACTCGCCGTAGCGGCGTGCGATGCGGGCGCGGGCGCTGTCGGCCGGGATGTCGTGTGCGGCGGCGTGGCGCATCGATTCGCGCAGATAGAGTTTGATCTGTTCGATCTGCTCGCGGGTGTCGTTGGTTTTGGGCAGGTCGTTCAGGTACTCCGTATTCCAGTCTCCGTGATGGTGGAGGACGGCGTAGTCGAGGTCGCGGCGGCGCATTTCGTTTTTCAGACGCGACTTGACATGGACGTCGCGTTTGTGGTCGATGTAGCTGATACCGTTGCGCTGACGCTCGAGCCAGGGGAAGTGTTCGAGCAGGGTTGCCTTTTCGTCGATGCGGGCCACCATCGATTCGGAGATGAACCCGTTGCCGCTGAAGAAGAGGATCTGATCGACGGGTTCGGGATGCTGCTTGGCCTGCACGACCTTTTCCAGATAATGGCGCAGCTTTTCGTAACGGCTCGTGCCGTTGCAGTCCGTGGGGCGGATGCGACCCGAGTAGATGTCGGGACGGGTCTGCTGGGCTGATTCGGCCGTCAGCGAATAGTAGCAGCAGCCGGGGTGGATCGAGTCGGGGCCGATGGGTTCGAACCGGAGGCTGAAGTCATCGTAGAAGCGGTCCGACGGCACGGAGGATTCCCAGCGGTCGAAGGCCTCCTGATCCATCTTGAAGGCGCTGGTCAGATGCTGGGCGTCGCGGACCATGACGACCGGGATATCGCCGATCAGCACGGCTCCTTCGATCGGGGCCTCTTTCTGGGCGTGGAGGTCTCGGAGCAGATTCCGCAGCGAATCGGGTTGCGAGGTTCGGTCGATGACCAGATGGACCTTCAGACCGCTTGTTTCGATCTGGGCGATGTAGGCGTCGACCTGGGGACGCGCTTCGGCGTAGCTTTTTTCGTCGATGACGACGGCGAAACCACTGTGCGAGGCGGCAAGGAGCGGGGCCTGGCACAGAAGAAGCGCTGCGAGGAGCACTTTTTTCAGAAAATGCATGTTGTTGGTCGTGTTTGAGGTGTTGTGTTTCAGAAGAGGATTTCGGCGCCGAAGGTGAAGCAACGGCGGTCGGTGGCATCGTACCGGTCGGTAAAGGTGTTGGCGCCCAGGTAGTATTTGAGGGCTGCGCGGGCGAACAGACCACCCCAGAGATTGCCGAAGAGCCTCCGGTAGCGGATTTCGACGTTGCCGCCCATCCAGGTTCCGGTCATGTATTCGAACTGCGGGTCGGTGTATACCTCGCGCAGACGCTCCTGTACGGTTTGCGAGGCGTTGAGGGCGCTGCCGCCGGCTACGCCGAGTGCCGCCGTCAGCTGGTTGCGACCGAAGAAGAAGAACTTCGAGGCGGTGACGCCGCCCGTTACGCGGGTATATTTGCGGCTGTTTCCGTCGCCTTCGTAGTGGATGGTTTCCGACTGTTCGAGCCGTGCGCCGGCATCGAGCGAGAAACTGGGAGTCCCTTCGCGCAGCAGGTCGAAACGGTATTCACCCTGCAGGGTGGAGGCGGTTTCCCGGTTTTTGAGGCCCGAAGTCTGGATCTTGAATGCGAGTTGGTTATTCTTTTCGGGATCGTAGTAGGCCGTCTGTTCGTACCAGATGCCCTCGACGGTCTTGTGCTGCCAGCCGATGATGAGGTTGTGGACGCGGCGTTCGTTTCCGAAGCGGATGCGGTCGCTGACCGAGAATCCCGTCCGCGAGTAGTCTCCGCCGAGGAAGGTGAACGTGGCTCCGCCGTCGCGGGCCTCTTCGCTGTTCGAGGCGTAGCGCACCTCGAGCAGGTTGGCGATGCCGCGTCCCGAATCCCAGGCCAGCTGCAGGGCCCCGGTATACTCCGTGCCGTTGTAGTCGCGCGGGTAGCTTTGGGACGTACCGGTCGAGATGGTGCTGTAGTCGCCCAGACCGTTGAACCGGAAGTAGACGTACGATTCGCGGGGATCGAGCACCGTGTGGGTGATCGATTCGCTCATGAGGTTGAACGATCCGGAGAGGCCCAGCGAGAATCCGGCGCCCAGTCCGTATTGGATCCCGGGCGTGATGACGAAATGCATGCCGTCGGTTTTGGGACGAGGGTCGGTCTGATTGGCCGAACTTCCGGTATCGTAGTCGAGTTTGAGGGCGAGAGTCAGCCTGTCAAACGGATGGTAGGCCACGTTTCCCGAGAGCACAAAGCGCTGGGTGTTGAAGTCCGAGGGGATCGAATCGCCGAGGATGAACGGATTGTCGTCGGCAATCTGCAGGGTCGAGTTCCAACGCCGGGCGAACTCCTTTCCGTCGTCGTATCGGATACTTCCGGCGCAGACGACCTTGTTGAAGCGCTGCCGGCCGGCCATTCCGACGCCGAAGTGTCCGGTTTTGGACGATTCGTCCAGGTCGTGGAAGTCGCCGCGTTCGAGCTTGTAATCGGCCTGGAAGTCGATCATATTGCTCAGGGGCGAGAACCACAGCGACGTAGGGTTGTGGCTTTCGGAGAAGAGGTTTCCGGAGCGTTCCAACTCCTTGTAGACGGGGAGTTGCACCTTCTCCTGAGCCCGGAGCGAGGCCCCGCCCGCAAGCACACACATCAGACACAGAACGCTGGTCGGGAATTTTTTCATGACAGTAGATCCGTTAGATAAGGTTTGTTTTGAACCGAAACGGCTCTGCCCTTGACGAGGGAGCCGTTTCGGTTGAGGAAGGGTCGTCCGCGGACGGCGGCAGACGAGGACCGTCAGTCGGCCTGCGTGGGCTCCTGACCGGGGGTCAGGGGCTGATCCGTCAGGAAGTCGTTCGACGAGTTGTTGGTATCCTGATAGTAGGCCCGGCCGTTTTCGATCTTGGTGACCTTGCGGCGGATGCACTTGCCGGAGAATCCGGTGACATAGGCCTTGCCCGCATCATCCTGCGCCATGAGCAGCTGAGCCTGTTCGGGTTCGGAGGCGTCCCAGATCTCGACGGCGTCGAGCAGATAGCTGCTCGGAATCATCAGGTTGCGCTGGCTTTTGGTCGTATTGGGTTCGACCATGTAGTTTTCGCTGTCGCTGGCATAGGCTTCGGGGGTGATGCCGTCGGGCAGTTTGGCCAGCAGGAAGGCGCCCTTCATGAATCCGGGATTGAGCTGACGCTGGGTGTTTTCGTTGAAGATGATGGTCAGGTTGGCCGCATCGTAGTCGACGTCGGCGCTGGGGACGGAGACGTTCGGGATGTAGATTTCCCAGTCGGCATTCGAGAGGTCGGCGCCCTGTTGGGCAGTCCAGTCGGTGGCGTCGTTGGCCACGACGATGCTCTCACCGGGCTGCAGCGGATGTTCGGTTCCCGAGCCGGGGAAAGCCGCAGCCACGCCATAGACGGGATAGAGCGGGTAGACGGTCTCCCAGGGGTTGGTGGCGGTGGTCGACGGGGTGACCGAGGCGACGATCAGACCGTCGAGATACTGCACCTTGTCCGAGTTGTTGACAATCTCGAAATAGGTGTCCGTAATCGAGTATGCGGGGCTCGACGTCGAGTAGATAGCCTTGAATATCAGAGGCGATTCGTTGACTTCGGCCAGTGCGATCGTAGCGCTCTGATCGGCGAATACATCGGCCTGGGCGGCACCCGTGAAGGAGATTGTATTCGAATACTGGCCGGTAGCGGTGATGCGGTACTGGCCCGAGGAGACTTCGAAGGTGACGGAGTTTTCGCCGGCGGCGAGCTCTTCGGTATAGGTGAGTTCCTTGTCGGCGTTGACGGCCGTCACGGACATGGCGGGCAGGTCGGAGGTTTCGTATCCCGACGGAGCGGTCAGCGTGACCGTAAGGTTGAACTTGTTCGAACCGCTGCCACCGCCGGTTCCGTTATTATCATCGTTGTCGCTGCTGCTGCAGCCGGTCGCAAAGAGGGCTCCCGAGGCCAGGAGCAGGAGGACTTTCGCCCTCAGATTCATCGTTTTCATCGTCTTTCTGTTTTAAATTACTCTGGGTTGTTTTCGAAGAAATATCGGAAGGATCAGCGTTTGCTGCCGATATGGAGTTTGAGTTCGGCGCCGAAGTACATGTCGGGGTAGATCTGCTTGTATCCGGTGCGGGTGTCGTAGTAGTGCCAGCGGGAGGTTCGGGTGAAGTTGTTGGCCGTGAAGGAGAGTTCGACGATCCGGCCGATCTCTTTCGTGAGGCGGAAGTTGAACATCACCCACGGGCGGAACGTTTCGCGGTCGTAGGCCGTCAGCAGGGATCGGGAGACCATCTGCGAGTACCGCGAGTCGGAGGCGAATTCCGTCTGCCAGGGGGTGTAGTTGCCCTGTTTGTCGTAGAATCCCAGGGGGCAGATCTGCAGGAATTGTCCGTCGGCGGTTGGTTGGAAGCGGTTGTTTCCGGCCTCGTCCTGCCAGATGTTCTGTTCACTTTCGTACCAGACGACCTGCATCGTGGTCGAGAAGACGAGCTTCAGCTGCGGGATGTGGGTAATGAATCGGAAGTTGGTGTTCACGCGATCCTGAATCGTGCCGCTTCCGGCGGGCATCAGACGGATGTAGTCGTCGTTTTCGGTGACTTTCGAGTAATAGTCCTGTTCGTCGGTGCGTCGGATGTGGAACCAGGCTCCGTCGATGAAGAGCGAGGTGCGCAGGGCGCGCCACGTTCCCAGATCGAGGCTGTATTCGACGCCCTGTTTTTCGCTGCGCGAGTTGTTGGTCGGGGTGTAATAGGTCCCGATGTAGTCATCCTGACGGGTTGCGGCGGTTGTTTTCTGGCCTGCCTGGTCGGTGTAGGTGACCTGTCCCTCTTCGAACCGCAGATCGGTGGCCGAGGTCGGGACATCGAAGGTCACGTAGTGCATGTAGTGGGGGCGCGAAGCGAAACCGAACTCGTTGGTGTGTTTTTCGTGGAAGTAGGTCACGGCGCCGCGCACGGTTCCGAGACGGAAGGTCAGACCGGCCTCGAACTTGCGGCTGCGGGCGGGTTTGAGATCCGGGTTGGCCAGATTGGTGAGGATGTCGGTCGACAGGACGGCCAGCGAGCCGTTGGGGTCCGAATTCGAGACCTTGGCCAGGCTGACGCGGTCAAAGTAGACGTTGTCGGGATAGAGGTAGAGCAGCGTTGGCGCCTTGTAGGAGAGACCCCAGCCGCCGGTGAGGGCGAGCATGCTTTTCGGTCCGTCGAAGAGCGTGTAGGTGAGGTTGACGCGTGGCTCGACGGTGAAGATGTCGTCCTGACGGGCCTGCGGATCGAGGAACATGTTCGTCAGACGCACACCGGCCTGCAGGGCCAGCGACGTGGAGCCGAGCTTGAGGTTGAGACGGTCTTCGGCGAAGAGGGCGAGGTTGTTCAGCGCCGGGATGTCGCGGAACGAACGCGGACGCAGCGTCTGGCTCGAAGTGCTCTGCGGCGGCAGCAGCACGTCGAAGATCAGACCGCGGCCGTAGTTGGTGTCATACCGCCAGTCGGCGCCGATGCGCAGGTTCGTAAAGTTCCCCCCCCCGAACTGGATAATCTTGTTAGCCTTGACCTGCAGATAGATATTCAGGGGTTTGCCTTCGATTTCGTAGTCCGAGTAGTAGGTCGACGGGAGGAAGATACCCTCGTTCATGCCGGGAGTGGTGGTGTTGGTGATCACGCCGCTCGGGGACGATACATACTCGTGCAGACGGTCGCTCTGATAGGACTGTGAGACCATCAGGTTGTAGTCCAGGGCCGAGAGCACGGTGCCGTTGAGTTTCCAGCTGCCCTCGAGGTTGAGGCGGGCGCCGATGTACTGGTTTTCATAGGTGCTGCTGGTGATCTGCATCTGCGGGTCGGTCTTGCTGTTGTTGACGTTCGAGTAGAAGGTGCCGTTGATGCGCAGGAGCATGGGCCGTCCGGCGACATCGATGTTGTTCGAGTAGCCGATCGTGGCGGTGATGCGGTCGTATCCCAGATAGCGTTTGCGGGTATCGCCGAACGACTGGGTCCAGTCGACGCCGGCGTTGATGGCGCCTCCGTTGTCGAGGGCGAAGCCCTTTCCGGCGTAGATCATCTTCGAGTAGGGGTCGGCCTTGAATTTGGCCTCCCAGGGGGTTGCTCCGGTCTTGGTCTTGACGATGACCACGCCGGAGGTGAGGTTCCCGTACTCGACGGAGGGGATTCCGCGGATGACCTCCATCGATTCGACGTTGTCGGGCGATATCGAACGCAGATCGACGCCCTTTCCGGCGGTGGTCTGATCGTTCATGCCGTTCATCGACTGGTTGGAGGCGCTGCCGGCCAGCGAGGGCGAGAGGGCCTGGAGGTTGCTGTCGTTCGAGAGCGGGGCGCCGTCGACGACCACGGCGGCACCCATTGCGTTGTTCGCGTTGGATCCGATTTCGCGGATCGAGGCCTGGCTGGCGACGTTCAGTCCGGGGTTAGTCGAGAGGTTTCCGGGCAGGAGCTGGAACATGTCGCTGATGCTCATGGGCTGAATGTGGCGGATGGCCTCTTCGCCGATCTTGGAGGTCGAACCGGCGTCGGTGGGCTGAGCCGTGACGACGACCTCCTCGAGACCGAGAGTGAGGGGTTCAAGGGCGATCTTGAGATCCTTGATGTCGGCCGAGAGGGTGATCTTTCGCTCTACGGGGCTGAATCCGAGGAAGGAGACGTGGTAGGTGATTTGGCCGCCCTTCAGCCGGTCGAGTTTGAATTTTCCGGCCTCATCGGTGACCACGCCGAGGGTGTTGTTGACCACGAACGAAGCCAGGGGCACGGGGGCACCGGTTTCGGCATTGACAACCTGTCCCGAGATCGAGTAGAGGGGGGTGGTATTCTTTTGGGCTCGGGAGGTGTATGCGGTCGGCAAAAAGAGCAGGGTCAGGGTCAGAAGTCGCAAAAATCGTCTCATCATCGGGTCATCTAATCGGTTTCTCTTCTAATTCCTCGTTCCAACCGGCGGGGAAAGTTACGATTTGTAATCAATTGTATTAAATAAATATATTTTATGACGTCGATTGGCTTGATTTGGATTTTTTCTGTAAGCGGAATCGCGGCGTTTCAATATTTTATTATAGCTTGCGTTGATTGGCAAGAAACAATCGTTACGGTGCAAATATAATGATAAATTCAGGAAATGTATCGGAGTTTGAAAGTTTTTTAATTAATCTTTCTTTGGAGATTCCCCCGTTTATGACTGATTGAGACGAGGACCTGCATGGACCGTTTGTGGCAATTGGCTGGCGGAATGTCGTATGGACGGATTTGCCGCACGGGTGCGGCGTCGTTTTTGGCGGATGGATGCTGGGGCATGGCTTGGGTTTTTTCTCGCCGGCAAAGGTAGGGCCGTCCGCCGAAGCGGTCAATCGCCAAAAATAGGTATATCGGGTTTTGGTTTCGGGGGCGGAGTGGGGATCAGTTGACCGGTTCGGAGTCTTCGTCGCGGTGTTTGAGGGTGCATTCGGGCTCCTTGTTGGATTCGAGGATCCAGAGGATGAAGCGTTTCAGATCGGGCGAATCGATGCTGCCGTCATTGGCGTGCTGCTTTTCGGTCATGCTGCCCAGCACCCACCGGTTGTCTAACGAGTATTCGAGCGTGTAGTATTCGGACTGCCTGGTCGAGGTATCGATCCACACGGCGCCGTAACGGGCTTCGGGGATTTCGCGGGGTTCGGGGAATTCGTAGACGAAGAGTTTGTAACAGCCGTAGGTGTTGATGGATTTGATGCGGAAGACATCCCATTCGCAGGAGAAGGCATCGCCGCAGATCTGCTGGAGATTTTTGCGCAGCCACTTCTCGTCGACGACTTTGAGGCCGTTTGAGCGGATGGTGCCTTAGATGGTTTTGATCGAGAGTTTGTTCCAGCGTTTGTGGACGGCGAGATAGACCATGGCGCCGGCCGTCATGACGATGGCCGTTACGAGGGGCCAAACCTCCCCGACCGGCCCCGAATGGCGTGCCGACAGGTTGAAGAGAACCGCACCGGGCAGGCCAATAGCGACCGTACCATAGAGATCGGAGACTGCCGGCTTTATGGAGGCAGCGGTCGGCATTGCTCTGGGTTTTGTAGCCGCCCGTTTACGCCAGCCCTGTTGAGGCCTGTATACGAAAAGAGGAGGCATCTTTCCTTGCCTCCTCTTTCGAGCCGAATCCGAGATTTGAACTCGGGACCCCTTCATTACGAGTGAAGTGCTCTACCGCTGAGCTAATTCGGCCTTCGATTGAAAATCAACCTGTTACGATGATAAAAAAGAGAGATTCGGGCGTAATGTGTAACATTATGTGTAACATGACGGCCTGTGTTGCTTGCAGTTAAACGATAGTGAACTGATTGATTGTTTGATAAATAAAAAAGAGACAGACCCCGCTAAAGGATCTTATTTGCCTTTCACGAAGTCTGTCATTGGATTACATTTTACCTTGACAAGTTTGCAGCAAGCCAGTCTTTGTTTGTGTGTCAATAATAACTTATTTCATAAGTAGTTACCTCGTCCTCATTCCCGTTAGCGTACCAAGTCTCTATGATTTTCGAGATATAACCGTCCTGGTCGAATTCGTATGCATATCGATAACCCTCCATGTAGTCACTGTTTTTCGAGGAGGTTTCGTCTATTTCGATCAGGTTGGAGCATTGCTTGCCGAGCGGCAGACCGTATGCCTGTGCCCAGTTATTGGGGTTAGAAAAGTCCAGATTGCAGGGCGGCGTTTTGAGGGTCGTGTAGGTTTCTTTGTACACGTAGTCGTCGCTGTCGGTAGACCAGCTGGTGTAACGATTCCCGTTTTCCCATTGATAGCGATAACCGAGTTCGACGCTGGAGTTTTCGTTGCTTGCGATCAATTGACCTGCGGCATCATATTCATATGTTGCGTCAGTCCTGTATGTCTGACTGGATCCATCATAAGATTCCTCTGCAATCACATAGCCAGCATTGTTCAGTTGAATTCTTTTGGATTGGGAGATGAGAACGGTATTCCCGTCATAAACGAGATCATAATCTCCAAATTTTATGATTCGGTGCTGATCGTCATATTCAATATTGATGGTGTAACGATCCGTAGCAATCGTTTTCACATAACGCATTTCGGTTGGGACGTTTCCGCTTGACTCGTCTTCATCGGAACAAGCCGAAAAAGAGACTGCCGCAAACAGAGCGGCCGCAATAAAGAACAACTTTTTCATAGTTGTAAGAAGTTTTGGTTGTCGTCCCAGCACCTGTACGACGGTTAAAGTTTGAGTTTAGAGAAACAGAAAGCGTGGTGCTGAACGCTTATTTAGCTAAACAGGTCGTAGGAAACCTTGAGAATAAACAAGCAACAACACCACGCCGTATCCATGAATGGATATGACGCGGCAAGATGTTCGCCAATTCTCTTCTCTCAATCGAATTTCCTACGTTCGTTTAGCGAGAATAAGCTACACTCTCCGTGTATTCAATATGTTACTGCAAAAGTAACACATTCGGCGGAAAATGCAAAACGTCTTGCCCTTTCGGGTGTTGTTGCCGTTTGGATTTGTTGCAAAGTTCCTGAAAACAAAGTTTTTCTCCAAGAGCGAACCGTCTGGATTTGAAACTTTATTCGTTGTAACATGGGGTTAGTTGTCCTCGCAGATTTGTTCAATTACATGGTCCATGTAAATGGCCTGTCCGCTCGAAGTTCGTCCCCACCAATGGCTGCCCAGTTCGTCGATGATGGTTTCGCCCTGCTCTCGCAACCGATCGGCCAGCCACGGTGTGACCAACCACCATTCCAACACCTCTTCCCCATTAAAGGGATAGATGAACTCTTCGTCGATTCGTCCCGCTTGGATTAACTCGTCGATCACCGAACTTTGTCCCCAAAGGACATGGAGATCCGCCAAGCGTCGTGCTTGTTCCTGAATTGTGCTCATGATTGTTTGTGATTTGAATATTCCCAAATAACCATAGAAACATAACTCCATCGAAAAGGGAATTGAATCCGAGAGCATTCAACTCTGTAAAGCATCTTTTCGATTATCGAATGAGCATCATGCCTGCCTTTTATATGGGCTTTTCAGGATGGGAATGCAGGAACAGAAATAGAAGTGGATTCTTACTAAGAGGATAGGTGCAAAAAGATCCTTCCCCATCGAAAACGGGGCGGGGTGCGAAAAAGGTAGTATCGTCGTAAGAGTAAAGTTAGGACCAACTTTGCATGGGGGTCTTAATTAGACCCCTTTGCAAAAGTCGGTCCGATTTTCTTGTTAGATTTCGAACATCTTTTTACCGAGTAGATAGGCTTTATTCCCTTTGACTCGAACTTTGTCGTCGTCGATCTCGAAAAATAATTTGACCACTTGTTTGTCTAAACGACTTTTAAATGGAATCCCGTTGTTGGTTATCAGTTCTCGCAGGAAATTGAGGATTTCGGAGCAGATAACCACATCTCCAGTATTGTATCTCGCGTAAACGGCTTGTCTCATTTTCTCGGAGGTCATCAATCGGTTTTCGGCCACATTGCCTAAAGCGGCTTTGATTTTGCGCCTGTTGTAGCCGAGTTGTTCTATTCGTTCTTTGCCAAGAATTGTCGTGGCCTCGATGATCTCTCCGAAAGCACAACCTAATTGTTCGTTGAGGAACATTTGTTCAGCGTTTGGATTTTGTTGTAGGATGCGGTTAACTTGTCCTACCACCTCGCGCCATAATTCTGTCGTTCCTTTTATTTGGGCTTGAGTTCGCCTCAATCGATCTTCGTCGGTTATGTCGTAATTTGCTGTATAAACATCCAGCAGGAATGGGGCTTTTTTGTACTCCTCTTCAAGCGTTGTGGAATATTGGTAAATTGTGTTCAGTCGAACGTCTGTCCACGCATTGTCCCACATGAACCAGTTCCGATTTCCTGTGCGCGTTACGAAGCGTTTGTAGTCCATTCCTTCCAATGCTTGTGCGCGGGCCTGAAGTTCGATTGCGCCTTCGATCGGTAGTCCCTGTATTTGTGTGTAAACCTTCTCTTGACATTCGAGGGAGTGAAATAACTTGTCGCGCGAAACGCAGGGCAGCCTGTCGCATGTGTTTGTAATATGGTAGGCTTTTTCAATGCCATTGCGGAACCGCCCGATTGCCTGCACTACCTCGGTTTGTGGGTCTATGATCGAGTAGGGGGCATGGAACACATCCGTCAGTATGATTACATGTGGTTTGTAGTCCAGTTTGATGTCTACGGCCGAATAGAATCGGCTGGTGAAAAAATTTATTTTTGCCAATTCGGTTAGTTGGTCACTTGCCGCTGTAAAATTCTGTTGCTTGAGTTTGCGTACACTTTTGTCGGAGCAAAACACCTTGCTGTGTTCCTCCAGCCTGAAAGTTTGAATCAGTTCCAGAATTGTGTCAGTCGAATTTATGAAGATGCAGACTGTTTCATCTTTTAACCGAGAGAGTAATTTTCGCAGCACGTGTATCGTGTTATTCGTGATGCATAGTGTCAACGGTTGTCGGTAGTCGTATGTTGGGACAACGCGCAGTAATTCGAAGTTTTGTTCCTTGAAGCGAGGATCAGAGGGCAGAATCGGAGTGGCCGAAACCATCGCTTTGTTCTTGAACTTGAAAAAGTCTTCGACGGGGAGGTAAATGTCGCCACGGTAGCCCACGTCCTGTATTGTCTTTTCGCACTCATCGAACAGTAAGAAATAATCCTCGTATATGGGTGTGTTCGTTTCGAGCATGGCAGGCAGGACCTTTTTATCGAATCCTTCGGGTGTTGTGATGATTTTCCTGAATCCATCTTCGTCTCCTGAAAGGAACGCTTTGACATTTTCTTTGGTGATTCCCTCATAGACGGCGAATAAGAATGGGTGTTCTGCTTTTTTCCCGAGAATGACGGGAACATTCGGTTCAATGATGATCGAATTGCGTGCTGCATGGACAATTTCTCCATAGGTAGCTCCACATCCCGTCAGCGTCTTGTTTAAGATTGTGTTAGTTGGAATCTCTTTATTGGGAAGTATGTCTGATAGATTTTGTCCTCGGTTTATTAAAATCTGTTTTTCGGTCATGGTTTGAAGAATTATGGGGAGCGAGCGGTTGCACCCGCTCCCCGTTTGACTTACAGTTAGGCGAGGAGTGCCGTTACGTCCTCAATTTCTTCGGCGGGCATCACGACTTTGCCGTTGGGAAAGTGGTACTTCTTGGCGAGATAGCCGATCCCTTCTTCGTTCTCGTTGTACTCTTCGGAGGATATGCAAGTCAGCTTCTCCACTTCGGCGGTGACTTCTTCCAACCACTCAGCCTGGCAGCAAATCGTGCGGTCGGGTTCAAAGTCCGTGACTTCGGGTAACTCCTTTCCCATGAGGAATGCCAGCAGGTAGTTCCAGATTTGAGCATTCAGCAGGAGTTTGCCATCCAGTTCGGTGTGACCCTTGCGGATGCCGAACCACACATATCCGCATCCTGCTACGTCTACACGGGTGGTTACGATGAGCGTCGTCGCTCCTGCCGCAATTGCTTTGGCCAGTGTGCAGAACATTTTGGGGTTCTCTGCAGGCTTAATCTTGATTATTCGGAGAGTGGTGTTCTCCTTTTGTTCCTCGGTGTTTTCGATCGTTACCATCTCTGCCTCGTTTGCGATTGCCGTGGCCATAAGTTCCTCTGTGCGGCTGTCAGCTACGTGCTGCGATTCCGCTGCTACATTGATTTGTTCCATCGTATTGGCTTTGTTAACGTTAGTATTCGTGTTTACACTCGTTGTCATAATCGTTATCTTTTTTAAGTTTTGCTGCCTCTTGCAGGCTGGGCATCACTCCTTGCAACCTCTATCAGCCGTACGCTCTGGTTTCGTTTGCTGATGCAAAGTAAGGGAGAATCGGAACGATTTACGAAGGTTTGGAGGTAGACAATATAGGCTATATATAAACCTATTATTTACCTCTGAAAATCAATGGTTTGTTAATGGTGTCCCAAGGACTGTTTTTTGTGTTGCGAGCAGGACGGAGGAAAATAAAAAAGGAACCGTTTCAATGGTTCCTTGGATGAACATGGATGTGGGGGGCGGTCAGTCCAATATCGGGGAGTTGAAGTCCTGTGAGAGGATGAGTCTCCGTAGATATATCGGTCTGAATTTTGGGGCTTGGTTGGAGGCAGCCCGTTTTTGGTAGGCGGAAAGATCGGCTCGGAGTATCTTGGGGTTGAAATCCCCGCTCCAACCCTTGTTGTCGGGATAGCATTCCGTTGTGCAGGTGTAGTTGTAGATGAATTGGCATAATTCGTTCGGCATATCGGGCTGGTTGGGGATGATGTTTTCCTCATGAAGCATTCGATAGATGCCGTATGCAACGGCGGAATAGATGGCGTTGTCTTTTTTTCGGCCTGCCGTAGGTTTACGATTCAGGATGTTTTTTCGTGCATCGTCTGCGGTCTGAACCTCGGGAAAATAACTTGAGAGTTCCTTTTTAATGAGACGGAATAGCCAGTTGTTGCTGTTGGGGATTGAAACTTTTTCCGTCATTCCGCTATCGGTCTGAATCGTGATGGCGGTTTGTTCTGTGTCTGGATTCATTTGTGCGAATCGACTCTCCATTTTCTCCATGAAAAGCACCAGTTGTGCCCATTCGCTTTGATAGGTGTCCCACATGTGGAATTGAATCAGATCGTTGAGATCGTTGTCGTTGATCTGCCGTTCGCGGATGCAATAGGCTACCAATATGAGGACCTCTTCCAGTAACGGGGTAACGGGAATGGCTTTTATTTGGGCGGTCAATTTGTCATAGTCGAGATGCCGAAACCATAAGGAGAGGTTGCAGTTTTCCTTGACGGAGTATGTGATGGAGTTTCCCTCTTTATGGGGAATTAGGCATCGAGCTTGTTGTAGCTCGTCGTTGAAGTAGCCAGCTGTAATCCCGAAATATTTTTCCAATAGCGGTAGGCATTGCGTGAAATATTCGGTTTCGATTGAATAAATGACCTGTTCTTCTTGCATGGAGGTGCTATTTATATGGGAACGAATATATAAAAATCCACTTTTTGCTACAACATCAGAACGTAGAAAAAGAAAAAGGACTATCCAATCTCATCGGATAACTCTTTTTACATATATAGAGAGGTAGGACCAACTTTGGCCGAGGGGTTATTTTAAGACCCCTCGACCAAGTCGGTCCGAATCTCTATAACAGATGCCGCATGGCCTCGTCGATCTGTGAGTTCTCGAATGAATCGAGGTAGATTTGCGTGGTCGAGAGGTCGGAATGTCCCAACGATTCGGAAATCAGAGCCACGCTTACTCCTGACCGTTTCAGGACGGTTGCGTATGTGTGGCGGGCAACGTAGGTCGTCAATGGAACCTCCAATCCGATCTGTCCTCCCAGCACTTTCAATTCCCGATTGATCTTTGCCAGCACCTTATGGATGCGGTTGAAAATCTGCTGTGCGGTCTTGTGTTCCGCTCGGTCGAGAATCGGGAAGATATAATCTTCTTGTGCGTGGTTGTCCCTGCTGTATTTCCCGATAATCTGCAAGGCGTTCGGCACGAGCTGAAAGGATAACAGTTTCTGGGTTTTGTGGCGGGAGTAATAGATTCTGCCTTTCATGAGGTCCTTGTAGCGTAACCGTGCCATGTCTCCGAAATTCATTCCTGCCGTAAAGTAGGAGAACAGGAATAAATCCTTGGCAAGTTGTCGGTACTCCGTCGTATGTTCCTCGGTAATTTCGAGATCAATCAACCGTTGGATGTCCTCTTTGTCGATGGCTCGTTTGCGGGTCTTGGCCCACAAACTGCCCACTTGGTAAAGGCTGAACGGATTTTGTTTGGTCTCGATCCGCCCCTCTTTGACAGCCTTGTTGTAGATGGCCTTGAAGATGGCGAACCGTGTGGCGATGCTGTTGTCCTTGTTGCCGCGTTTCCGCAGGTATAGTTCCATCCCTTTCAGATAGTCGAGGTCGATGGCTTCCATGGCCATGCTGGTCGGTTTGTAGCCTTCCAACACTTGCAGGGCATATCGGTGCTTGGTCGCCGAATGAATCTTGCCGAGCGATTCCAACCGTTCGATCTCCTCGTTGAATCCTTGTTTGATGGTGATTCCTGCAATATGGGCGGTTTTTACCTCGAACAGCGTATCGAAGTTTACGGGAATATCCAACGCCTCCAGCCTTTTGATTTTCTTCTGAAATCCTGTTAATGTGCCATCGATCTTGCTTTGCAGAGCGGCACGATCGGGGCAATCCGCTGTCAGCATTTCGGCCTCTTTGTCCCAGTAATGCGGCTCTACGGAGATGCCGAGCGAGACGAGTTTGTGGGCTCGTTGGTGGGTGAAGCGGATCGCCAAAGGGGATTTGCCGTTTTTGTAAATGATCTCGCTTCGGCAGATTGTTTTGATTTTCATGTGTTTGCGTATTAGGCAAACAACACGGGGCGTCTGAATTTTATGTGTAACATTATGTGTCACATTTGTGCTCGGAAGCCCCTTTTTGCCCCTTTTTCACTCCCGAAACGGCACAAAAAAAGAGGCTGCTTAAATCGTAACCTCTTGATTTTGAGAGCCGAATCCGAGATTTGAACTCGGGACCCCTTCATTACGAGTGAAGTGCTCTACCGCTGAGCTAATTCGGCCTTTGGGGTAAATTTCCTTTCCCTACCCCCCCCCTTGACTCACTTCGCAGCGCCGGTCTGCAGCCGTTCGGTTCGCTTTGGGACTGCAAATATCTGCAAAAAATTTTTTTTCTGCAACAATTTTGCAAAAAAATTCTCATTTCTTGTTATCTTCGCAGAAAAACTGACGCCCCGTCGTGTTATGATAACCTTTCTGATCTGTCTGGCGCTATTTCGCGTGGACGAACCAGACGCTGGCGACGCTGGTGCTGTGGTCGATTGCCGTCTACCTGATGCGGCATCGCTGGAATGTGTGGGTGGCGCTGCTTCCGGCGATCTTCATGACCTATGTCTGCGCATCGTTTCTGTTTGTTTCGGAGCAGTTCTTCGGATTGGAGAACCGGCTTTGGGCCTATGTGCTGGGAGGCGTGGTGACGTTGGGTGTTCTTTTGTTGATGATTTTCAAATTGCGACGCGACTATGCAAAAGGCGATGCTTGAGCCTACGCCGGATCAGACCTTCGAAGTGATCGGCGAGGGCCCCTATGATTTTGAGAAGGTGTTGGCCCACACGCGGCGGATGCAGCGTGAAGGGGATGTCGAAGGGGCCTGCAATGCCCGCTTCCGGGCGTTTCAACGCCTGGCGGAGTTGATTCCCGAGGACGAGGAGGTGAATCTCGAGTGGAACCACCGCAATTCGCGTGCGGCGCTGGAGTTGATCCATGCCTCGGCCATCGACCACTTTCTGATCAACGATTTCGAGATGTCGGCGGCGCTGCTGGAGATGCTGCTCGACCTCGATCCGGAGGATCACCTCGAGGGGAGCCAGCTGCTGGCCTTCGACTACTTGGCCATGGGCGAGGACGAACTTTTCGACGAGGTGATCAACGACCTCTCGGACAAATCTCCGGCGCGGGAGCTGCTGTTGCTGTGGTCGGGTTACCGCCGCGACGGGAAACTGCCCGAAGGGGAGTTGAAACGGTTCCGGAGCCACTTTGCACCGTGGTTCGAGGAGTTTACGGCTGCGGAGCACCCGGCCGACGAGGCCTACCTGCGCGACATCGAGAGCGAACACCCCACGGCGGCGGCCCAGGCCCGGGAGCTGTGGCTGCAGACCGAGAATCTGTGGTCGCTGTGGCCGGTCTTCATCGACGCGCTTCGGGCGGCCCGATGAAGGAGCCGGAGGAGGCTCCTGCGGGGGTGTGAAGTGGTTGCCGCGGCTGTTTGCCGGCGTTTTCCCGCTTGTCCGGCGCAGAGGTCCGTTTGCCGGGTTGTCCGGGTTGTCCGTTAGCTTGCCGGCCGTATGAGAATCGCATGAAAAACTCGATATTGATGACTATGAAAACCAACCTCTACTGCCTGTTGGCTGCCGTGCCGGCAGCTGCCCTTCTTTCGGGCTGCGGAGAGACGACGACCTCTTCGCCGCGCCTTCCGAACGTGATCTTCATCTATGCCGACGACCTGGGCATCGGTGATCTGAGTTGCTACGGCGCCACGAAGATCTCGACGCCGAACATCGACCGCCTGGCGGCCCAGGGCCAGCGCTTTACGAATGCCTACGCCACTTCGGCGACGAGTACGCCGTCGCGCTTCGGACTGCTGACGGGCATGTACCCGTGGCGGCAGCAGAATACGGGCATCGCTCCGGGCAACTCCGAACTGATCATCGACACGGCGTGCTATACGCTGGCCGACGCCCTGCACGATGCGGGTTACGCGACGGCAGCCGTCGGGAAGTGGCATCTGGGACTGGGCCCGGCCGGCGGAACGGACTTCAATACGGAGATCCGTCCGGGGGCCCGCGACATCGGTTTCGACTACGAGTTCCTGATTCCGGCGACGGTCGACCGCGTGCCGTGTGTCTTTGTCGAGAACGGCCGTGTCGTGGGGCTCGATCCGTCGGATCCCATCACGGTGAGCTACGACCACAAGGTGGGCGACTGGCCCACGGGCGCGGAGAATCCCGAACTGGTAAAACTGCGGCCGAGCCAGGGGCATAACAATACGATCATCAACGGTATCCCGCGTATCGGCTGGATGACGGGCGGCCGGTCGGCGCTGTGGGTCGACGAGAATATCGCCGACACGATCACCGCGAAGGCCACGCGCTTCATCGCCCGCCACCGCGACGAACCCTTCTTCCTCTATATGGGGACGCAGGATGTCCACGTGCCGCGGGTTCCTCATCCGCGTTTTGCGGGCAAGAGCGGTCTCGGCACTCGGGGTGACGTGATCCTGCAGCTTGACTGGACGATCGGTGAGGTGATGCGCACGCTCGACAGCCTGGGGCTGGCCGACAATACGCTCTTCATCTTCACGTCGGACAACGGTGCGGTGATCGACGACGGCTATCAGGACCAGGCCCGCGAACTGTTGAACGGCCACACTCCGATGGGCATCTACCGGGGCGGGAAGTACAGCCTCTACGAGGCCGGGACGCGTGTGCCGTTCATCGTGCGGTGGCCCTCCCGCGTGCAGCCGGGCGAACAGCCTGCGCTTTTTTCGCAGATCGACGTCTACCGCTCGCTGGCGGCCCTGACCGGTGCCGAACTTCCCGCCGCGGCCGCCCCCGACAGCCGCGATTGCCTGCCGGTGCTTCTCGGCGAGACGCAGACCGACCGGGAGTTCATCGTCGAGCAGAATCTGAACAATACGCTGGCTCTTATTTCGGGACCGTGGAAATACCTTGAGCCGAGCGACGGTCCGGCGCTGGAGTTCTGGACCCGGACCGAACTGGGCAACTCGCCCGAGCCGCAGCTCTATGATCTGCGCGAGGACCCGCGCGAGCAGCACAACGTGGCGGCCGAACATCCGGAGGTGGTGGCCGATCTGTCGGCACGCCTTGCGGAGGTGCGCGAGGCGGTGAAGCCGACGGTCCGGTAACCGGATCCGGACACGTCTTCGCTCAAGCGGGTCCCTCTTCGGATTGGGCAGAAAGAAAACCCGGCCGTCGTATGGACGGCCGGGTTTTCTTTGAAACGGCTTTTCAGGAGAACTTCGCCGCTTTTTCCCAGTCTCTCCGGCAACCCCATTCCTTCCGATGCAGCGGGCGTGTGACGCTGCTTTTCGAGCGTCCGTGTCGGCGAGCGTCTGTTTTTACTCCTTTTCCTGCTCCTTGGCCAACTCGGCCTGGCGCAACTCGCGGAAGCAGTGGCGGCAGATGGGCTCGTAACTGTCCTGTGCCCCTAGCATCACCTGCTTGTCGTCGCTGGTGAGGCGGTGGGAGTGATGGGCCAGATTGCCGCAGCGGACGCAGATGGCGTGGACCTTCGTGACGTATTCGGCCGTGGCCATCAGGGCGGGCATCGGCCCGAAGGGTTTGCCGGTGTAGTCCATGTCGAGCCCGGCGACGATGACACGCACCCCGCTGTCGGCCAGCTGCCGGCAGACGTCGACGATGCTCTCGTCGAAGAACTGCGCCTCGTCGATACCGACCACATCGACGTCGGAGGTCATCAGCAGGATATTCTGCGGTGACTCGACGGGGGTCGACCGAATGGCGTTGGCGTCGTGCGAGACGACCTCTTCCTCGGAGTAGCGGACGTCGATGCGGGGTTTGAAGATCTCGACGCGCTGGTGGGCGAACTGGGCCCGTTTGAGCCGGCGGATCAGCTCTTCGGTCTTTCCGGAGAACATCGAACCGCAGACAACTTCGATCCAGCCCTTTCGGCTGGCATTTTCAAGAAACATAACTATCGGGAAAGTTTTGAATACAACACGAGGTATCATCGGCCGCCGGGGCTTTTCGTGCCGCCACCGACGTCCGGGCGATCGGGTCTTCCGGCCGGTTATTTGCGCATCTCACATTCGTCCAGCCGGGTGATCCGAGCGCCGAGGGCATTCAACCGCACGTCGATGTCCTTGTATCCGCGGTCGATCTGTTCGATGTTCTGGATCGTGGAGACTCCGTCGGCCGACATGGCGGCGATGAGCAGGGCGACGCCGGCGCGGATGTCGGGCGATGTCATGCGCGTGGCGCGCAGACAGATGCGGTGGTCGTGACCGATGACCGTGGCGCGGTGGGGGTCGCAGAGGATGATCTGGGCACCCATGTCGATCAGCTTGTCGACGAAGAAGAGACGGCTTTCGAACATCTTCTGGTGGATCAGTACGGCGCCTTTGGCCTGGGTGGCGACGACGAGGAAGATCGACAGCAGGTCGGGGGTCAGCCCGGGCCACGGGGCATCGGCAATGGTCATGATCGAACCGTCGAGGAAGGTTTCGATGCTGTAGTGGTCCTGTTGGGGGATGTAGATGTCGTCGCCGCGCTGTTCGAAGCGGATGCCCATGCGGGCGAACTGTGCCGGGATGATGCCGAGGTTTTCGTAGGAGACGTTTCGGATGGTCAGCTCCGAACGGTTCATGGCGGCCATGCCGATGAAGCTGCCGACCTCGATCATGTCGGGCAGCAGCATGTGTTCGGTGCCGCCGAGCGAGTCGACGCCCTCGATGGTGAGCAGATTCGAGGCGATTCCGGAGATGCGGGCGCCCATGCGGTTAAGCATGCGGCAGAGCTGCTGTACGTAGGGTTCGCAGGCGGCGTTGTAGATGGTCGTGATGCCGCGGGCCATGACGGCGGCCATGATGATGTTGGCCGTACCGGTGACCGAGGCCTCGTCGAGGAGCATGTAGTTACCCCGGAGGTCGCGGCCCTCGACCATGAAGAAGTCATCGGCGATGTCGAAGTTGAACTTGGCGCCGAGTTTCTGGAATCCGATGAAGTGGGTATCGAGCCTGCGGCGGCCGATCTTGTCACCGCCGGGTTTGGGGATGTATCCGACTCCGAAACGGGCCAGCATCGGTCCGATCAGCATGACCGAACCGCGCAGACGGGTGCACCGCTGTCGGTAGTCGTCCGAGCGGAGGTATTCGAAGTCAATATCGCGGGCCTGGAAGGCGTAGGTGTCATCGGCCAGCTGTTCGACGATGACGCCCATGCGTCGCAGCAGCTCGATGAGCTGCATGACGTCGAGGATTCGTGGGATGTTTCTCACGACGACGCGTTCGGGGGTAAGGAGCGTTGCGCAGAGGATTTCGAGGGCTTCGTTTTTGGCGCCCTGAGGGGTTATCGAACCGTGGAGGCGGTGCCCTCCTTCGACCTTGAAGATAGCCATTTCGGATGTTTGTTAACGGATTCGTAAAACAGGGGCTCCGGATGCGGCGACGGTTTATGTCGAGGACTCCGGAGCGAACTGTTCTTCTACAAAGATAATTGAAAAAGGGGGTTTTACCCGTAGAAATGAAATATTTTCGTGAAAAATTTTTGCGGATCGTTTTTTTGTTGTACTTTTGCAATCCGTAAAAATGTCTGAAACAACAAAAAACAGATAGCTATGGCAATGAAGAGAACTTTCCAGCCTTCGCGTCGCAAGCGTATCAACAAGCACGGATTCCGTGCTCGCATGGCTACGGCCAACGGTCGCAAGGTGCTGGCAGCGCGTCGCGCGAAAGGGCGCAAGAAACTGACCGTATCGGACGAGTCGACGTTCAAGTACGCATAAGTTTCCGGCAGAAAGGTTTAAGGCCGACTTTTATCGAGTCGGCCTTCTTTCGTTGGGGCCTGTAGAAATCCGGACAACCATGATTGAAACCTTGACAACACGACGGCTGGAGCTTCGTCCGTGGCGGTTGGAGGATGCCTCCGATCTGTACGCCGTAGCGCGGGATCCGCAGGTGGGCCCTGCTGCGGGTTGGCCGCCTCACCGCAGTGTCGAAGAGAGTGCCGGGGTGATCCGTACGGTTTTTGCCTCTCCTGAAACCTATGCCGTGGTGTTGCGGGAGAGCGGGCGGCCCGTCGGATGTGTCGGATTGCTCTTTCCGTCGTCGAGTCATTTCCGGCTCGGAACAACCGAAGCCGAGGTCGGTTATTGGATCGGTACGTCGTGGCGAGGCCGTGGACTGATGCCGGAGGCCTTGGGCGAGTTGGTTCGCCGTGCGTTCGAGGAGCTGGAGCTGACGGCGCTCTGGGGCAGTTGTTTTGTCGGAAACGAAGCATCGCGACGCGTGATGGAGAAGTGCGGCTTTCGTTATCTTCGGACCGAATCCGGGTTGCAGGATCTCGCCGGCGGTTTGCCTCAGATGGGTGAGATCCTGTGCCTGAGGCGTGACGAATGGCAGGCCTTGCAGCACGTCTATCTGCGCCGGGCCTCGGAGTCCGACATTCCGCTGATCCGGCAGGTTGCCGAGGCTGCCTTTCCGGCCACCTACCGTGAGATTCTCACCCCGTCGCAGCTCGACTACATGATGGATTGGATGTATTCGGAGGAGAGTCTCCGCACACAGTTCCGCGAAGGACATTGCTTCTATCTGGCCTTTCTCGACGGTGCGCCGTGCGGCTATGTCTCCGTCGAACGAGAGGGTGAGGCTCTTTTTCACCTGCAGAAGATCTATGTGCTGCCGCAGGCCCAGGGTCACGGTATCGGAGGCCGTCTTTTCCGGCAGGCCGTTGCGCATGTGCGGCGCCTCTCACCGACGCCGTGTCGTCTGGAACTGAATGTCAACCGTCATAACCGGGCCCTGCACTTCTATGAACACATGGGCATGCGGCGTCTGCGCGAGGGGGATTTCCCGATCGGCGGGGGATTCTACATGAACGACTACATCATGGGGCTGGATATTGCATAGCCCCGGCTCCTCTTCAGACAAAAACGGATCGACCGTCAGGTCGATCCGTTTTTTTGTATCCATTCTCCGGCCTCACTTCGGCCGCTCCTCCTTGCTCTCTCTTCTTGCTCTCTCTTCTTGCTCTCTCTTCTTGTTCTCTCTTCTTGTTCTCTCTTCTTGTTCTTTCTTCCACTCCTTCTCCTTGCTCTTCCCCTCTTTTCTCCCTCTTCTCCCTTTCCTCTCTCCCTCACCACTGTCTCCTTTCTTTTTACGCGGTTCTCTTCCGTTTTTGGCCCCGGAGACCCCGCCCTATTCGCCCTTGGGCACCTCGGAATCGTTCTTGAAGAGGTCGATTTCGCCGCGCTCGACCTTGCCGTACAGGTCGGCCAGTTCAGCAATCACCGGCGAGATGAACTCCAGCGTATCGGTTACGGCCGATTTGTTGCCCTCGCCCTTGATTCGGTAGAGCATGGAGGCGTAGAGGGCCCGGAAGCAGAGTTCGGTATCACTCATGCCGGGGTTGCCGATCACGGCTCTCAGCCGCGGCAGTTCGGGTTCGAGCCGGGCATAGGTTTGCCGGTAGTGTTCGCCGACGGGGAGTTTCAACAGTTGCAGATGCAGGTCGTGGAGATCCTGAATCAGATGGAGCGTGTGTTCGAGATGTCCCTTCTCCTCCTTGCCTTCCTGTTGGAGCAGCGTTGCCAGGTCGAGGTACCACATCAGGAAGATGTGTTTCTGCTCTTCGGCGATGTCTTTGCGCGGGGCGATCAATGTCGAGTAGATAGCCTCGGGGCTGAACTGCAGCGCCCGCATCAGATCCTCCAGCTGCCAGAGGTAGAGAATGTATTCGGCGATATTTTCGCGTCGTTTGGCTTTTGCAATATCCATGTTTTTCCGTTTTTGAGGCTTTCCTTTTGTTGAGGGCCTGCCTTTACCGTCCCTTCTTGCCGCTCCATCTTTACCGCATCCCTTTCACCGTTCCTCCTTGCTGCGGCTTCTTTTGCTGCCCCTTCTTTATCGCTCCTTCTGCACTGCTCTTTCGTCCCCCCCCCTCTTACGACTCGACCTTTGGATGCTTTGCCCGGTTTATTTGATCCAGGTTTTGGCGGCGGGACCGGAAAGGTGCTTCAGGAAGTACTGTTGCGATTTGAGCAGGTTGCGCGACTGGAGCACCATGTTCTTGGTTTCGGTCAGGATCGTCAGATAGAGCATCGAGGCCTTGGTGTTGGACTTGGCCTCGTTGATACGCGTCAGCTCGGACTTGATGGCGTCGGCGATCGACTCGAAGAGCTGGTCGCGCATCGTCAGTACGGTCTCGATTTCGGAAAAGTCACCCTCGCGCAGCATCTGGTTGATGCGGCGGTAAATCGACTCCACGTCGTCGTTGATCGACATCAGATCGCGGGTCTGGTCCATCGACATGCCTTCGTGGTTGTTGTCGATGTGTTCGAAGGCCGGGCGCGTGATGTGCATCAGGGCCTTGGTCATCTCGTTGAGGTAGTCGACGACCTGCACGTAGTAGTGGGCCGTGTTGACATCCTCGCCCTGGAGCTTTTTCAGCGTGGGGAGCAGCGAGTATTTCCGCTCGCGCGAGCGGTAGAAGAGGTCGTTCGACTCCTTGACCATGTCGCGCAGGACCTTTCGGTTCTCCTTGAAGACGGCGATCAGCGTGCGGTCATAGATCTTCGTGGCGGACTCCATCGTCGAGCAGACCTCGTCGCGCAGATCGGCGATGATATCCTCGTTGGTCTTGATCTGCTGGCGCTCCGCGGCATTGGTCTTGTCCTTCTTGAGGAAGTTGCTGTGAATGAGCATCCATCCGCAGAGGATGGTGATGATGATGAAGACCGGGGTTCCGCCGTAAATCAGGGCGAACCCGACCACCAGCGCGATGAAGAATCCGCCCAGGGCGGTGATGAACCACCCGGCGATGACGGTCATGACGCCCGAGATGCGGTATACGGCGCTTTCGCGGCCCCAGGCGCGGTCGGCGAGCGACGAGCCCATGGCCACCATAAAGCAGACGTAAGTGGTCGACAGGGGGAGTTTGAGCGACGTGGCCATGGCGATGAGCAGGGCTGAGGTGGTGAGGTTGACCGTGGCGCGGATCATGTCATAGGGGGCTCCGCTGTGCTCGACATCCTCGTATTCGAATCGCCGCGAGATGGCCTTGCGGACTCTGGGGGGGATGACGCGTTCGACGCCGGTATTGATGTTGAGGGCGGCGCGGACGATCGTGCGCGAGAAGAGCGACGAGCCGTATCGCTCCTGCCCTTCGTCGCCCTGGGCCGAGAGCGAGAGTTCGGTTTCGGTGACGTGCATGGCCTTTTTCGAGGTCCAGAGCGTGAGGATCATCATGGCCCCGGCGGCGAGCAGGATCAGGAAGTTGGTCGGGACGTTTTCGTTGAGGGGCTCCATGAGCATGCCGGCGTCACCCGTATGATGGGCGATGGAGTAGGCGTCGAATCCGGCGACGGGGACGCCGATGAAGTTCACCAGGTCGTTTCCGGCGAATGCCAGTGCCAGGGCGAATGTTCCCGAGAGGATCGTGATGCGCAGAATGTTGATCTTGAGCTGCTGGATGAAGAAGAGCACGAGCGAGCAGACGATCCAGCAGATGAAGATGGCCAGCAGCAGGTGGGTGTCGATCCACTCGATGAAGGCGTGCCCGTCGAGGATCGACTCCAGCCCCTTGAAGATGGCGAAGTAGATGATGGCCGTGAGCGAGGCGCCGCACCAGAGCGAGCCGTATCGGTGGAAGAGGGCCGTGTATCGGAACGAGAAGATGAGTCGGGAGACATACATGATGATCGTTCCGCAGGTAAAGGCGATGACCACCGAGAGGAGGATGGCCGAGACGATACCCATGGCCCGGGAGGTATTGATGTACTGTCCGAGGGAGGTGATTCCCTGCGCGGGGTCGTTCGAGATCTTGTAGATCGAGACAGCGATGGCCGAGCCCAGCAGACAGAAGATCAGCGAGACGGTGGTCGAAGTCGGGAGTCCCCAGGAGTTGTAGAGGTCGAGCAGGATGACGTTTGCGAACATGACGCCCAGATAGAGCATCATCACCTCGTGGAAGGTAAAGAGTCCGGGGTTGAACATGCCGCTTCGTGCGACCTCCATCATGCCGCTGGAGGTGATCACGCCGACGATGATGCCGATCGAGGCGACGGCCAGGATGATCCGCATGGGTGCGGCTTTGGAGCCGATGGCAGAATTGAGGAAGTTGACGGCGTCGTTCGTCACGCCGACGAAAAGACCAGAAACAGCGAGAATTCCCAGAATACCGACGATGAAGGTGTAGATTTCGCTCATGTTTGGTTTTAGTGCAATTTGAGAACAAATTTACTGGATTTTTCCCGATGAAACGGAATTGAAAGGGATTGTTAACGTTAATTTAACATCGCCCTGTCGGAAACATCCTCCGATTGGGGGCATTCGGCCGGCCGGAATCGCCCCTATTGTTCAAAACTGCTGATTCTGTGGGCTGATTCCCCGCCATCCCCGCCATCCCCGCCATCCCCGCTGTTCCTGCCGTCTCTGCCGTCCCCGTCATTCCTGCTGTCCCCGCCTTCTCCTTCTTCTTTGCCTGTCTTGCTTGTTCCGCCTGTTTCGTCCCGCCGCATCCCATCCTGCGCCGCTCGGTCCTGCCTCTGTGCTTCCGGACCTCTCTCTGTGCATCCAGGCTCTGCCCCGGAAAAGAGCGAGGGCGGACCGCCTGATGGCCGTCCGCCCTCCGCACGGGGTTTTACGACGCCGGGGCTCAATCCTCGTCGGTGTCGGTGTATGCCTTGAGCAGCTTCTCCTGCACGTCGGAGGGCACCTGCTCGTAGGAGGAGAACTTCATGGTGTAGGTGGCCGATCCGGAGGTGAGCGACGAGAGGGTCGTCGAGTAGCGGTAGAGTTCGGCCAGGGGGACGAGTGCGTTCAGCCGGTCGAAACCCTTGTCGGACTCCATGCCGGCGATCATGGCGCGGCGGTTCTGCAGATCCGACATCACGGCGCCCATGTACTCGCTCGGCACGAGGACCTCGACGTTGTAGATCGGCTCCATGATCTTGGGCCCGGCGTTTCGGAAGGCCTCCTTGAAGGCGTTCCGGGCGGCGAGCTTGAAGGAGATTTCGTTCGAATCCACCGGGTGCATCTTGCCGTCGTAGATGATGACGCGGATGTCGCGGGCGTAGGAACCCGTCAGCGGGCCCTGATCCATCTTCTCCATGATACCCTTGAGGATGGCGGGCATGAAGCGGGCGTCGATCGCTCCGCCGACGATGGCCGAGTAGAACTGGAGTTTGCCGCCCCACGGCAGATCGTACTCCTCCTTGTTCTTGATGTTGACCACCATGTCACCCTTGCCGGGGATCTTGTAGTTCTTGGGTTCGGGAATTCCCTCGTAGTAGGGTTCGATGATCATGTGCACCTCGCCGAACTGTCCGGCGCCACCCGACTGTTTCTTGTGGCGGTAGTCGGCCTGAGCGACCTTGGTGATGGTTTCGCGATAGGGGATCTTCGGAGCGATATACTCGTAGGGGAGTTTGTTCTCCTTCTCGATGCGCGAGCGGAGGATATTCAGGTGGTGTTCGCCCTGTCCCTGGACGATGGTCTGCTTCAACTCCTTGGAGTACTCGACCAGAATGGTCGGATCCTCATACCGGGCGTCGTTGAGCAGTTTGCCGAGCTTCTCTTCGTCGCTTTGCTCCTTGCACTTGATGGCGGCGCGGTAGCGGGGCTCGGGGAAGACGATGGGTTCGATCGTCACGGGAACCGTGGCGGCCGAGAGGGTGTCGTTCGTGCGCGTGCCCTTGAGTTTGACCGTGCAGCCGATGTCGCCGGCCGAGAGTTCGGTGACCTTGATGCGGTTCTTGCCGGCCACGGCGAAGAGCTGCGAGAGTTTCTCCTTGTTTCCGGTGCGGGTGTTGACGAGTTCCGTACCCTCGGTGATCTTGCCGCGGATGACGCGGAAGTAGGTGATCTCACCGATGTGCTGTTCGATCTGGCTCTTGAAGACGAATGCCACGGCGGGAGCGGACTCGTCGGCCGGAATCTCCTCGCCCTCGGTGGAGAGGAATGCCGGGGCCTTGAGCGGACCGGGGGCGACGTTGATGATGAACTCCATGAGACGTTTCGTTCCGATGTCTCGTTTGGCGCTGGCGCAGAAGATGGGCATCACCTCGCGTTTCGAGACGCCGATCTTCAGACCGGCGCGGATGTCGTCCTGCGTGAGGGTTCCCTTCTCGAAGTAGAGCTCCATGAGGGCCTCGTCGTGCTCGGCGGCCATTTCGACGAGTTCCTTGTTGAGTTCCATGGCCTTTTCCATCTCCTCGGCGGGGATTTCGAGCTCTTCGCGGTGGCCGTCGTTGTCCTTGAATCGGTACATCTTCATGAGCAGCACGTCGATGAAGGCGTTGAACGAGGGACCCTGGTTGACGGGATACTGGATGATGACGGGTTTGACGCGCGAGGCGGCCTTGATCGACTCGAAGGTCGACTCGAACGAGGCCTTGTCGGCGTCGAGCTGGTTGATGACGCCGATGACGGGTTTTTTGAGCAGACGGGCGTAGCGGGCCTGGATTTCGCTGCCGACCTCCCAGCCGTTCTGGGCGTTGAAGAGGAATACGCCGACGTCGCCGACCTTGAAGGCCGAGAAGAGGCTTCCGCAGAAGTCGTCCGAACCGGGGCAGTCGATGATGTTGAGCTTTCGGTCCATGAATTCGGTGAAGAGGATCGTGGAGTAGATCGAGCGTTTGTATTCGTGCTCGATATCCGTATTGTCCGAGAGCGTGTTGTTGGTCTCGATACTACCCCTGCGGTCGATGACTTTCCCCTCGTAAGCCATCGCTTCGGCAAGGGTCGTTTTCCCCGTGCCCGGGGCACCGATCAGTACAATGTTTTTGATCTCCTTGGCTGAATAGTTTTTCATATTCCGAAAGTTTTAGGTTTTTGGTTTCGTTGCGGTTGGCCGTGCCTTTTCAGGCACGCGACTATAAATATACGAAATAATCGGGAAAAACAACCACCGGAAACGAAAAAATCGCCCTTTGGGGGCGATTTTCGGGGCTTCGGAGCGGGTCGGATCAGTGTCCGTTGCCGGATTCGTACTCCTTGAGAACCGGAGCGATGACCTGCTCCATCAGATTGTATCCCTGACGGGTGGGGTGCACGCCGTCGCGGGTCAGCTCGCTGCGCATCGAGCCGTCGCCGGCATCCATCGCCGCATGATAGTCGACCCACGTGACGCCCTGTTCGTCGGCCCATGCCTTCAGAAGGGCATTGAGCTGACGGATCTTTTCGGCCACCTCTTCGATCTCGGGTCGCCAGGGGTATTTCCCGGCGGGGAGCACCGAACAGAGGATCGGTCGGATTCCGGCCGCACGGGCCAGTTCGGCCATCGAGACGATGTTTTCGACGATGTGCTCCATTTCGATCGGACCGTTGTTCTGGGCCAGATCGTTCGTTCCGGCCAGAATCACCACCGCCTCAGGGTGGAGGTTGATCACGTCGGCGCGGAAGCGGCAGAGCATCTGCGAGGTGACCTGCCCGCCGATTCCGCGGCAGGCGAAGTTGTGGTCGGTGAAGAACTCCGGATGGGCATTGTCCCATCCGTCGGTGATCGAGTTGCCCATGAATACCACGACGGGGGCCTTTTCGAGTCGGGCGTTGGCTTCGGCGTAGCGGCCATAGTCGGCCCAGTCGGCCGGGCGTTGGGCACCGGCGAGGAGCGGCAGGGCGGTGCAGCAGGCGAGCAACAGTTTTTTCATCGTTTGATGCGTCTTTATTTTCCGACAACGGCCTCCAGCTCCTCGACGGAAGCCGGGATTTTGCGGTCGCCGATGATGCGGCTTCCGGTTTCGGTGACCAGAATGTCGTCCTCGATGCGGATGCCGCCGAAGTCGCGGTAGGCCTCCAGGGCGTCGTAGTCGACAATACCCTGATAGAGTCCCTCGGCGCGGCACTTGTCGATCAGGGCGGGGATGAAGTAGAGTCCCGGTTCATCGGTCAGAATCGTACCGGGTTCGATGCGCCAGGCGGCTCGGTAGACGCAGGTTCCGGACTGAGCGGCGCGTTCGGCGATCGCCGAGAAGTCGAACGACCGTTCGCCCATGGCCTCGCAGTCGTGAACGTCCATTCCCAGACCGTGTCCCAGGCCGTGGGGCATGAGCATGGTCATGGCCCCCGAGGCGACGGCATCGGCGGGCGAACCCTTGAGCAGCCCCAGTCCGACCAGACCTTCGGCCAGTATGGTGTAGGCGGCGTTGTGCACTTCGGTGTACATCATGTGGGGTTTGACGATGCGGGCCACGTGGTCGTGGGCGGCCAGGACGATGTTGTAGATATCCTTCTGCTTCTGGGTGAACCGTCCGCTGACGGGATAGGTCCGGGTGTGGTCCGAGCAGTAGCCCTCGAGACTCTCTCCACCGGCATCGCACAGCAGCAGACGTCCCTCCTCGAGCACCCCTTCGGAGTTGAGGTTGTGGAGCGTTTCGCCGTGCTGCGAGACGATCGAGGGGAACGAGACGCCCTGTCCCATCGACTTGGCGACGCCTTCGATGGCGCCGGCGATTTCGCGTTCGATGACCCCCGGGCGGCACATCTTCATGGCCAGCGTGTGCATTTCGTATCCGATGTGGAAGGCGCGCTCCATGGCTTCGATCTCCTCGGCGCTCTTCTTTTCGCGCATCTCGGCCACGGCGAACATCAGATCGACCGATTTGTAGTCGTGCAGCGCCGCGGGTTTGATTCCGAGCAGTTCGGAGAGCAGGAGTTTCGTTTCGCCGCGATAGGGGGGCAGGTAGTGGATCTTGCGGCCCAGGGCGATGGCCTTGCGCAGGCGGGCGGGCAGATCGGCCGTCGGGATGGTCTTCGACACGCCGACCTGGGCACCCAGTTCGCGGAGTGTGGGCTGGGGGCCGGTCCAGATGATGTCTTCGACGGTGAAGTCGTCGCCGTAGAGGGCCTCTTCGCCCGAGTCGGCGTCGATCAGGCCGACCACCGACGGGACGTTCAGTCCGAAGTAGTAGCGGAACGTCGAATCCTGACGGAAGTAGTAGGCGTTGTTGGGGTAGTTGTTCGGAGCCAGCGTATTGCCGGGCAGCAGGATGATGCCCTCTCCGATTCGGGTGCGCAGCTCGCGGCGGCGCGCGGTATAGGTTTTTGCGGAGAACATAAAGCGTAGAGTTTTCCACAAAGATAACAAAAGCCGGGCGAGAAAGTCAAATTTGCGCGATTTTTTTGTCTGCCGGACGGTGCCGTCTCCTCCGTCTCCGAGCTATCGGTCATCTCCGAAATCGAGCCGGGCGCCCTCCGCTCCGACCTCCAGCCGCACCTCGTGACCCAGATAGAGGGCCTGATTGGGCTCCTCGTGCCCGACCGGGAATCCGTAGGCGACCGGTATACCCAGCGGCCGGAGATAGGCATCGAGCAGGGCCTCGGGCTCCTCGACCCCGAATCGCTCGCAGCCGGCCGTGCGGGTGAAGTGTCCCACGACGACGCCCCGCAGCCGTTCGAGCACGCCGCAGCGCGCGAGACTCTGCATCATGCGGTCGATGCGGTAGGCCGATTCGCCGATCTCCTCGATCAGGAGAATCGTCGGCGTGTCGGCCTGCAGTGCTTCGGGGGTTCCGTTAGCGGCACAGATCACCGTGAGGTTTCCGCCGGCCAGACGTCCGCGCGCCTCGCCGGGCGAATTGAGCGGATGGGGCTCCGCCGCGATCGAATGCACCTCTCCGAAGAGGGCTTCGCGCAGCGATTCCGACGAGTCGTCTTCCGGCTCCGCCGCATGCGGTCTTCCGACGCCTTGACCCCTTGCCGTCAGTCCTGTTGTCTTGCAGGATTCCGACCGTCTCTCTTTTGGCTCCGCGGTTGCCCGACTCCGGTCGGAGGGAGTCGTTCTTGCGGATCCCGTCTTCCGGGAAGCGCCCGTTTTCTCCTCCTCAAAGCGGAAACCGCCGGGCATCGGGCCGTGAATACTCTCGATTCCGAGCCGGCGCAAGGCCAGATGCAGTGTGGTGATGTCGCTGAATCCGACGATCCATTTCGGATGCCGGCGCAGCGCGTCGAGCCGCAGCCGGGGCAGCAGTCGTACCGAACCGTATCCGCCGCGGCAGGCGATGACGGCTTTTACCGACGGATCGTCGATTGCCCGTTGCAGCTCCTCGGCGCGCACGCTGTCCGGTGCGGCGAAGTAGGCTTTTTTGTCGGGATTCTGACAGGTGCCGAAACGGACCTGCAACCCCCACTCTCCGAATTTTTGGCGGATGCGGGCCGTGTCGACCCGTTCGGAGAGTTTGCCGGCCGGCGCGACGATCGCGACGGTATCGCCCTCGCGGAGCCAGGGCGGGCGGATGAAGTCCGTCGAATCGGTCGGTTGGGCTGCCGCCGGGAGCAGGACGGAGAGCAGCGCCGACAGCAGGGAGAGCCGAAGCCGTATCGGGTGCAGTCTCATACCTTTTGTTTGCGTTTGCGGGTCAATCCCTCGGGCAGCGGCAGCGAGAGGCGCGAGAAGCTGATCAGCGCAGCGGCGATGGCGAATGCGCCGGCGAGCATCAGGGCGGCGTGGGTGCTGTTCGTCGGGACGAGATGGAAGAGCAGGGCCATCAGGGCTGCGCCGGTCGTCTGGCCGACCAGCCGGGCCGTAGCGAGCATGCCGCTGGCCGAACCGCTGCGCGACGGGGGTGCCGAGGCGATCAGGATGCTGTTGTTGGGCGACTGGAAGAATCCGAAACCGGCACCGCAGAGCATCAGCCGCCAGACGATGTCGCCCTGCGAGGGGTTTTCGGGCAGCCAGGCCAGCAGGAAGAGTCCGGCGGCCATGGCCGTGAGTCCGAGGCCTCCGAGCAGTCCGGCGTGGATGCGCTCGACGAGCATGCCGGCCACCGGAGCCACGATCATGATGATGGCGGGCCAGGCCGTGAGCAACAGGCCGGTCTGGACGTCGTTGTAGCCGCAGGAGTGCTGCAGGTAGAACGGAAGGGCCACCATGGCAAGCATCTGCCCCAGGAACGAGCAGATCGAGGTGAGCACCGAGACCGAGAAGATCGGGATGCGCAGCAGGTCGAAGGGCAGAATCGGATAGGTTTCGCGCAGCTGCGAGCGGATGAAGAAGAATCCGATGATGAGCAGCGCACCGATTCCGACCGAGAGGAGCCGCGGGTCGAGGCCGTGGGAGTAGCCTTCGATGGAGGCCATCATCAGACCGAAGGTGAGGGCGTTCATCAGGGCGTCGCGCCAGCTGAAGTGGTGGGCGGCATCCTTGACGGGGTTCGAGGGGAGGAATCGGTGGCTGAGGATCAGGGCCGCCAGTCCGACGGGGATGTTGACGGCGAAGAGCCAGGGCCAATGGGCCACGGAGAGGATTCCGGCGGCGATCGTAGGTCCGGCGACCGACGAGACGGCGACCACCGTGGCATTGATACCCAGCCCTCGTCCGAGTTGGTTTCTGGGATAGATGAACCGGACGAGCGTGGTGTTGACCGAGGTGACGGCCGAGGCTCCGAAACCCTGCATGACGCGGGCCAGCACCAGAGCCTGGAACGATCCGGCCAGGGCGCAACCGACCGATGCCACCGTAAAGAGGGCCAGACCGGCGATGTATATTTTGCGGTAACCGATCACGTCGCCCAGCGCCGAGAAGGAGAGCAGCGAGACCATGATGGCCAACTGATAGGCGTTGACGATCCAGATGGAGTCGGCGGCCGAGACGCCGAGCTGGGAGCTGATGGTGGGCAGGGCGACGTTTGCGATCGAGCCGTCGATGACCGAGAGAGAGACTCCGAACGAGACGGCGAGAATGGCGCCCAGCCTGCGGGGCATCGGTAGTCCGTCGGCCGGTGTGGATATGTGCGGGGAGGTAAACATCGCCGCAAAGGTATGAAAAAAACGGAGACGCTGAACCGTCTCCGATATCGCTTGCCGGGTCCTGACTGCCGGGAGAGCCTTCTTGTGGCCGGGGCTTTCCGGCTTTTTGCCTTCACCGGCCGATCAGCTTCCGGCATTCCCCGATCAGCTTCTGGCACTCTCCGATTTGCTCTTGGCACTCTCCGATCAGCTTTCGGCGTTTTCCGGCCTGCTGCTTGTCCGCCCGGTCTGTCCCCGATCCGCCCGGTCTGTTCCTGTGTGCCTCCGGCCTTTCCTATCCTGTCTTCGGTTTGCCTCTCCTGCTCCCGGCCCGCCTTTATCCTGCTTCCGGTCCACCTCTGTCCTGCTCCCGGTTCGCTTCTCGCCTGCTTCTGATCTGCCACCAGCTCACCCCTCCCCTTCTCGGGCCCCTGGGTTATTGGGCGTCGACGAACTTGTAGAGCTGGTCGCCGCGCCGAATCACTCCCGGGGTGTGAATGGCACAGAGTTCGCCCTGCGAGACCTGCTGACAGGGCTTTCCGTCGGGCCCGTGGAGTTCGGTGAGCGTCTGTTCGGCCACACCGGTCGTGGCTCCGAGGAAGAAGATCTGCTCGCCGACCGTCAGGGTCGAGGCCTCGACGGCCACCTCGGCGACGGAGAGTTTTTTGTAGAAGTTGACCACCTTGCCGACATAGACCTTGCGCTTGGTGGCCGACGAACCGTAGGCGGTGCTGTGTTCGGCGACGGGGCGTCCGGCGTAGTATCCCTCCCAGAATCCGCGGTTGAAGACCTCGCGAAGCCGCTCCTTGAGTCCGGCGGCCAGTTCCGGGGTGTAGCATCCGGCCTCGAGGGCGCGGAGCGCCTCGTCGTAGCACGAGACAACGCGCTTGACATACTCCGCGCCGCGGGCGCGCCCCTCGATCTTCAGCACGCGGACTCCGGCGCCGATCATCCTGTCCAGGAAGTCGATCGTGCAGAGATCCTTCGGCGAGAGGACGTAGCGGCCGTCGATGTCCAGCTGGGCGCCGGTCTCCTTGTCGGTGACGGTGTATTTTCGGCGGCACAACTGGCGGCAGGCGCCGCGGTTGGCCGAGCATCCGGTTTCGTAGAGCGAGAGGTAGCAGCGGCCCGAGACCGACATGCAGAGGGCTCCGTGGGCGAACATCTCGATCTGAACCAGTTCGCCGCGCGGACCGCGGATCTGCTCCGCCTCGATGCGGCGGTGGATTTCGGCCACCTGTTCGAGAGTCAGTTCGCGGGCCAGCACCACCGTGTCGGCCCACTGGGCGTAGAAGCGTACGGCTTCGGAGTTCGAGATGTTGCACTGTGTGGAGATATGGACCTCCTGCCCGATCTGCCGCGCATAGAGGATGGCGGCCATGTCGGAGGCGATGATGGCGTCGACGCCGGCCCGGCGGGCGCGGTCGATGACGGCGTGCAGGTCGGCGATCTCATCCTCGTAGACCACCGTATTGACGGTCAGATAGCTTTTGACGCCGGCCTGCCGGGCCGTGCAGGCGATCTGCTCCAGGTCGTCGAGCGTGAAGTTGGCGGCCGACGCCGAGCGCATGTTGAGCTTTCCGACCCCGAAGTAGACGGCGTCGGCACCGGCCTGAATGGCTGCGGCCAGCGACTCGCAGGAGCCCACGGGGGCCATGATTTCGATATCCGAACGTTTCATGCTTGGCTCAATGTTTGCGACCCATCAGTCCGGCGGCGAATTCGCGCATCTGGCGGGTGCGTTCCGCCCCGACCGACAGGGTGTCGAGGATCGACAGGGCGCGTTCGAAACGCACGGAGATCTGCTGCTCCGTGAGGCGTGGGATGTCGAGCCGGTCGTAGATGGCCTTTACGGTGTCGATCTTCTCGCGGTCGGAGAGGCTGGCGTTGCGGTAGGTCGAGCGGAGCACCTCGCGCGTGGGCTCGTCGGCGTGGCTCATGGCCGTGATCATCAGATAGGTCTTCTTGCCTTCGAGGATATCGCCGCCGATAGCCTTTCCGAGGCGTTCGTCGCCGTAGCTGTCCAGCAGATCGTCCTGCAGCTGGAAGGCCAGTCCGAGTTCGATGGCGAATCGGCGGAGTTTTCGGCACTCCTCTTCGGAGGCGCCGCCGAGGGTGGCTCCGATGACGACCGCCCCGGCGAGCAGTACCGAGGTTTTCAGTTCGATCATGTGCATGTACTCGACCACGGAGACCTTGGACTTGGTTTCGAAATCCATGTCGTACTGCTGACCTTCGCAGACCTCGAGGGCCATGGTGTTGAACACGGCGAGGACCTGCGGCAGGAAGCGGGGCTGAATGGCGCCCAGCAGGCGGTATGCGCAGATGAGCATGGCGTCACCCGAGAGGATGGCGACATTCTGTCCCCATTTGGCGTAGACCGAAGGTTTTCCGCGGCGCATGGCGGCGTTGTCCATGATGTCGTCGTGCAGGAGCGTGAAGTTGTGGAAAACCTCGACGGCCGCGGCCGCCGGGAGAGCCTGCTGGATGTCGTCCGAGAAGATGCCGCAGGCCAGGGCCAGAAGCATCGGACGAAGCCGTTTGCCTCCGCCGGCCAACGAATAACCGATCGGTGCATAGAGGAGTTCGGGTTCGGCCGGGAAGTCGGTCTGAGCCAGATAATTTTCGATGGATTGGAGCAGTTGCTCGTTGTTCAGCATGGTTTCGGAACGTTTTTTTCGGATCAAAGTTGACCCAAAAATAGGAAAAAACTTTGGAATGGCCGAATTTTCCTTTAACTTTGAAAGGATGAATCGAACTTTAACTGAAGATAAAATCATGAAAAAACTCGCTATCGGTGTGGATATCGGAGGTATCAACACCGCCTTTGGTCTGGTGGACGAGAACGGCGATCTGTATGCCGAATCGGTCATCTCGACCAAGAAATATCCCTGTGTGGATGATTATCCGGCCTATGTCGAGGATCTTTGCGATTCGCTCCGGGCCCTGGCGCAGAGTCTGTCGTTCGAGTATGAACTGGCGGGTATCGGCATCGGCGCCCCCAACGCCAACTTCCACAAGGGGACGATCGAGTCTCCGGCCAACCTGTGGAAATTTCGCGCGGGGGATTCCAATCCCGACGAGTCTCGTCGGATCTTCCCGCTGGCCGACGACATTTCGCGCCGCTTCAACGGCGTGAAGACCGTCGTGACCAACGACGCCAACGCCGCCACCATCGGTGAGATGATCTACGGCAATGCCAAGGGGATGAAGGATTTCGTGATGATTACGCTCGGTACGGGCCTGGGTTCGGGTTTTGTCTCCAACGGCGAGATGATCTACGGACACGACGGTTTTGCCGGTGAATTCGGCCACATCATAGTCGAGCGCAACGGTCGTGAGTGCGGATGCGGACGGCGGGGCTGCCTGGAGACCTACGTTTCGGCGACGGGCATCAAGCGTACGGCCTTCGAGCTGATGGCCCGGATGAATGTTCCCAGCAAGCTGCGCAGCATTGCCTTCGACGATTTCGACGCCTCGATGATTTCGGCCGCCGCCGAGCAGGGGGACCCCATCGCCAAGGAGGCCTTCCGCTTTACGGGCGAGATGCTGGGCCGGGCGCTGGCCGACGTGGTGACGATCACCTCGCCGGAGGCGATCTTCCTCTTCGGCGGCCTGTCGAAGGCGGGCAAACTGCTCTTCGAACCCACGCAGTGGTACATGGAGGAGAACATGCTCTTCGTCTTCAAGAACAAGGTGAAGCTGCTGCCGAGCGGCATTCAGGGCAAGAATGCCGCCATTCTGGGCGCCTCGGCGCTGATCTGGCAGGAGCAGGGACATATCCAGTAAGCCTTCGATCGGAAGGAATGACGGGCGGAGTTTTCGGACTCCGCCCTTTTTGGAATTTGAAAATTCGGGAATCGACCCTAACAACCCACAACTACTGAAAGAGACCATGAAAAAAGTGATTCTGTTGGCCGCCGTACTGCTGACGGCCGCCGTCGCGGGAGCCCAGGTGCGCTTCGTTGATGCGACGCAACTGACACTGATCGGCAAGGCGCTGCCGACTTCGCACCCCTATCATCGGATCGACACGACCCTTTACAAGGGCTTCACCCCCACGGAGAACCAGCAGGTCCGCTGTTCGGCGGGTCTTGCGCTGGTGTTCAAGACCAATTCCAGCCGTCTCGACATGCGCCCGGTCTATTCGTCGTTCGTTTACGGCGGGACGAGCACGCCGCGTGTCGCCTCGGAGGGATTCGACCTCTATATTCGCAAGGATGGCGAATGGCTCTATGCGGCGTCGCAGGCGGCCGGCCGGCGCGGTCGGACATTCACGCTCATCCAGGAGATGGACACCACGCAGAAGGAGTGCCTGTTGTACCTGCCCAACTACAGCGAACTGTTGTCGCTGCAGATCGGCGTGGACTCCGCGGCGACGATCACGCCGATGGAGAACCCCTTCCGGCACAAGATCGTGATCTTCGGATCGAGCTTCACGCACGGCGTGAGCACGAGCCGCGCGGGAATGAGCTACCCGATGCAGATCGAGCGCAACACGGGGCTCTATTTCTGCAGCATTGCCTGCAGCGGCAACTGCAAGCTGCAGCCCTATTTTGCCGATTACCTGGCCGACGTGAAGGATGCCGATGCGATGGTCTTCGACGGCTTCTCGAATCCGGGCGCGGAGATGATCCGCGAGCGGCTGATCCCCTTCATTGCCCGTATCCGCGAGAAACTGCCCGCGACGCCGCTGATCTTCGTGCAGACGATCTACCGTGAGAGCGGCAACTTCAACCTCGGGAGCCGGGCCCGCGAGGAGGCCAAGCGTGCGGCGGCCCGCGAGATGATGGCCCGGGCCATGGAGCAGTTCGACAACGTCTATTTCATCGACGCCCGGGATCTGACGGGCACCGATCATGTCACCTCGGCCGACGGTACCCACCCTTCGGATCTGGGCTACTGGCGCTGGGCGCAGAATCTGCAGCCCGAACTGCTGAAGGTGCTGCGCAAGTGCGGCATCCGCTGATTCGGAAGCCGCGCCCTTTCGTATGGAAAAACCCTGCAACGTCAAGTTGCAGGGTTTTTCTGTTCTGGAGCGGGCCCCGTTGCGTGCCGTCGGAGGGCTATTCCCGGATCAGGGTGTCGTGTTCGGCCACCAGCAGCAGGAAGAAGAGCGTCAGCAGAATGCAGCTCGTCGAGGAGCTGTAGGTCTTCAGGAATTCGCTGCTCTCCTGTGGGTTGGTCTCCCGGAGCACCAGGTTGCGGCCGTTATTTCATGACGACCTGCGTCTGACCGATCAGACGGCCTTCGCAGTAGAGCTCGACGGAGTAGGTTCCGGCGGCGAAACCCGTCGAATTGAAGTAGATGCCTACCTCGAGGTCCTGATTCTGGTAGTCGACCTCACGCATGGCCGAGTAGCTGAGTCGTTCGCCCTCGAATTCGAAGGTGGGCATCTGCTCGGTGGTCAGCACATAGCCGTCCGGGGAGGTGATGCGCACGTAGATGGCCTTGTTTCCGGGCGTGGCGAGTTCGTTGGCCGAGAGGACGAAGTCGACGCGCAGGCGCGAGGCGTTCTTGATGCGTGAAACGGGGTTGCTGCGGCTGTTGAGGGCCGAGAGGCGGATGTCGCGGGCGCGGAGTACGGCGCCGACCTTGACCTTGTTGTCGAGCTCTGCGGCCTTTTCCTCGGCCATTTCGGCGCGCAGGCGGGCCGTGGAGATCTCCTTGCGGTATCCGACGTTCTCCTTGATGAGCTGTTTGTTGAGCGTATTGAGCGAGTCGATCTGGCGGACGTATCCCTTCATGATCGTACGCAGCGTACCGACCTCCTTTTCATACTGTTTGATCTTGGCGAGGTTCCACGAACGCTCCTTTTTGAGTCGGGTCATGAGCGAATCGGCGCGTTCGCGTTCGATGTCCAGGCCGCGGGAGATCGAGTCGTTGGAGATCTGGAGGTTGTCGTAGTCGGTCATCAGCCGGCCCAGATCGCTCTGGATCGAGTCGCGGTCGGCGCGCAGCAGTTCGTTGTCGATCATCTGCTGGCGGTGGATGCCGAAGTAGAGGGCCGAGAGGGCCACCAGAATAACCGAAAGGATGATAATGACGATGCGATAGCCGCGGATGGACTTTCCGGCATCGGGCTGCGGTGTCGAGAAGTTGTCGTCTTCGAAATCCGAAGGATCGTATCCCTGTTTGTTTTCCATAAAGGTTGGTTTTAGCGGTTCGAAGTCTGCCTGTTTCGCTCCGTTTTGCCGGATTGGATCGGGTTTGCGGGCGGTTTCGGCAACCGGACCGGTGTGTTGTCGATACTTACGGGCAAAGATATGAAAAAAAGCGGAATCTGAAAGCCGTTGTCGGAGGATAGTTTGCAACACTTTTTGTTGTCGGGGCTGCCGTTCGTGGTGCCGGAGTGGTTTGCTCCGTCCCGTCGGCTATCCGGTTCCTCAGCCATCCGGTTCCTCAGTCCTCCGACTCCCCAGTCCTCCGACTCCCCAGTCCTCCGGTTCCTCAGCCATCCGGCTCCCCGGTTCCTGCCCCCCCCCTGGCTTCCCGGCCCTTTGGCTTCCTCCCGGGCTTACCGGATCCGGCTTTCGAGGGGATACTTGAGCCCCTTGAACCCGGAGATGTAGGCCTGAATGCTGCCGATCTTGACCGGGGACTCGATATAGAGCGGGATCTTGTTCCGGTCGTCGGAGATCCAGATGGTGAAGATTGTGCCGTCGGTGAACGAGTATCCCTCGGTGGTTCCCAGCTGGCATTCGAACTTCAGCGTGCGGAACCGGCCCATGTTGCGGATCTTCTTGTTTTCGCGTCCCAGATAGCGGTAGTGGATGTGCTTGATGGTGTCCTGCAGGATCATCTGCAGGGTCCCGACCTCGTTGACGCGGAAGTCCTCGGCCTCGGCCGAACGGAGGTTGAAGAAGAGCGAGATGGCGTCCATGCTCTCGTTGGTCAGCGCCATGTTCTTTTCTTGGAAGGGGCGCTGCCGGCTTCTCCAGCGAGTGTGGACCGTGGAGTCGGGCCAGAGGTAGGTGTAGTAACTCTGGAAGGTGTAGTCACCCTCGCGCAGGTCGCTCACGAAGCGGATCGGACGCAGCGTTTGATTGTCGATCCAGACCGTATAGATATCCTCGAGGTTGTAGAACCAGCGGTAGGTGGGCAGTGTACGGCCGATGCCTTCGACCTTGTAGAAGTTGCGGCCGTCGCTCCGCTCCTCGGAGGTTCGGATCTCGACGGCGCCGACTTCGGTATTGGGGAACATCTTGGCCTTGTAGCTCACGCGGTAGAAGAGTTCTTCGCCCGGATGGTAGAACTGGGCGAAGAGGGGCGAGACGGCTGCCGCGAGGAGTATGCTGAACAGAAATCGTTTCATTGCAAGGTGTCTCTTTTTTGGGGATTAAACGGGTTTTTGGAGCATTATATTACGAAATACGGGAAAAATCGAACTCTTCGCGTCCGGAATAGCGTCGGCGGAGTGCTTCGAGGCCGCGGTTTTCGGGCCGCGCGAGCTTCGGATCGGCGGCGAGCACCGCGGCGGCGGCTTCGCGCGAAAGGGTGAGGATCTGCACGTCGGCCGTCGGGCTTGCGATCTTCAGATCGAAGGCCATGCCGCTCTGCAGCGTGCCGTTGATGTCTCCGGCGCCGCGCAGCTTCAGGTCGAGCTCCGCCAGGCGGAATCCGTCGTTCGTCTCGCACATGGCGTCGAGCCGGGCGCGGGACTCGCGCGAGAGCTTTTCGCCCGACATGAGGATGCAGTAGGACTGTTCGCCGCCGCGCCCGACGCGTCCGCGCAACTGGTGGAGCTGCGAGAGGCCGAAGCGTTCGGCCGATTCGATGACCATCACCGTGGCGTTCGGGACATCGACCCCCACCTCGATGACCGACGTGGCGACCAGAATCTGTGCCTCGCCCTCCTTGAACTGACGCATCGACTCCTCCTTGTCGGCGGGCTTCATCTTGCCGTGGCAGATGGCCGTGACGTACTGCGGCAGGGGAAAGTCGCGCGAGATGGCCTCGTAGCCGTCCGTCAGGTCCTTGTAGTCCATCGCTTCGGACTCCTTGATGAGCGGGTAGACGACGTAGACCTGCCGGCCCTTGGCGATCTCCCGGCGCATGAATCCGAAGAGCTTCAGCCGGGCGGCATCCGTATAGTGATAGGTCTTGATCGGGCGGCGTCCGGGGGGCAGTTCGTCGATCACCGAGACGTCGAGATCGCCGTAGAGCGTCATGGCCAGCGTGCGGGGGATTGGTGTGGCGGTCATCACGAGGATGTGGGGCGGCTGCGCGTTTTTGGTCCAGAGACGGGCGCGCTGCTCGACGCCGAAGCGGTGCTGCTCGTCGATGACCACGAAACCGAGGTTCGCGAACTGCACGCGGTCCTCGATCAGGGCGTGGGTGCCGATCAGAATCTGGACCTCCCCCGAGGCGATCCCTTCGAGGGCCTGGCGACGCTCTCTGGTCTTCGAGGCGCCGGTGAGGATGGCCACCCGCACGGGCAGTCCGTCGAGCATCCTGCTGATGGTGGCGAAATGTTGTCGGGCGAGGATCTCCGTGGGGGCCATCATGCAGGCCTGGAATCCGTTGTCGACGGCCAGCAGCATCGACATCAGTGCCACGAGGGTCTTTCCGCTGCCGACGTCGCCCTGCAGCAGGCGGTTCATCTGGAATCCCGAGACGGTGTCGCGGCGTATTTCGCGGATGACGCGCTTCTGGGCTCCGGTGAGCGGGAAGGGGAGCTTCTCGTTGTAGAAGGTGTTGAAGATGCCGCCGACCTTTGCAAAGAGGAATCCGTCGCTCTTCGAGAGGCGGGCCGTGCGGCGCTGCTGGATGTTGAGCTGTACGCCGAGCAGTTCGTCGAACTTCAGCCGGTACTGGGCCTGGCGGAGCAGCTCCTGCGACTGCGGGAAGTGGATGTTGCAGAACGCCTCGGGCAGCGGGATGAGACCGTATTGCTGCCGGAGCGCCTCGGGCAGCGGATCCGTGATGCGGTCGCGGACGAGCGTCCAGGCGTTGCAGACGATCTGGTACATGCCCTTCGTGCCGAGGACGTTGCCGAGTTTTTCGGTCGAGGGGTAGATGCCCTGCATGCCGCTCTCGACCTTTCGCGAGAGGGCCTGCTCGACGGTCTCCAGTTCGGGGTGGGCGATCGAGAGTTCGCCGTGGAAGAAGTTCGGGCGTCCGAAGACGAGATACTCGCGGCCGACCTCGATCCTTTTTTCGATCCACTTGATGCCCTGGAACCAGATCAGTTCAGCGCGTCCCGAGTCGTCCTGCACCTGGACCGTGAAGCGGCGTTTGCGCCCCGCCCCGGCGTAGGCGACCCCCATGACGCGGGCGCGGAACTGCACGTAGGAGAGTCCGGCCGAGTCGGTGATCTCGGCAATGCGGTAGACGCGCGTGCGGTCGATGTATCGGAACGGATAGTGCGAGAGCAGGTCGCCCACCGTACGGATTCCCAGTTCCCGGTCGAGGAGCTTGGCGCGGGCCTCGCCGACTCCCGGGACGTACTTTATGTCGTTGTCGAGTATCTCCACGAAGACAAAGATAGTTAAATTTGTACTATCTTTGTCGAAAACTCTCAGGAAATGGATCTGACGACATTCAGACGACGCCCGACGTGCGAGGTGCGGATCGGGCAGGTGACGATCGGCGGTGACCGTCCGGTGGCCGTGCAGTCGATGACCAATACGGATACGAACGACACGCCGGCGAGCGTGGCTCAGATCGAGCGTATCGACCGGGCCGGGGGTCGGATCGTGCGCCTGACGGCCCAGGGGCGGCGCGAGGGGGAGAACCTCTCCAACATCGTCCGCCAGTTGCGGGCCGACGGCTTCGATACGGCCATCGTGGCCGACATCCACTTCGTGCCGGAGGTGGCCGCCATCGCGGCGCAGTACGTCGACAAGGTGCGCATCAATCCGGGCAACTACCGCAACGAACACGGCGAATTCGAGGCGCTGATCGAACAGTGCCGCCGGCGGGGCGTGGCGCTGCGCATCGGCGTCAACCACGGGTCGCTTGCGCGGCGGGTCTTCGACCGCTGGGGTGATACGCCCGAGGGGATGGTCGTCTCGGCCATGGAGTTCCTGCGGATCTGCCGCGAGCGCGACTTCGACCAGGTGGTCGTCTCGATGAAGTCGAGCAACACGCGGGTGATGGTGGCAGCCTACCGGCTGCTGGTCGAGGCGATGGATGCCGAGGGGATGCACTACCCGATCCACCTCGGGGTCACCGAGGCGGGCAACGGCCTCGAAGGGCGCGTGAAGAGCGCCGTGGGGATCGGGGCGCTGCTGGCCGACGGCATCGGCGACACGATCCGCGTCTCGCTGACCGAAGCGCCCGAGAACGAGATTCCCGTGGCTGAGATGCTTGTCCGACACTTCGCTTCGCGTCCTGGCGTGTTCGAGGTCCGCCACCCCGAACGCTATTCGCCGACGGCCTACCGCCGCCGTTCGCACGTCACTGTACCCGTAATCCACAGCGAACCGCTCGACGGCTTCCGTATCCTGGAGGCCACGTCGGGGAATCCGACGGCCGAACTGCGCGCGGCGATTCTGAATCTGGAGACTCCCGACGAACCGGTTGTCGTGCGGCGCCGCTATGACGATCCTACGCTCGGGGCGGTGGCCGTGAAGGCGGCGGCCGACCTGGGGCCGCTGCTGCTCGACGGACTGGCCGACGGCATCTGGATCGATGCCCCGGCCCTTACCGCGGCGCAGATCCGCGATCTGGAGCTGATGATCCTGCAGGCGGCGCGCGTGCGCTTCTCCCATACGGAGTATATCGCCTGCCCGTCGTGCGGACGGACGCTCTACGATATCGAGCGGACCCTTGCGGAGATCAAGGCCCGTACGTCGCACCTGAAAAACCTGCGCATCGGCGTCATGGGCTGCATCGTCAACGGTCCGGGCGAGATGGCCGATGCCGATTACGGTTATGTGGGGGCCGGTCCGGGCCGCATTACGCTCTACAAGGGGCGTGAGGTGATCGTGCGCAACATCCCGCAGGAGGAGGCTCTCGACCGCCTGATCGAGCTGATCCGCCAGAACGGCGACTGGGTCGACGCTCCCGACGCTCCGGCAGCACCCGAGCCCTGCAACTGACGCCCCGAACCCTCCGATGTCTCCGATACTCTGATCGATCCGGATTCTCGAAACTGACGCTCCCGGACCCCGTCCCGGACTTGAAACTGACTCCCCGGGGCCCGAAACGACGCCTCCGGATACACCCATTGACCTTTATCACCCGCTCTGACGATGACCATACTTCCCCTTGCCTACCTGCCCTCGGTCTCCTATTTTGCCCGCCTGCTCCGCGGCGACTGCGTCGTGGACCTCGGCGAACACTTCGTGAAACGCTCCGAGCGCAACCGGACCCGGATTCTGGCCACCGACGGCGTGATGGAGCTCACGGCCCACGTCTGCCACGCCAACCGCCCTCGGCAGCCGATGCGCGACGTGCGCCTCGACTACTCGAAGCGCTGGCAGCACCAGCATTGGGGGGCGCTGGTCTCCTCCTACCGCTCGTCGCCCTATTTCGACCACTACGCCGGACGCTTCGAACCCTTCTACACGCGGCCGTACGACTTTCTGGTGGAGTACAACCTTGGATTGCTCGAGGTGCTGTGCTCGCTGGCCAGGATCCCGATGCCGACCCTCTGCGAGCGCTATGTCGAGGCCCGTCCGGGCGATCTCGATCTGCGCAGCCGAAACAGCGAGGGCCCGGCCTTCGAGGCCGAGCCCTATTTCCAGGTCTTTTCCGACCGGATGCCCTTTGCGGCTAATTTGTCGTTTGCGGACCTGCTGTTCGCCGAAGGCCCGGCGTCCGTTTCGGTTTTAGAACGTTGCCGATTCGGATCGTGACGCTGTCACGCAGCGCTCCGGCCATCGCCTTGATCTCGACCACGCCCTGCAGCGATACCGAATCCGTGCGGTACTGACATGGGGCATACTCCGTCACGGCCAGCGTGTCGGCACCTGCCATGATCAGTGGGGTTCCGGCCGACGAATAGACGCGGAAGAGCTGCATGTTGCCGTCGCGCATCCGCAGCCGCTTGTTGACGATGTGCAGCGTGGGTTCCGCGGTGTTCCACAGGGCCTTGTAGAGATAGAAGGCATCCTTGGCTTCGCGGCGGTTGAGGGTCAGCAGTCCCGTGCCGTTCACGCCGTAGGGGCGACGCGAAGATCCGTAATCGAACAGACTCTCGATCCATACCCCCCAGAAGAGCGAATCGTTCTGCAGGTTGCGGGCATACTCCTCGTGGAAACGGGTCTGCCGCTCTTCGGGCAGCCAGTTCGAGCGGGGGAGTGCCTGCGAAGTGTAGCTCTTGTGCCCGAGGAATCCCGGTTCGCCGTACTGCACGCCCGAGCGCAGATGGGACCAGTTCTTCTGCAGCAGGTCGCGCCATACGGCCACGTCGTCGGTCGATCCGCGCTGCCAGCCGACATCCTGTTTCCAGACGATCAGATCGGTGATGAAGTTGACGGTTCCGTCCTGATCGCTGCAGGCGACCGTCGGGCGCGAGGCATCCATCGTGTGAGCCGTCTCGTTCAGCCGGCGCAGATAGGGGGTTACGTCGTCGCCGCGCATCCAGAGTTGGGAGAAGATGCCCCACATGACCACCGAAGGATGGTTGATGTGCTGGGCGATGATTTCGCGCAGCTGCTGCAGTCCGTTCTCCTCGAAGGCCGGGGTTGCGAAGTAGGCCATGTCGCTCAGGAAGGGGGATCGCTGCAGCGGGGCGTCGATCCAGACCATCAGGCCGGTTTCGTCGCAGCGGTCGTAGAGGTACTGCGCATGGGGCATGACGGCCGAGCGGATGGCATTGGCGCCGATGCGGCGGACGACCTGCAGATCGGCATCGTAATCCTGGGCGACGAGGGTTCCGCCCGAGAGGGCGTTGTCGTGGTGCAGCACCACGCCGTGCAGCGGAGTCCGCACGCCGTTGATCAGGAAACCGTCGGCCGGGGTGACGTTGAGCGAGCGGAATCCGGTCCGGACGACTACGCGGTCGGTGATGCTGTCTTCGCCGATGGCAGCCGTCACGGTGTAGAGGGCCGGATGGTCGGGGCTCCAGAGTTCGGGGTTCTCGACCTGGAAGGGAATCAGTACGGGTTTGTCCTCGATTTTGGCCTTCTGGCGTTTCGTGAAGAGGGTTCTGCCGTCGGGAGCCGAGATTTCAAGGTTGAGCATGCAGGTGTTTTCGCTGCGCGAGGTGAGGTGCACCTCGATTTCGCCTTCGGCGCGTTCTGCCGAGACGCTCTGCGGATGGATGAGCACTCCGTCCGAGCCGTAGTAGAGCGGGGAGACGGCGGTGGATTCGGTGACGATGAGTTCGGCCTCGCGGTAGATGCCGCCGTAGGAGTTCATGTCCGTGGAGGTGGGCAGCACGTCGTCGCGCCAGCTGTTGCTGACCATCACGAGCAGGGCGTTGTCCGTTCCGAAGCGGACCTTGTCGGTGATCTCGAAGACGAAGGCCGTACCGCCGCCGCGGTGGGTGCCGACGTGGCTTCCGTTGACGAAGACGTCGGCGACGCTCTGTACGCCGTAGAACTTCACGAAGAGGCGTTTCGAAGCCCACTCTTTGGGGATGTACATGCCGTTCATGTAGTTGCCCGTTGTTTCGAGCCAGTAACCCTGAGCCAGGGGGTCGGTGTTCCAGCTGTGGGGAAGGGTGACATGGCGGGCATTGTCGGACGTACGCTCGGACTTGAAGTAGAAGCGCCAGCCTTCGTTGATAGGGAATACCTCCCGGGCGCGGGCCGAGAGTGCGATTCCGAGCATCAGCAGCACAAGAGTTATGAATCGTTTCATGGCAGGACGTTTAAGGCTCCGATCGGCGGGCCGGGGCTCTGTATGCCGGATGCGGCCGTCGGGGTTCATCCCTGCAAAGATACACAACGCGGTATGAAAATCAAACATTATTTTTCGTGAATTCCGGGCGGAGCCGGCCGGCGGAGACAAAGGAGCCGGGCGCGAATCGCTGCGGTTCGATTCTGCGCCCGGCATCACCGGTTATTTCCCTCTCCCTAAAGGGATTTTGATCAGTTGCCCGATGTCTCTGCGGGGTTGGCACCCGGAACGATGTGAACCGTTACCGTGACGGGTCCGCGTTTTCCGAATTTATAGCTGTAATTAACCTTAACCTCTACATCGAAAGCCGTGAGTGTGAGCGAGGAGTCGGTGATCAGGCTGACAACGCCGTCCGCCAGTTCGATGTTGGGGTTCTCCTCGACCAGCTTGTAGCTGGGTTTGCCTTCGATAGCCGTTGCGAGGTTGCTGTCGGCGAATACGTTCTTGCCGTTCTGGGCCGAAAGTTTCAGCATCGAGGCCACGTTGAACGTCTTGTTCTTTGCGTCGATGTAGATCGAGGCATTGACATTCTCCAGCGTCGAGATCTGTGCGTCGACGATCGGATCCTTGATTGCCACGGTGAACGTAGCCTCGTCGATTTGACGGCCGTTCAGTTCGAGTGCGGCCTTCACGTCGAGGGTCAGACCCGTCCAGTCGTTCCAGGCCAGCTTATTGTCGACAATGGCCGGAGCCTCTCCGCCCTCGAAATCATCCAGATTCGTGGCGATGCCGTAGACAACCTTCAGACCTTCGATGCTCTGGTCGTAGAAGAAGGCTCCGTCGAGTGCCTTGTCGATGACGTCGAACGAGGTGCCCGAGATCTGGGTCTGAGCCGTAGCCTGTCCGTTCGAAATGATAGCGTCGTTGGCCTTCAGCTGCACGTTGGCGGGTTTGGCGAGCTGGACCTTGCTCGTGAAGAGAACCTTCAGATCTGCGATCGTTCCGTGGGTGAAGGTAAGCGTCGGCTGGTAGCTTTCGCCGAACTTGGCTGCATCCTCGAAGGTGACGAAGATGTTGCCCTCCTCGGCGCTCAGCGTAGCCTTGTCGCTGCCGGCAGACGTCGGGGTGATACCCGTAAAGATGCCAGCCAGCGTCTCCTCGGTACCGAATGCGGCTTCGAGCTCGTCATTCCAGACCTTCTTGGCGTATGCGGCGGCGAAGTCTTCCAGCATTTCGAACCTGTTTTGACTCTTGTACTCCTTGATGGAGGTGGTTCCGTTCGAGAGGTCATAGCTCGGGAGAGTCGGCATGCCCGTCACGTCGATCGTGGCGTTGATCGTCGCGGTGGTCAAATCCTCGTGCATGTAAACGGCCTTCAGCTCGTAAGTGGCCGTCTCTTTCAGATCGCCCGTCAGCGTTACCTGGATCTGCTGTGCGTCGCCTGCGACACTCGGCGTCGTTGTCAGTGCGATCGTTGCGGTGATACCTGCGGCAGCCTGACCGTTCTTGGTAAGTGCTACGGTATACTTGCCTGCTGCGAGTTCGGCGGCCTGCGTGTAACCCTTCATGGCGACGTAGGTCTTCGGATCCAGCACATTCTCGGCAAGATCAATGGCCTCCTTGCTGTAAAGCAGATCGGAGCTGGCCGCAGCATAGTTCCAGGTCATGGCAATGGCATCGGCCTGAACGTCCGTGTTGTCACCGACAATCGTGATTTCGTGCTGTACGCCGCCCACCTCAATCGTCTCCTCTTTGTATACGAGGTTGAAGGTGAACGACTCCGAGGTGATCTTTGAGTTGATCTCGTCTACGTTGCTTCCATTTGCCGCATCCTTGAACCTGACAGTCGTCGTTCCCAGTTCGTACAGGTTTTCCGTTCCGGTGGTCGTTGCCTTCTCCTCGGGAGCTGCGATCTCGATGAGGTCCTCGGCGTTTTCCCAGTTCGAAAGGGCCGTGTACTCGTCGCCATCCTTGTAGTAGATCGAGAATCCATCCAGGAAGGTGACGGTTTCATCCGAGTTGTATTTCAGCTCCGTTTTGTACATGCCGCCGTCGGGCTCAACGAATGCGCCATTTTCCATCTCTTTGGCGATGACGAGTTTGTTGTTGATCTCGCCGCCTTCCTCATAATCGGTTCCGATGTACGGGGTCGTGTAATCGATGCCGAATTTGCTGTCGCTGCCCTCAGCCGGAGCGATGTTGACGTTCAGGGCGATGGCCAGAGTCTCACCATCCACTTCGCCGTAGTTGTAGTTGCATTCGGCCGTAACCGTGAATGCTCCGGTGTAGGCCTCACCGTCCGACTCCTTCTCGGCGGTCACATCGGTTACCACGAAGAGCGGCTCACCGGCGCGGGTCTTCGAGATCTTCTCGGTTACGATGGAGGTGTTCTCTTTCGTAATCTTTCCGGCCAGCGAAGCGGGCGATACGCGGAAGGTGATCTTTGCCGTCTGTTTGTTGGTCTGGTCCAGGTAGAACTTCGTCGACTCACCGAACTTGATCCACGAAGTACCCTTGAACATGATCGTGTTGTTCTGAGCCTCTTCCAGCGTCGAGGGAACGTATACCAGCGACTGGATGCGGCCTTCGAGTTCGGCAACGCGGCTGATCAGCGGTGTGATCTCATCAATCAGGGTCTGCAGGGCGCTGTCGAGCTGCTCCTTGCCGATCTTGATGGTGCCGTTTTCACCAACAATCGCATTTTTCACGGCATCGGTAAGCGCATCGTAATACTCGCCCTGAGCCGATTTGATTTGATCGAAAACGTCTTTCACGGCACCACTGGCTGCGTTATCCGCATACGTTTTGGTTGCTTCCGCGGTGAGATAGCCCTCCATCTGCGATCCCATCCAGGTCTTGATGCTCGATTCGAGATCCGAGAGATCGTTCTGAATCTCGGAAACGGCAGCAGCCACAGCCTGGTCGATTGTGCCGTTGTCCTTCGTGATGTCGGTCAACTTGAGCTCCAGGTCGCTCAGAGCCGTAGCGGTAGCATAATAGTTGTCCAGCGTTTTTTTCAGGGCATCGGCCGTCGTAGCCTTGCCGATCTCATCGTCGATATACGTTTTCAGGGTGTTTTCCAGTCCCTTGAGTGCGTCGAGCTGGCCTTTCAGATCGGTTACGCCCTCGAGTTTCCCTTCGAGGTCTTCGACGCGTGAGGTTAGCAACGCGAGGTCGGGAATCGAACCCTTGATGGCCTCGATCTGCTCGGGCAGACTGGAGACCGTCACCTGCATCTCGTCGAGACGTTTGTTGATGTTGTCGATGTCGTCGTCATAGTCCTTACAACCGACACCGGCCAGCATTGTTCCGCTCAGGAGCAATGCCGTGAAATTCCTGAATAGATTGTGTTTCATAGTGGAATGATTGAATAAATGAATGTGTTCGATCTTTGACTTTCAGTGTGTTAATGCTTCTGTTTTTTCGCCTGTTGGTATCATATATGATACGCATGGTGCAAATATAAAGATAAAAATTTGTACCGCAAAATTTTTGTCAAGATTTTTGAAATGGGAATGGATTATCAGGAGGAGATAAGATATATCTCCGGGAGAATCAAGGAGTTGAGGAGGGCGAGTCAGCTGACGGTCCAGGAACTGGCTTACAGGTGTGACATGGAGAGATCCAACATGAGCCGTATCGAAGCCGGTCGAACGAATCTGACGGTTAAAACCTTGTGTATAATTTGTAACGCTCTAGGAGTCAAGCTTCGGGACGTAGTTCGCTGAGCCTTTATACCTATATTAATAGAAGACAGGTCAAAAAGGCGGTATCGGTGCTTTTTTTGGCTCGTTCAGGTAATTTTCGTATCTTTCGGAACTTAAAAAGCACTGCTTGAATACGATTGATCTGCTTGTCTGCCTGGTGCTGGTGCTGGCCGTCTGGAATGGCTGGCGCCAGGGCTTCATCGTACAGATTTTTTCGCTGGCGGGAATCGTCGCGGGGATCTGGCTGGCGGCGCGTTTCGGCGCCGAGGTCGGTGCGCTGCTCCGGCTCGACGAAGAGGTGGCCGCAGCGGGCGGTTTCGTCACGGTGCTGATCGTGGTGGTGCTTGTGGTGGCCATTGCGGCACGATTGGTGCGTCGTCTCTTTCACTTTGCGGGGTTCGGCGTGGCGGACATCCTGTTGGGCATTGCCGTCTCGGTGGTGAAATACCTGCTGGTCATGAGCGTGCTCTTCTCGGCTTTCAGCCGGCTGAATGCGGACTATACGCTGGTCAAGCGGCAGACGCTCGATGAGTCGCGGAGCTACCGTCCGATTCTTCGGCTTTCGGAGAGCCTCTTCCCCTTCGTGGAGCGGATGTACGAGAGAATCACCTTTCAGAACGATAACAGACCAACCGATGAATGAGCGATTTACAGCCACCGTCGTGCGTGCGACGGGCAGTTGGTACGACGTGGCCACGCCGGAGGGCGGGCATGTGCGCTGCCGGATCCGGGGGCGCCTGCGCCTGAAGGGGGTGCGGTCGACCAATCCGGTTGTTGTGGGCGACGTGGTGGAGTGCGAACGGGAGGAGACTCCCGGCGAAGGGGTGATCGTGGAGATTCGCCCGCGGCGCAATTATGTCATCCGCCGGGCTTCGAACCTCTCGAAGGAGTCGCACATCATCGCCTCGAACATCGACCAGGCGTTGCTGATGGTCACCTTGCAGTCGCCCGAGACTCCGCCGGAGTTCGTGGATCGTTTTCTGGTGACGTGCGAGGCCTACAAGGTGCCGGTGACGATCCTGCTGTCGAAGATCGACCTGCAGGATCCGGAGGCCGTGGCCGACTTCCGGGCCGTCTACGAGGGGGCCGGATACCGTGTTCTGGAGGTTTCGGTCCGGGACGGACGGGGTGTGGAGGAGGTCCGCAGGTTGTTGACCGGTTCCACAACGCTCGTGTCGGGAAATTCGGGAGTCGGGAAGTCGTCCCTGATCCAGACGATCGACCCCGCGCTCGACATCCGCACGGGTGAAATCTCCGAGAGTCACCACAAGGGGCGCCATACGACCACCTTCTCGACGATGTATCCCCTGCAGGGGGGCGGAGCGGTGATCGACACGCCCGGGATCAAGGGTTTCGGACTGATCGACATCGACGATGCCGAGTTGTGGCACTACTTTCCGGAGATGATGCGTGTGGCTCCGGGGTGCCGTTTCTATAATTGCACGCATACCCACGAGCCGGGCTGTGCCGTGGTGGAGGCGGTCAAGGCGGGCGAGATCGCCTGGCCGCGCTACGAGAGCTACCTGAAAATCCTCGACGAAGATGAGAAGTACCGCAAGTAACGACACGACGCCGCGCAGCGATGCGCTGTTCGGTCCCGAGGCGGGGCCTGCGGCGGAGCGGATTGCCTTCCTGGCGGAGTTCATGACCCCCGAGCGCTACGGCGTGCTGCGAGGCAGCGTAGCCATGCGTATGCGCTACATGACGGTGCTGGCCGAGAACATGTACCACGGGCAGAATGCCGCGGCGCTGATCCGCCATTGCGACGCTTTCGGGGTGCAGCATCTGCACACTGTGGAGACGCGCTGCACCTTCCGGCCCAATCCGGTCATTGCGCGTGGGTCGGAGCGATGGGTCGATGTCGAGCGCCACGCCTCGACGGCGGAGGCCATCGCCTCGCTGCGGCGCGAGGGCTACCGCATTGTGGCCACAACGCCCCACCGCGAGGATGTGACCCCCGAGACGTTCGACGTCGCGAAGGGGCCCTTTGCGCTGATCTTCGGCACGGAGCACGCCGGCATTTCGGACGAGGCGATTGCCGGAGCCGACGAGTTTCTGCGCATCCCGATGTGCGGACTGGTCGAGAGTCTGAACGTTTCGGCCTCGGCGGCGATCCTGATCTACGAACTCTCGTTGCGGGTGCGGCGTACGGTCGCGGGGTGGGAGCTTCCGGTCGCGGAGCAGGCGGCGTTGATGGAGCGGTGGATGCGGCGCAGCGTGAAGGATGCCGATGCAATCCTGCAGCGACGCTTCGGCACTGCGGAGTGACGTTTTAACAAGCGAAATAGGATGAGTACGATTCTTCGGAAACAGTTTTTGGCCCACGTGGCCCAGACGTCGCCTTCGCCGATGCTGGTGGAGGTGGACCGGGGCGAGGGCACCTTTTTCTACACGCCCGAGGGGAAACGCTATTACGACCTGGTGGCGGGGGTTTCGGTGAGCAACGTCGGACATGCCAATCCGGCCGTGGTGCGGGCCGTGCAGGAGCAGGTAGCGCGCTACATGCACGTGATGGTCTACGGCGAGCTGGTCGAGACACCGCAGGTGACTTATGCGGCGAAGATCGCCTCGCTGCTGCCCGGCGATCTGGAGAGTGTCTACTTTGTCAACTCGGGCGCCGAGGCGGTCGAGGGGGCGCTGAAGCTGGCCAAGCGCTTCACGGGCCGTACGGAGATGATCTCCATGCGGCGGGCCTACCACGGTTCGACCCACGGTGCGATGAGCATGATGGGCGCCCCCGAGGGTGAGGAGTGGAAGGGGGCCTTCCGGCCGCTGCTGCCCGACGTGCAGGCCATCGAATTCAACGACTTCGACCAGCTGGAGCGCATCACGCGCCGCACGGCCTGCGTGCTGACCGAACCGGTACAGGGCGAGGCGGGTGTGCGTCCTCCGAAGCCGGGTTATCTCGAGGCGCTTCGCAAGCGTTGCGACGAGACGGGGACGCTGCTGATCTTCGATGAGATCCAGACGGGTCTGGGCCGTACGGGCGAGCTGTTCGCCATGCAGAAGTACGGCGTGGTGCCCGATATCGTCTGCCTGGCGAAGGCTTTCGGCGGAGGGATGCCTCTCGGGGCCTTCATCGCGCGCCACGAGGTGATGGATACCCTGCAGCACGATCCCGTACTGGGACACATTACGACCTTCGGCGGCCATCCGGTCTGCTGTGCGGCGGGTCTGGCGGCGCTCGACTACCTGCTGGAGAACCACGTCGTCGAGACGGTCGAGGCGAAGGGTGCCTTGTACGAAGAGTTGTTGCGCGACCATCCGGCCGTGCGGGAGATCCGCCGCAGCGGTTTGTTGCTGGCCGTCGAGCTGGGCTCTTCGGAGCGCCTCTACCGGATCATGGAACTCTTCAAGGAGGCGGGGATCCTGAGCGACTGGTTTCTCTTCTGCGACACGGCGTTCCGTATTTCGCCGCCGCTGACGATCTCCGAGGAGGAGGTGCGCGACAGTGCGGCGCTCATTCGCGAATGCCTCGACCGGCTGTAGCCGGTCGAGGAGGGGGGGGGAAGAAAAAAAGTCCCGCTGCCTATGCCTATTGCGCCTCGGCGGCGAAGGCCTTCAGCCGGGCGATCTCCTCGGCCCAACGGCTCTCGTCGGGGGTCTCGAGGATCAGTGGAATGGCGTCGAACCGCGGATCGCGGGCGATGTAGCGGAAGCAGGCCTCGCCGATCATCCCCTCGCCGAGCGACGAATGGCGGTCGACGCGGCTTCCGAGGATCTTCATCGCATCGTTCAGATGCATCCCCTTCAGGTAGCGGAATCCGACAACCCGCTCCAATTCGGCAAAGGTGGCTTCGCAGGCCTCCTCGGTGCGCAGGTCGTAACCGGCGGCGAAGGCGTGGCAGGTGTCGATGCAGACCCCGACGCGCGACTTGTCCTCGATGCGGTCGATCAGATAGGCGAGATGCTCGAAGCGGAATCCGAGATTCGAACCCTGCCCGGCGGTGTTCTCGATGACGGCCGTGACACCGTGCGTCTTTTCGAGGGCGAGGTTGATCGACTCGGCGATGCGGTCGAGACTCTCCTCCTCGGAGATCTGCTTCAGATGGCTTCCGGGGTGGAAGTTCAGGCGGTCGAGCCCCAGCAGTTCGCAGCGCTTCATCTCGTCGGTGAAGGCCGAGCGCGACTTTTCGAGGGCTTCGGCCTCGGGATGTCCGAGGTTGATCAGGTACGAATCGTGGGGAAGGATCTGCGCCGGGGTGTACCCGCACTCGTCGCAGGCGCGGCGGAAGGCGTCGATTTCGGCCGCGGTCAGGGGCTTGGCCATCCACTGACGCTGGTTCTTGGTGAAGAGGGCAAAGGCCGTGGCGCCGATGGCGTGGGCATTGCGGGGGGCGTTCTCCAGCCCGCCCGATGCGCTGACGTGTGCTCCGAAGTATTTCATGGTGTTCGATGTTTCGTGTTGTTTTGGACAAAGTTAAGGAATTTGTAAATAAATTCATAACTTTGCATTTTGGAAATATAACGCCTTGAAACCCGTTATGAAACGTTCACATGTGCTTCTCGCAGGGCTTTTCCTGCTGTTTTCGAGCCTTCCGGCCGCGGCCCAGATCTCGATCGACGAGGTCAATGCCGAGCCCTCGGACGTGAAGTTCCACGATGAACTGAAATCCACGTCGGTGGATGTCGACTATTTCAGTCTGGCCCGTTACAAGGCCGAGCGTGCCGCTATCCGCAAGGAGCGCAATGATTTGGAAATCAGTGCAGGACTGCAGGGCACGTTGACCTCCTATAACGATCCATGGATCTCCGTATCGGGCGGTGATAACTCCATTGCGCTGGTCGCCTCGTTCAACCTGAGGCATCTGTTTAAGAAAAACCTCTTCTCGATTGAGACGAAGGCTTCTGCCAAACTGGGTTACAACCGCATGAAGGTGGAGACGACGAACGCGGAGAACGAGCCGGTGAGCAACGGCGTGTGGTTTAAGAATCAGGATGAGTTTGTCGTATGGGTCAATCCGGCCTTCAAATTGGCCAAAAACTGGTCCTACGGTTCGACGTTCCAGTTCCGCAGCCAGTTCGTCAACGGCTACAAGTCGCGTACCGAGCAGGAACGTGAACATCTGAAGAGCTCCTTCCTCTCGCCGGGTTACCTCGACATTTCGCTGGGTTTGACCTACAAGAGTCCGCTTGCGAAGTTTCCCATAGCGGTCAATATCTCGCCGGTAGCCCTGAGTGCCGTTTTTGTGGAGAGTTCGCGAATTCGGAGCAACAGTTGGGATAGCAACAAATTAGGGTGGGAATCTTATGGCCTGGCTTCTGAGGGCAAGACCTCGAAGTACGAGGGCGGTTCGTCGGTGGAGATCAACTTCGACCGCACGTTCGGCAAGACGGGTTACCTGCGCTATCGAACGACGCTCTATACCTTCTACGGTTGGATCACCGACGTGGGGCAGCCGTACAAGTATAACGATTACAACCGCTATCTGGATGCCGTGCAGACGTGGGAGCAGAACGGTTCGGATCCCGAACTCAAGCCGCGCCTGGCGATTCATCCGACGGTGCGCTGGACCAATACCGTGGATATCAAGGCCACGAAATTCCTGACGACGACGCTGAGTTTCCAGCTCTACTACAACCGGGCGCAGAACCTCTCCGTACAGACCGAAACGCTGTTGAGCGTCGGTTTGACCTATACCTTCAAGAACAAGTGATGTACCGTAATTCGAAACAGACGATTCTCTTCCCGCTGCTGCTGGCGGCGGGCGTGGTAGCGGGGCTGCTGCTCGGACAGTACCTCGGACGCAACACGACGGCTTCGCAACTCAAGGGGGTGTTGGACCGCATGACGCTCCCCTCCAACAAACTCACCTATACGCTTTCCCTGATCGAGAACGAGTATGTCGACTCCGTCTCGATGGATTCGCTCTCCGAGCACGTCATTCCGCTGCTGGTGCGTGAACTCGACCCCCATTCGGTCTATATTCCGGCCTCGGAGATGGCCGCGCTGAACGAACCGCTCGAAGGGGAGTTCGACGGCATCGGCGTGGTCTTCAACATGGCCACCGATACGGTGATCGTGCTGAACGTCATCCCGCAGGGCCCGAGCGACAAGGCCGGGATCAAGGCCGGCGACCGGATCATCGAGATCGACGATTCGCTGGTGGCCGGGCGCAAGATTCCCCAGAACGAGATCGTACGGAAGCTCCGCGGTCCGCGCGGCTCGAAGGTGCATCTGGGGCTCGAACGGCAGGGAATTCCGGATCTGGTGCAGGTCGAGGTTGAGCGGGGTGTCATCCCGATCAAGAGTGTCGAATCGTCGTTCCGCATCACCGACAGCATCGGCTACATCAAACTGGGCCAGTTCGCACGGACGACTCACGAGGAGATCCGCCGTGCGCTTGCCGCGCTGCAGGCCGAGGGGGTCAACAAACTGATTTTCGACCTGCGGGGCAATTCGGGCGGTTATCTCGATCAGGCGATCGGCGTAGCCGACGAGTTTCTGCACGAAGGGCAGCTGATCGTCTATACGGAGGACCGCCACCACCAGCAGTTGCGAGAATACGCCGACGGCGGAGGCTCGGCCCAGAATATGGAGCTGGCCGTGCTGATCGACGAAGGGAGCGCCTCGTCGAGCGAGATTCTGGCCGGCGCCCTGCAGGACAACGACCGCGCCACGATCATCGGACGGCGTTCGTTCGGCAAGGGGCTTGTGCAGCGCCAGATCCCCTTCAGCGACGGTTCGGCGCTGCGTCTGACGACGGCCCGCTACTACACCCCCACCGGCCGATCGATCCAGAAACCCTATACGATCGGCGACGACGAGAGTTACGAGGAGGATCTCTACAACCGTTACCGCAACAACGAGTTCTTCTCGGCCGACAGCATCCACTTTGCCGACTCGCTCAAGCGGGTGACGCCCGGCGGCAAGGTCGTATATGGCGGCGGAGGCATCATGCCCGACATTTTTGTACCGGCCGACACGACCGATGTGACCCCCTATTTCGTCGAGGTCGTGGGCCGCAACATCCTCTACCGCTATACGATCGAGTACGCCGACCGTCACCGCGAGGCGCTCAATGCCGTGCAGACGATCGATGATCTCGAAACGCTGCTCGACAGCGACCGGGCACTGGTCGAGGATTTCATCCGCTATGCGGCCCGCAAGGGGGTTGCGCCGCGCTACGGCGACATTGCCCGTTCGCGCAAGCTGATCGAGGCGCAGCTTCGGGCCTATATCGGCCGCAATACGCAGCTCGAAGACAACGGTTTCTATGCGAATATCTATCCCGTGGACAACGTCATCATGCGGGCGATTGCCGTTTTGAAAGGAGAGGAGGCCAGCGATGATTAAGCGACTGATCGGTTTTGTGGTGACTTTGGCCGTGCTGGCCGTTGTGGTGATAACGATCCTTCATCACGGTCGCTACCGTTCGATGCTTCCGTTCGGTGATCCCGGTGTGACGCTTGTGCCGCAGGATTCACAGCGGGCTCCTGTTCCGACGCAGGAGGCTGTCGGGGATACGACCGTACGCTCCGGCTCTGAAGCGGTTCCCGGAACGAACCCTGGAGTGGACTCCGCGGCTATTCCGGGTGATACTCCGGCAGAACCCTCCCCGTCGACGGATTCTTTGCGTTGAATCCATCGGGAAACCTCTGGTTCTGATCTTGCGGTTGCCGGATTTCAGTTCCCGCCCGGTCTTTCCGCAATTACTTGGTTCTTCGGTCTGCCGGCGGTCTTTGCCTCGCTTTGAGGGGCGCCATTGTCTCGCAAAGGCCGGTTGATGCGCGTGAAAAAACGGCAACCTTTCTACAAAGGTTGCCGTTTCCCGTACAATGCAAATTGTGCAGGGCTGCTAATAGTATTTGATCGTTTTTCCTTCGATGGCCGAGAGGATGTTGTTGGCGGCCGACGAGGCTCCGATGCGGAAGAGATCCGTCGTGAGCCACTCCTTGCCGAGAATCTCCTCGACGATCGTGTAGTAGAGGGCAGCCTCCTCGGGGGTGCGGACGCCGCCTGCGGCCTTGAAACCGACCTTGCGGCCCGTCTTTTCGTGGTAATCGCGGATCGCCTGGCACATGACGACGGCGGCTTCGGGTGTAGCGGCCACGTCGATCTTGCCCGTTGAGGTCTTCACGAAATCCGCACCGGCAAACATCGACAGCAGCGACGCGTTGCGGATCAGTTCCGGAGTCTTCAGCGCTCCGGACTCGATGATGACCTTCAGCACGATGTCGCTGTCCATCTCCGTGCGGATCACCTCTACTTCGTTGGCGGCTTCGTCATAGGCCCCGGTGAGCATCTTGCCGACGTTGAGCACGATATCGACCTCGTCGGCTCCGTTCTCCACGGCCATGGCCACTTCGAGGGCCTTCACCTCGAGGAAGGTCTGCGAGGCAGGGAAACCGCCAGCCACACTCGTGATGCGCATCGGCGTGCCGTCAACCGCAACGCCTACCGTATCGACGAATGCCGGATAGACACAGATCGAGGCGACATTGGGGATTTCGGGGTATTTTTCGTAGAATTCTGCGGCCTTGCGGGCGAATTCGGTGACCGAAGCGACCGAATCGTTGCACGAAAGCGTCGTCAGATCAATAGCCGAGTAGCAGAACTTGTATACCTCGATATTGTGATTCCGCTCTTGGGCGATCTTGCGGAAGCGGGCGACCTCTTCGTCTACCTGTGCGGGGCTCCAGGCCGGCGCGTACTCTTTGAGATGGTTGGCGTATTCCATACTTAACGGTTTTGCACAAAAGTAGGAAAATTATTCGTACCGGCAAAAAAAAGCCCGGATCAATCGATCCGGGCCCGTTTATTCCTCAGTGCGGGAGGAATTATTTCTTCAGCGCCTTGAGGTTGACGTCCTTGGCAGCCTTGGCGGCGAGTTCGGGATTCTTCGAGGTAGCGCTCTTGAGCTGAGCCTCGGCGGTCTTCAGGTCACCCTCCTTGACGGCGATGACGGCACGCAGGTAGTCGGCCTCAGCGGAGTTGTCCTTGGCGATGGCCTTCTTGGCACCGGCCAGGTCGTTGGCCTGAACCAGGGCGATAGCCTCGTTGTAGCCGGTCAGACCCTTGGCAGCGGTCTTGTAGTCACCCTCGGCAGCAGCCATGGCAGCCTTCGACTCGGCATCGGCGGCAGCGGCATACTTCTTGGCCTCGGCGGTGTTGCCGTTAGCGAGGTTGGCCAGCAGGAGGTTCTTGTTGAGCTCTTTCGAGGAGTCGAGCTTGGCAGCCTTTTCGAAGGACTCGAGGGCAGCAGCCTTGTCGCCGACTTCGGTCTGGGCAACACCGAGGTTGTTCCAGATGCGGGCGTCGTTGTACTTCTTCGAAGCGGCGGTGAGGATTTCAACCTGCTCGGCGGGATCCTCGGTCAGCTCCTGAGCGGCGTAGAGGTAGTGCTCTGCGGTGAGTTCGCCACCGTTGCGGTAAGCCTCCATGATCTCAGCATCGGTCAGACCCTGAAGATCGGTGCTGTTGACGATCTGCGAGCGACGGAGCTCGGGCAGGATCTCCTTCTTCAGCTCCTCGAATACGGAGGACATGTTCTTGATTTCGGCCTCACGCTCAGCGGGCGAGTTGTAGAGGCTCAGCACCTGGAGAATGAGGTTCTTGTCCTGGATATTGGACTTCTCGACGAGCTCCTTGAAGCCGTCCCAGTCCTCACCGTAGGCAGCGGCGTCGATCTCCAGACCGGCATCCTTGAGCAGTTTGGCAACGACCTTCTGGCTGGACTCGCTACGAGCCTTGGAGAGCTTGTCGTTGAACTTCTCCGGACCATCGGGCGAAGCGTAACCCTTCACGGCGATGTTCTGGGTAGCGCGGTCGTTGTCGAGGTTCTTGTCGACGTTGGCCTTGAAGGCGTCGAGGTTTGCGTTCTGCTCGTTCTTCTTCGTCACGACGGAGGAGTTGATGGCATAGAGCAGGTCGGTCTTGTCAACGACGGTGGTAACCTTCTTGTAGTCGTTGGGCATCTGCTCCATCAGATCGCTGTACTTGATATCCTTCTGCAGGGTGTTCAGACCGTAAGCGACCGTCAGGCCGAACTCCTTGGCCAGGGCAGCCTTGGCAGCCTCGTCATTGCCGGCCAGCACGGCAGCCTCCTCCTTGGTGGGGATTGCACCGTTGTTGAGGTTTACGAGCGTAAACTCCTTGCACTTGCCCTTCGGGCACTTGATTTCGGCGCGGAGCTGGAGTTCGCACTGATCCATGCGGGGATCGTAGGCGAATTCGACATGCTGCGAGAAGTTTCCACCGGAGGTCTTGTCGACAACGGCGTAGTTCTCGTCCACCTTCGAACCCTGATAATATTTGGTCGTACCGGCAACTTCGCCGCCCTCGAAAACGATGACGGGCGTTACCTTGATCACAGCCTTCTTGTTGAAGTACTCTTCGGGGAACGTGACATTGATGTCAGCGGCCACGATGCCGTTGTTCAGTGTCAGAATCTCGGGGGTCACCGTCAATTTGATGTCGTCCCGATTTTGGGCCATCTTCTTGAAGCAGTTACAACTCGAGAATGCCAGAGCGGCAGCTACGAGCACAACGCTCAATTTCATGATGTTTTTCATAATAGATAAAGTTAGTGTGTTTATTTGTTGTTTGCCTTATTTTCGATTAAAAACCGATACGTCCGCTTGTGAATCGGGGCGTATGCCTGTTCTCTCACTTCTTCTCTCTTCTTCCCTCTCTCCTCTCTTCTTCTCTCCAGCGCTTCATTTAGCGCCTCATACCTTCTTTCTTTTTCTTCGTTTTGTCTCTTTTCCCGAGCACCTCCGCCACTTCATTATTCTCTCTCCCTCTCTTCCCTTCTTTCTTTCTCTCTCCCCCCCCCTCCTCTCTCTCTGTCGGGTGACCCGCTCCTGCGACTTAACCCGCATGAGCCGATCCGGTGGGCAGTCTGAGCCGCTGGAACAACGCAAATATAGAAAAGTCCGGCAAATTATGCAAAATTTCGGGCGGAAAATGTAAATAAAATTTCCGCCCGAAATGTCACATTCACAAACGTTTTATTCGTCCTTGTGGTCGTGCCGCGGTCGGCGATCGCCGCGGTCGGGTCTGGGACGACGCTCACGCTCGACATAACCCTCGGGTTTCGGGAGCAGGGCCTTGCGCGAAAGCTTGAGTTTGTTGGTCTTGGGATCGACGCCGATGAGCTTGACATCGATCTCGTCACCCTCCTTCAGACCGGTCTCCTCCATGGTCTCGAAACGCTTGTAGTCGATTTCGGAGATGTGGAGCAGGGCATCCTTTCCGGGGAGGATCTCGACGAAGGCGCCGAATGCCACGATCGAACGGATCTTTCCGTGATAGGTTTCGCCCACCTCGGGGATTGCCACGATGGCCTTGATGCGGGCCAGTGCAGCGTCGAGGGCGGCCTTGTCCACGCCGAAGATGTCGACGATACCCTTGTTGTCGACCTCGGTGATGGTGATGGTGGTGTTGGTGGTCTTCTGAATATCCTGGATGACCTTTCCGCCGGGGCCGATTACGGGGCCGATCATATCCTGCGGGATGGTGATCTGGACGATGCGCGGTACGAAGGGCTTGTAGTCGGCGCGCGGCTCGGCGATGCACTCGGTGATCTTGTCGAGGATGTGCATGCGGCCCTGACGAGCCTGCTCGAGGGCTTTGGCGAGGACTTCGTACGAGAGGCCGTCGACCTTGATATCCATCTGCGTGGCGGTGATACCGTCGCGCGTACCGGTTACCTTGAAGTCCATGTCGCCGAGGTGGTCCTCATCGCCGAGGATGTCGGAGAGGACGGCCCACTTGCCGGTCGAGGAGTCGGTGATCAGACCCATGGCGATACCCGAAACGGGCTTCTTGATCTTGACGCCGGCGTCCATCAGGGCGAGCGTGCCGGCGCAGACGGTAGCCATCGACGACGAACCGTTCGACTCGAGGATGTCCGAAACGACACGGACGGCATAGGGGTTCTCCTCGCCCAGCGGAATCATGGGCTTCAGGGCGCGCCATGCGAGGTGTCCGTGTCCGATCTCACGGCGCGACAGACCGCGTGCGGCCTTTGCCTCGCCGGTGGAGAAGGGCGGGAAGTTGTAGTGGAGCACGAACTGCTCGGTGCCCTGGACGAGAACCTCGTCCTTGACCTTCTCGTCGAGCTTCGTGCCGAGGGTTACGGTAGCCAGGGCCTGGGTTTCGCCGCGGGTGAAGATGGCCGAACCGTGGGCGGCGGGCAGGTAGCCCACTTCGCACCAGATGGGACGGATCTCGTCCGTACGGCGGCCGTCGAGACGTTTGCCCTCGTCGAGGATCATGTTGCGCATGGCCTTCTTGAGGACGTCGTCGTGGAAATACTTGTGGATCAGCGGGGCCTTCTCGACGAGCTCCTCTTCGGTGTAGCGCGAGGCGAATTCGGCCTCGAGGGCGTTGAAGAGGTCCTCGCGCTCGTGCTTCATCGTGCCGCTCGTAGCGATGGCGTAGGCCTTGTCGTAGAGCTCCTTGATGATGGTCTGGCGGAGCTCCTCGTCGTTGACCTCGTGGCAGTAGGTGCGTTTTACGTCCTTGCCGAGCTCCTTCGAGAGCTCGATCTGTACGGCGCACTGCTTCTTGATCTCCTCGTGTGCGAACTTGATGGCGCCGAGCATGACCTCCTCGGAGACCTCCTTCATCTCACCCTCGACCATGAGGATGTTGTCGATCGTACCGCCGACCATGATGTCGAGGTCGCACTCGGGCATTTCGGAGAAGTTGGGGTTGATGGCATACTGCCCGTTCTTGCGTACGACGCGGACCTCGGAGATGGGGCCTCCGAAGGGGATGTCCGACACGGCCAGGGCAGCCGAAGCGGCCAGACCGGCCAGGGCATCGGGCTGAATGTCCTTGTCAGCCGAGATGAGGTTTACGGTGACGTATACCTCGGCGTGGTAATCGGCGGGGAACAGGGGACGGAGGGCGCGGTCGATCAGGCGGGCGACGAGGATTTCACTGTCGTTGGCCTTTCCTTCGCGCTTCATGAAGCCTCCGGGGTAGCGTCCGCAGGCGGCGTACTTCTCTTTGTATTCGACCTGCAGGGGCATGAAGTCGGTGTCGGGTTTTGCATCCTTTGCGGCCACGACGGTGCCGAGGAGCATCGTGTCGCCCATCTTGACGACCACGGCGCCATCGGCCTGTTTGGCCAGCTTGCCCGTTTCGATCTCGATCTGGCGGCCGTCGCCGAGGGTGATGATCTTGCGGACTGCGTTGTACAGCTTCTTTTCTTCCATAAAAATTTTAACCTATGATGTACTCGATTTTTTTTCGCAAGAAAATGAAGGCAACCCCCTTCGGGAATTGCCCTCATTTCAAACCTCGGATTACTTACGGAGATTCAAGGTCTTGACGATGGCGCGGTAGCGCTCGATGTCGACCTCCTTGAGGTACTCCAGCAACTGGCGGCGCTTGCCGACCAGACGCAGCAGCGCGCGCTGGGTACCGAAGTCGTGCCGGTTGTTCTTGAGGTGTTCAGTAAGGTGGCTGATACGGTACGAAAACAACGCGATCTGGCTCTCGGGCGAACCCGTGTCGGTGTTAGACTTGCCGTACTGGCCGAAAAGCTCCTGCTTTTTCTCAGCTGTTAAATAAGCCATTTTGTAAAAGTTTATTTAAGTTCCACTCTACGACGCATCCCCCTTACCGTGGATAACGCCAGAGCGTTGGGCAAAGGTACGAATATAATTATGATTTAGGAATGAAAAGTCGAAAATTCTTCGTCTTTTCGGGCGAAAAATGAAAAGTTTACGGGGAAAATCGTATTTTTGTGCCTAAACGCAGGAAAATTATGGGAAACAAGCGAGTCCGCGGCGCCTGGGCCGTGGTTGCGGCGGTGGTTCTGGCCTCGTGTGCCGGACGCCCCGACTATACGACCGTTGACGGGGTGATGCTGGGCACGACGCTGCATATCGTCGCCGACGTGCGCGATGCTTCGGCACAAGAGCTCTATGCGGCCGTCATGGATCTCGACCGCGAGGCGAAGGCTTCGATGTCGATCTTCGACGAGAATTCGCTGCTGAGCCGTCTGAACCGCAACCAGACCGATACGGTCGACCGCCATATCGCCTTCAACCTGCGGTTGGCCGACAGCATCGGCGCCCTGAGCGACGGCCGCTACGACGTGACGGTCAAGCCGCTGGTCGAAGCATGGGGTTTCGCGGGCAAGGAGGCGCAGGCGCACCCGAACATCGATTCGATCCTCACCTTTGTCGGACGTGAGAAGGTGCACATCGAGGGCAACCGCCTGGTGAAGGCCGATCCGCGCGTGCAGCTCGACTTCAACTCCGTGGCCAAGGGCTATACGGTGGATCTGCTGGCGGCGCTGGTCGAGCGCTTCGGCGCCGAGAACTACATCGTCGACATCGGCGGCGAAGTGCGCTGCCGGGGTGTCAACCGCCAGGGCAATCCGTGGCGCATCGGCGTGGAGACACCCTTCGACGGCAACATGAGCGACGGAGAGTATCTCCAGCGTCGGATCAGCCTCTCGGAGGGCGGTCTGGCCACGTCGGGCAACTACCGCCGCTTCTATCTGGATGCCGACGGCAACAAGGTGGCCCATACGATCGATCCCCGTACGGGACACAGCGTCGTGTCGCGGCTGCTGTCGGTGACGGTGGTGGCTCCGACGTGTGCCGAGGCCGATGCCCTGGGGACGATGTTTCTGGCCATGGGGGCCGACGATGCGCGTGCGGCCGTCGACCGCATGCCGGGCGTGAAGGTCTACTTCATCCTGGCGGGCGAGGGTGACGCCTATGAGGAGTATGTCTCCCCGGCGATGAAGCCGCTGATTCTGGAGTGAAACTCCCCGGACCAACCCATTCGAACGACTCTTATCTATGAAAACCGCCGTATTTCTCTATAATCCCGAATCGGGCCGGGGGCGCGTCGCCCGTGAAGCCGAACAGATCGACGAGATCTTCCGTACGAACGGCTACCGGGTTATTCCGCAGCCGATCGACTTTGCCGTCAATCCCTTCGAGGGCCATGAGACGATCGATCTGATGGTCGTGGCCGGAGGCGACGGAACCATCAATTTTGCCGTCAACGCCATGAAACGCAAGGGTCTCGATATTCCGATCGGGGTGATTCCGGCCGGGACGGCGAACGATTTTGCCGGGGCGCTCGGCATGTCGAACGAACTGCTCGAAGCGGCGCGTCAGGTCGCTACGGGTTGCGAGGATCGGGTCGATGTGGGCCGGGTCAACGACCTGTGGTTCGTCAACATCTTCTCGTTCGGGATCTTCACGACCACCTCGCAGCGTACGCCCAATTCGCGCAAACACCGCATCGGCAAACTGGCCTATATCATCGAGGGGGTCAAGGAGTTCCGGACGATCCATGCCGTGCCGCTGGAGATTGTGGCCGACGGCGAGCATTTCGACCTGCGGTCGCTGATGGTGCTGATCTTCAACGGCGAGACGGCGGGCGGATTCCGCCTGGCGCGCACGGCGTCGATCCGCGACGGACTGTTCGACTGCATTCTGCTTGAAAAGAAGGATCTCTTCCGTTCGACGCTGGCCATGGGACAGTACCTGCTGGGCGGCAATCCGAAGATTGTCCGCCACTTCCGGGCCCGGAAGATCGACATCCAGTCGACGGTCAACGAGCCGACGGATGTCGACGGACAGCCCGGTGCCGAATTCCCGCTTCACATCGAGTGTGTGGCCGGCGGTTTGCGGGTGGTGCGTCCGTGCTCTGCGGAGGCGGAGTGATCTTCCGCTGCCGGTTGCTTTTGGGGGGCCGGTTGCTTTTCGGG
>NZ_NFLR01000012.1:0-94064 GCF_002161005.1 Alistipes sp. An116
GCCGGTTGCTTTTGGGGGGCCGGTTGCTTTTTCGGGGACCGGTTCACGGCCGATGGGATCTGCAAATCTTCGTCCTGCTGTCTCTTCCATGATCCGATTCAATTCTGATTTGGTTTGCCAATTTTGCAAAATTTGATCTTGTTGCAACTTTTTACACATTCGGGTGTTTTTTTATGTCCTGATTTGCTTTTTCGCCCGGTAAAATGCTATATTTGTCAAAAAACACGACCTTATGGCGGAACATGGCAAAACGACGCGCGGCAGCGGACGGGAAGGCCTTCATAAAGTCTCCATCTCCCGGATCAAGAAGGAGATGAACAATGTCTTCTATCTTTCGGACGATCTGGTCATCACGACGCTGACGGCCGACAAGAACACTACGGCCAACTATCCGACGACGGTCGACGGCTTCACGGCCATCATCATGATCTCCGGAGAAGCGGTTGTGTCGATCGACATGCAGAACTATACGGTGCGTCCCAATATGATCGTCTTCTTCAATCCCGATTCGATCATCCGCACGGTGAAATGCTCGCCGAATGCCGCCGCCTACCTGCTGGCCTTCTCCAAGTCGTTTGTCAACGAGATCCAGATTGACCTCTCGACTTCGCTTCCGGTCTACATGCGCTTTGGCAAAGCCCCGGTGCTGGAGGTGACGCAGCAGGATGTTGACGAGATCCGGCAGTTGTTTCTGATGATCAAGACGATGCTGTTGAGTGACAAGGAGCGCTACCGTCACGAGATCATCCGTACGCTCTTCACCGCGGCTTTCTATATCATCACGGAGATCAATCTGCGCGAGCAGCCCGGTGAGATGAAGCAGGGGCGCTGCGAGGTGCTTTTTGACGAGTTCATGTCGCTGCTGCAGCAGTACAGCAAACGCGAACGCAACGTCAGCTTCTACGCCAAGCAGTTGAACATCACGCCGAAGTACCTTTCGTCGGTGGTCAAGGAGGTGAGCGGCAAGACGGCGGCGCGGTGGATCGACGAATCGGTGATCCTCGAGGCCAAGGCCCTGTTGAAATATTCGGGGATGAGCATCCAGGAGATTGCCTACCACCTGAACTTTTCGACGCAATCCTTCTTCGGCAAGTATTTCAAGCAGCATACCGGCACTTCGCCTTCGCGCTACAAGCGCAAAGGGTAGCGGGACGCCGAGGTAACGTAGCGGCAGGACGCCGAGACGGCAAGGCGGTGAGGACGGCAGGATGGCGAGGATGGCGAGGACAGTAAGGACGGTAAGACGGCGAGGAGGCAGTTATCGGATACTTTCGTTTTTTTGCCCGGGCGGTCGGCGATCTGTGGGGATGGCGGTCTGTCGGAGTGCTGATCTGCCGCAGGACGTGCGGCCGTAGGATCGGTTCGGCTCATTTGCCCGAATGGAGCGGCGATCTGCTTGCCGGGGCAATGATCTGCCGCAGGAGTATCGAGCCGCGTATCGGAGTGATAGCCAACGGGGAGAAGCCACGACCCGGAGCTTGAACCGTTGTAACAGGCAAAACGACCGCCGGAGTCTCTCCGGCGGTCGTTTTCTTTGGGCAGGCCTTCTGTCCCGGAATTCTCGGGCGGGTTTTTCTTCCGGACTCCTTTTCTCTGCCGTCCTTTCGGAGGCTTCTCCTCGGGGCCGTTTTTCCGGCTGACCTTTCGGCCGCCTCACCCCCCCCCTCGGTTTGTGACCGGCAGCCCGATGACCTTTTTGTACAACTACTTCAACGCCTCGATGACGCGGTCGATCATCGTCGGAATGGTGTGCTCCTGCTGGGCGGTGAAGTAGTTGCCGTCGATCTCCGACGGAGCGTCGGTGGCAATCGGCCCCTGCACACCGGCCTTGGCCATCGGATGTACGGCGACGCGTTTTCCGGCGGCGATGCCGGCGAATCCGAACATCAGTCCGGCGGCGCAGTGGCCGATCATCAGTTTGCCCTTCTCCCCGAAACGCTTCAAAACGGCCATCAGATCCTGATTCCAGGGATCCGAGGCGTGCTGGGCGAAGACCGGAACGGCATCTCCGCAGGCGAAAACCAACGCATCGTACTCCTCCTCGTGTCCTTTCAGATCGGCGATCACTCCGTCGACGGTCAGTGTGACGCCCGAGTTGGTGCGGATCTCCCGCGTGGGGGCTACGGCGAATACCTTGTAGGGAATCTTGTTTTCATAAAATGCTTCCAGATACTGGAACAGCCCCATCCCGTTTACGGGATTGACGGCTGCAACTGCAACTTTCTTGGCCATGTTTCTCTTTTTTGAATGGTTTGTCGGTTATTTTCCGTAAGTTTCTTACCTTTGTATGCAAAGGTAGGGGCGCATTTTCAAATAAACAAGAACGCACCTGCCTGTTAGCAGGTTACACGGATGTAACCTTTGTTGAAAGAGAACAGGATGGAGACGGGAAAAAAGTTGGAAAAATTTCCTCCCACGGGGAGTTGTCCGGTTCGGGATGTTCTGAGTCGGATCGGGGACAAGTGGTCGATGCTCGTTCTGCTGACACTGCACGCCAACGGAACGATGCGTTTCAACGAGATTCACCGTTCGCTGGAGGATATTTCACACCGGATGCTGACCGTCACGCTGCGGATGCTGGAGGCCGACGGGCTGATCGCGCGCGAGGTTTTTGCCGAGGTCCCGCCGCGGGTCGAGTACCGCCTCACCGAGCGGGGATCGAGTCTGTTGCCCCACATCTTCGGACTGGTGGAGTGGGCTCAGGCCAACAAAGCCTCGATTTTCGAGGAGCGTGCCCGTCATTGAGGAGTGTGCAATCTTGGACGGCGATTTGGCCAGATCCCAACTGGTCAGACTGTTCGCCGGTGTGGTCTCCCCGGTGTGGTCCTTTTTCAACCTTGCAGTTGGCTGACCCCGTCTTTTCTGTCCTTTCCTTCTCCTTGGGGGCTCTTTGTCTCTTCCCGAAGCTCGTTTTCCCGGATCCTTCTCCGGCTCCTCCTTTTTCCGGCTCTCCTTTCCGATTGCACCCGATGGGTTGTCAGCTGTCTTCAGCCTTCTGACGCCAGCATCGACCTGTGGCGCCCCTCCCCCCCCCTCCTCCAAAAAAAAGAGCTCGCTGTCAGTTGCGAGCTCCTTTTTCGTTCGGCGTGAAGACCCCTTCCTCTTATGCTTTTTTGGCATTTTTGACGGCCAGCGCCTTATCCAACTCGATGATAAAGTCCGAGAGGACGTTCATGTAGTTGATGAAGGCATCGTAAGCCGAGTCATAGGGGTTGAAGTAGGAGTGCACGTCGCCGTCCGAGAGCCACTTCGTGGCCATATAATAGAAGTGGTCGGAGGTCTGCATGAAGCTCCATACGTAGTCGAAATCGGGACTCTTCAGCGCCTTGACCTTCTCCTTCTGGGCATAGAGTTTCGAGAAGGCCTCGTTCTGAAGTTCGTTGCCCAGCCATGCGGTCACGTCACGCTCCTCGTCGGCCCACGACATCACGTGCGGGCAGTGGAGTACGGCTACGGGTTGATGTTTCTTGGCCGCTTCGGTGACGGTCGCGAATTCGAGTCCGTTCTTCTTGGCCAGGATGGCCTTCGGCAGGGCACGCATGAACTCGAAGATGCCGGTATCGGCCGTCTGGTGCTCACCGAAGGTTTCGTAATCCATGAAGAGGTTGATCACCTCGCCGGGAGTATCCTCCGAGGCGAGCCATCCGACATACTTGTCGGCCGTCAGCGGCCACTGGTCCCAGCTGCGGTTCGAGAAGCGGAAGGCGATGTCGTCCGAGAGCTTGTAGTTGCGCAGCAGCAGGCGCAGTTTCTGGTCGATGGCGTTGGCATAGACGTAGTTGGGGGATTTCCAACCCAGGACGTGCTTGGCGCCTTCGGCCAGCATCGTGCGGAATCCCATGCCGGCGACCATGGCGCCGATCTCGTCCGAGTAGATCAGCTCCGTGTTGCGGAAGGCGGTGGGCTTGACACCGAACTCCTTCTTGATGAGGTTGACGTGGAGTTTGACCTGCTCTTCGAAATCCTCCTTTGAGGCGAGCGAGGCGAGCGAGTGGGAGTAGGTTTCGGCCAGGAACTCCACGCATCCCGTAGCGGCGAGCTCCTTGAACGACTCGAGGACTTCGGGGGCGAAGGCCTTCATCTGCTCGATGGCGCTGCCGGTGATCGAGAACGAGCAGCGGAACTTGCTCTTGTTCTCCTTGATGAGCTTCAGCAGCAGGGCGTTCATCGGCAGATAGCACTGCCGGGCGACCTTCTGCATGATGGCACGGTTCTGCAGGTCATCCAGGTAGTTATGGTCCTTGCCCATGTTGAAGAAGCGGTACTTTTTCAGACGCCAGGGCTGATGTACCTGAAAGTAGAGGCAAACGGTTTTCATGTTGGTGAATGTCTATTTTGATTGATTTTTGTTCTCTTCGATGACGTCTTCGTAGACCTTCTTGATTTTGGCCGCGGCATCGTTCCACTTGAGGTTCGTCACCTCTTCGAGTCCTTTCGACGCGAACATTTTGGCCAGCGCCGGGTATTCGATCAGACCGTAGATGGCATCGGCCAGGGCGTCGACATCCCAGTAGTCGACCTTGACGGCATAATCGAGCACTTCGGCCACACCGCTCTGCTTGGAGATGATCACCGGGACGTTCGAACGCATGGCCTCGAGGGGCGAGATGCCGAACGGCTCCGAGACCGAAGGCATGACGTAGACGTCCGACAGCTGGAACATCTTGTGGACGTCTTCGCCGCGGAGGAATCCGGTGAAGTGGAAGCGGTCGGCGATTCCGAGGCGTGCGACGCGGCGGACGATGTGGTTCATCATGTCGCCCGATCCGGCCATCACGAAGCGGACGTTGGGCACGCGTTTGAGGACCTTGGCGGCCGCCTCGACGAAGTAGTCGGGGCCCTTCTGATAGGTGATTCGGCCGAGGAAGGTGACGATCTTGTCCGTCACGCCGCGTTCGGGTACCGCCGTTTCGTGTTCGGCGAAACGCACGGCGTTGTGCACCGTCACGACCTTGTCGGCCGGGATTCCGTAGCGGTTGATGACGATGTTGCGGGTGAGGTTCGAGACGGCGATGACGCGGTCGGCGGCCTCCATGCCGGCGCGCTCGATGGCATAGACCTGCGTGTTGATGTTCTCGCCGCTGCGGTCGAATTCCGTGGCGTGCATGTGGACGACCAGCGGTTTTCCGGAGATACGCTTGGCGGCGATTCCGGCGTAGTAGGTCAGCCAGTCGTGGGCGTGGATGACGTCGAACTGCCCCTCCAGGTCGTGGGCCACCTGGGCCGCAACGACGGCGTAGCGGGCGACCTCTTCCATCAGATTGGCGCCGTACTTGCCCGAGAAGGTGTAACGCTGTTTCCAGGCGTCGGTTGTCGACCAGGTCCGCTGACCCGACTTGACATACTGTTCGTGGTAGGACTGATACTCTTCGGGGGAGATGTAGGGGACCATGTTGGAGTCGATGTGGATGAACGACATCTTTTCGAGGATGTCGTCGGCACCGCTGCCGGTCGAACCGTAGAGGGCTTCGACTTCACTGGCATTCAGGACGTGGGTGAAGCGCTGATCCTCGTCGCCGTAGGCGTGCGGGACCACGAAGGTCACATCCACACCGTTGCGAGCCAGACCGCGGGTCATTCCGTAGCAGGCCGTTCCCAAGCCGCCCGCAATATGGGGCGGGAACTCCCATCCGAACATTAATACTTTCATATATTCCTTGTTTTATCTGTGTATCGTTGCGTATACGCTTTTGTCCGGCTTTTTTTTCCCCCCCCCTGGTTCTCTGGCACTTGGCATTCTCTTTGCGTCGGCGGATCCCGTCTCTCCACCCTTCTGGTCCGAGGAGAGGGTGATGGCCGTCGCCGGGTAGAGGACACCTTTTCACTCTCTGCATTGCTCCCGCGGTGATCGCATACGATCCCGTGAGGGCCCAGGCTGGTGTCCGGAAGACCCGTGCCGCGATACATGAGCGCGGGAAGACTTTTCGGGTCTCATCTCTTCCGGACCGTCGGGCTGCGGCTGCTATTTTGCGGCCGTCTTCCTGGTTGCGGCCTTTCGGGTCGTCTTTTTGGCCGGTTTGGCCTCAGCCGTTTTTGCCTCTTTTACCTCTTCAGTTTTCTTTACGGCCTCCTTTGCCGTGGTTTGGGCTGCGGCCTTGGCTGCCGTTTTGGCGGTCGTTTTGCGTGTATTCTTCTTTTTGGGCTCGGCGGCCATCCGGGCCTTGCGCTCCTGGATCATGGCGTAGATGTCCAGGACGGCCCCCACGCTCCACGCCTGCGAAATGGCGCCGCGCGGCGAGTAGGGAGGATCGGCATCGAACAGTTCGCCGATCGAGCCGATTCCGTAGGTCTGGATGTCCTCGTTGAAGTTTTCGAGAATCTCCTCGGCCTCGGGCAGGAACGAGTCGCCGTTGATGTCGAAGCAGGCCTGTACGTAGAACTCCAGCAGCCAGGTCCATACCGAACCGTTCTTGGCCGAGAACTGGCGCTCGCGGGGCGAACCCTCCTGCGAACCCTTGTAGAGGGGGTTTCGGGGCGAGAGCGTCCGCAGACCCTTCGGGGTGAGCAGGTGCTGGCGTACGGTCTGGATGACGGCCAGCTGCGTATGCTCGTCGATCATCTTGAAGGGCAGGCCGCAGGCGATGATCATGTTGGGGCGGATCTCCCGGGCCGGGCCTTCGAATCCGATGTAGTCGGCCAGATAGCCCTCGGGCAGCGTAAAGAGTTCGTTGAATGCGGCCTTGGTCTTTTCGGGGAGCTTCTCCCAGGCCTTGACGAACTTCTTGTCGCCGTTTTCGGCAGCCAGCTTCAGGGTATAGCAGAGGGCGTTGTACCACAGGGCGTTGACCTCGACCTGATAGCCGTTTCGCGGGGTGACGGGTTTTCCGTCGATCATGGCGTCCATCCAGGTCATTGGCTGACTTTCGCACGAAGCCCAGACGAGCCCGTTCTCGTTGAGGATGACACGGCCGGCCACCCCTTCGCGGTAGGCCTCGAGGATCTGCTTCATGGTCTCGCCGTAACGCTCCCAGAGGGCCTTGGCGCCGATCTGGGGTTCGAGCTGCTGCAGCGTCCAGAAGAACCACAGCGGGGTGTCGGCGCCCTGGGCGGCCGAGAAGCCTCCGCAGAACATGCCGTGACAGAGGTTGCGGGTCTGCGTGTCGAGGGCATCCATGCAATCCTCCTTGTGGTTCTGCCGCAGCGTGATGCCGGGCAGTGAGATGAAGGTTTCGCGGCCCGTGACGCCGTGCCAGGGGTACCCGGCGATGACTTCGGTGCGGTTGCCCGGGCGGCGGATCAGGAACTGACGGGCCGAGTGTTCGAGGCAGCTGATGAAGTCGATCTTGTGGGTACGGCGGGCGATCGAGCCGGCGAAGAGTTCGTCGATGGTCTTCGTCGAGCCCATTTCGTCGAGCGAGGCGGAGAAGATGATGCTTTCGCCCTTCTTGAGTTCGGTTTCGAAGTATCCGGTGGTCATCAGATCCTCGTGGCCCTCATAGCCGCGGGCGATATCCTGCAGGTATTCGAAGTTGTAGTACCAGTCGGGAGCCGGGACGAACTCCGTGTCGGGCTTGTTGGTCTGGAGGTAGAGCCAGGGGAACGAGCCGTAGAGGCGGCACTTGACGCCGTTGACGGCGGGATAGGAGTGTCCGTCGGCCTTCATGTTGGCATGGGTCAGCTCGTGCTTGTCGCGGAAAGCGAGGAACGGGCGGAGGCGGAGCCGGGTCTCGGAGTGGGCATCCACGAGCGTGTAGCGGATCATGAGCTGCGTGCGCTTGTGGATCCAGAGCATCTCCTTCTTGAGGATCACGCCGCCGACGCGATAGGTGATCGTGGGGGTAGGCGTGTACTCGAAATCGGTGATGTACTTGTGGCCGCGGGGCTCATAGGTTCCCTTGTAGCGGTGGAGGGCCAGGTTGAAGGACTGGTCGTGCTGGATGATGGTTTCGTCGAGTGCCGACAGCAGCACATAGGTGCGGTCGCTGGTGTCGATGGGGGCGACCATCAGTCCGTGATAGCGGCGCGTGTTGCAGCAGACGATCGTCGTGCTCATGTATCCGCCGATTCGGTCGGTAGCGAGCATTTCGCGCTGGAGGGAGTACTCCAGGTTTCCGAGTTCGCTTTTGTCGAAGGTTAATGCTGACATATGCTAAAAAAATGCTTTTTCTCGTCCATTAAAGTTATTGAAAAATTCGAAAATCGGCAACTCTGTTGCTGAAAAACGACACTTTTCGCTCCAATAATCCGACCCGTTTTGTTATCAGGCCCACTTCACGAGGGCAAAGTCCATACGGTGGGGGAGATTGGGGTTCGAGGGGTAGATACGCAGCGCCACGTCGAACGTGCCGGCCTCGTCGGGGGTGTAGTCCAGGGCATAGGTGACCTGACTGCCTTCGATTTTGGTGCGTTCGAGCTGGATCGTGCGGGTGACGTTGACCGACTGACCGCCGACGATCTGACGGGCGAGGACCATCTCGACGCCAATGTCTTCGGGGCGGAGGTTGGCGATGTCGACCGTCACCGAGAAGTGGTACTTTTCACCGACATAGACGGCCACCTTGTCGATCTTCACGCGCTGTACGTCGACGGCATGCACCTTGTCCCAGGCGGCCGAGACCTTGCGTTTCCAGGCGGCGATTTCGCGGGCCATGCGGTAGGAATCGGCGCCCATCAGGTGCTTGCGGGCGGCAAGTTTGTTGTAGAACCGCTCCTCGTAGTCGATCAGCATGCGGTTGGTGGTGAAGTTCGAGGCGATGTCGGCGACGCACTTCTTGATCGAGGCCACCCAGTCGTGGGGGATGTTGTCCGTGCCGCGGCTGTAGTATTTCGGGGCGATCTGCTCCTCGATGGTGTTGTAGATCATCTCGGCGTCGAGTTCGTCCTGGAAGTGCTGGTCGGTGAAGGTGCGCTCCATCGGCAGGGCCCAACCGGCGCCCTCCTTGTAGCCTTCGACCCACCATCCGTCGAGTACCGAGAACTGCATGACGCCGTTCATGACGCACTTTTCGCCCGAGGTACCCGAAGCCTCGAGCGGACGGGTCGGCGTATTGAGCCATACGTCCACGCCCTGAACCATGCGGCGGGCCAGCTCCATGTCATAGTTCTGCAGGAAGAGGATCTTGCCCACGAACTGCGGCATGGCGGCCACCTCGACGATGCGTTTGATCAGATCCTGACCCGGCTTGTCATTGGGGTGCGCCTTGCCGGCGAAGATGAACTGTACGGGGCGCTCCTTGTTGTTGACGATGGCCGAGAGGCGGTCGAGGTTCGTGAAGAGCAGGTAGGCGCGCTTGTAGGTGGCGAAGCGGCGGGCGAAACCGATGGTCAGCACGTCAGGACGGATCCCCTCGATGACCTGCAGCATCTGGCGCGGCGATTCGAGACGCACCTGCTTGGGATCGCTGTAACGCTTGCGGATATGCTTGATGAGCTTGTCCTTGAGCTTCATGCGCTCCTCCCAGAGTTCGGCGTCGGGGATGTTGTGCACCTTCTGCCAGGCGGGGATGTCATAGGTATGACCTTCGAATCCGTCGGCGAAGTAGCGGGCGTAGAGGCGGCGCAGCGACGTGGCGATCCATGTCGGGAAGTGCACGCCGTTGGTGACGTATCCGATGTGGAGTTCGTTCTTGAAGTATCCGGGCCACATGTTGCCGAGAATCTCCTTCGAGACCTCGCCGTGGAGCCACGATACGCCGTTGACCTCCTGCGAGAGGTTGCAGGCCAGCACCGACATCGAGAACTTTTCGTTCGGATCGTTGGGGTTCGTCTTGCCGAGGTTGATGTACTGCTCCCAGGTGATTCCCAGCACGTCGGGATAGTGCGACATGTACTGGCGGATCATCGACTCGGGGAAAGCGTCGTGGCCGGCCGGCACGGGGGTGTGGGTCGTGAAGAGCGACGACGAGCGGACCACCTCCAGGGCCTCCGAGAAGGAGAGCTTGCGGTGGTTGACCAGGTCGCGGATGCGCTCGATGCCGATGAAGGCGGCGTGGCCCTCGTTGCAGTGGTATACGTCGTGCTTGATGCCGAGTTTGCGCAGGGCGCGGATACCGCCGATTCCGAGCAGGATCTCCTGCTTGAGACGGTTTTCCCAGTCGCCGCCGTAGAGGTAGTGGGTCACCTGACGATCCTCCTCGAGGTTGTCCTCGATGTCGGCGTCGAGCAGGTAGAGGTCCGTACGTCCGACCTGGCATTTCCAGATGCGGGCCAGGAGCGTACGTCCCGGGAAGGCGATCGAGATGGTCATCCAGTTTCCGGCCTCGTCGCGCACGGGCGAGATCGGCAGCTTGTAGAAGTTCTGGGCCTCATAGGTGGCCTCCTGGGCACCCTGGGCCGAGAGGCGCTGCGTGAAGTATCCGTAGCGGTAGAGCAGTCCGACGGCGGCCATCGGGACGTTGCGGTCCGAAGCCTCCTTGAGATAGTCTCCGGCCAGGATGCCCAGACCTCCCGAATAGATCTTCAGCGAGGAGTGCAGGCCGTACTCCATCGAGAAGTAGGAGATCGAGGTGGCCTTCGGGTCGGGCTTCTCGTTCATGTAGTCGCGGAACTGGGTGTGCACGGCATCGAGCAAGGCGAGGAAGTTCGAATCCTTTTCGAGTTCGCGTATGCGCTCGACGCTGAGCTTGTCGAGAAGGGCGATGGGGTTCCGCTCGCATTCGGCCCAGAGCGTCGGATCGATGCTCTCGAACAGGTCGCGGGCGCCGGGGTTCCAGCACCACCAGAGGTTGCGCGAGAGCTCCTCGAGGGCATGCAGCCGCTTGGGCAGGGTCTTGTCGACCATCATGCGGCTCCAGTTGGGCTTCTCGACGAAGAGTTGCTGCCGCACGAAGTTGATCTGTTCGGTCTTGGCTCCGCCGTCATCGAGCATGGCGCGGTTGGTGCGGACGATCGAGCTCTCGACCGCCTCGGAATAGGCCTGTTCGTAGGCGGCGTAGAGGTGCTCCCAGAGGGCCGTCGTGGAGATTTCGTAGGCCGAGGTGCGGATCTCGTTGACGTGTTTTTCGTCGAGCTGCGAGAAGCGCAGCAGGGCGTCGGCGATGTTCTGCTCGACCTCCTTGTCGTTGTAGTCGTCGCGGCGGATGACCTCCACGCCGGCATGTTCACGCTGCTTGTCGACCCACATGCCGAACCCGGCGAGTGTCGTGGTGATCGTGGGCACGGAGAAGGCCACCGACTCCAGCGGGGTGTAGCCCCACGGTTCGTAGTAGGAGGGGAAGACCGTCAGGTCCATGCCGACGAGCAGTTCGTAGTAGTCCTTGTTGAAGATGCCGTCGTTGTGGTTGAGGTACGTGGGGACGAAGATCACCCTGACCTTCGAACCGGGTTTGGTCAGCGGGCTGTCCTTCAGGGCGTTGACGATCGGGTCCCAGGTCTGGTCCTCCAGATAGTGGGTCGAGTATTTGTACTGCGAGGCGTCGATGGGTTTCGACGGATCGGCCAGGTGGGCCTGCAGGTCGACGCGCGGGCCGCGGTTTCCGGCCGGCACGGTGATGTAGGCGAGGATTTCGCGCTGGAGCTTGTCCGACTCGGCGAGGATCTTCAGCGACTCGATGAAGACGTCGATGCCCTTGTTGCGGAATTCGTAGCGGCCGCTGGTTCCGACGATCAGCGGATCTTCGGCGAATTTTTCGCCCAGGCAGGCTTCGGCTACGTTGATCATGGCCTTGCGGGCCTCGTCGCGTTTGGCGTAGTACTCGTCGCCCGACCAGGCGAAGTCGTTTTCGAAGCCGTTGGGGGTTACGCCGTCGGGTTCGCGGCCGAGCAGGTATTTGCATTCGTTGGCCGTGATGTCGCTCACGGTGAGGAAGGCGTCGTGATACGTGGCGGCCATCTTTTCGATCGAGTGTTTGGCCACGACGTTGAAGCGGCGGGCCAGCTCGTCGGCGTTGAGTTTCGTGAGCGAGTTGTAGAGCGGCAGTCGGTTTCCGGCGATGCAGCGGCCCATGACGGTGGCGTGGGTGGTGAATACCGTGGCCACGTAGGGCGAATGGTTGCGCAGGTAGAGTCCTCCGGCGGCGGTCTGCCACTCGTGGAAGTGGGCGGCGATGCGGTCGGTCGGCGTGCCGAAGCTCTTGACGTAGGAGGCGATCACCACGCCGGCGGCCCAGCCGAAGAGGACGGGTTCGATGTAGTCCCACTGACCGGAGATCGAGTCGACGTGGTAGGATTCCCAGAGGCTCTTGAGGATTTCGTCCTTGCGGGGGATCAGCGACGAGAAGTCGACGAGCAGGACCGTGGGTTCGCCCTTGATTTTCCAGTGTCCGGCGCGGACGCGGATTCCCTCGTTGTAGAGGCCCTGGCGCCAGGCCTTGAGCAGGTTCTGATCCTCCTCGAATTCGGGGTTTACGCCTTCGTGCGAGAGATCGGGGCCGAGCAGGAGGTAGCGGTCGCCGAATTTTCGGGTGACGGTCTGTGCTTTGGTCGAGATGACGGTGTGGATTCCGCCCACCTTGTTGCATACCTCCCAGCTTACCTCGAACAGGAAGTCGGGAGTGTGTTTAACGTTGCTCATATTTGTGCTTGTTTGATTCGTGACGAACGGATTTGGATCCGGCCGCAAAGGTAATACTTATATTTAGATAAAACAATTGAAAAATCAATTACTAAAAATATTTAATAATAACTTAACATTTATGTTTCACTTGGTTGCGAAGCTGGCTTACGTTTCGAAGAGCTCTTCGATGACGGCGTCCGAAACGAGCATGCGTTCGGCCGGAATGGCCATTTGCGTCCCCTCGATGCGGAGGATTCCGGCCCGGATCCAGCCTTCGGCCTCATGGCGCATGCGGGCGGTGCGATCGGGGCCGAAAAGGGCTTCGGCCTGTCCGAGGTCGATCCCCTCGGCCGTGCGCAGCCGGGTCATCACATACTCGTTGAAACGGTCGCGGTCGGTGAGGATCTCCGTTTCGGGGGCTTCGCCGGCGAGGTAGCGGTCGACGGACGAGGCGTTCCAATGGCGTTCGCGGCCGTCGAAGGAGTGGGCCGCCGGACCGATTCCGAGGTATTTGACGCCGCGCCAGTAGGCCGAGTTGTGGCGGGCTCGAAACCCGGGACGGGCGAAATTCGAAACCTCGTAGTGCTCATAGCCGGCACCGGTGAGTCGCTCGTGAACCAGCGCATACTCCGTTTCGCTGACCGTTTCGTCCACCGGGGCGAACTCGCCGCGCTCCATCCGGCGGCCGAAGGCCGTACCGGGTTCGATCGTGAGGTGATAGGCCGAGATGTGTTCGACGCCGAGCTCCAGCGTGCGGTCGATCGAACGGCGGAGCGAATCGCCGCCGAAACCCGGCACGCCGAAAATCAGATCGACGGTGATATTTTCGAAACCGGCCTTGCGGGCGTTCCGGACAGCCTCTTCGGCTTGAGCGGCGGTGTGACGGCGGTTCATCAACCGCAGGCAGGCGTCGTCGAACGACTGGATGCCGATCGACAGACGGTCGATGCCGGCCCGTCGCAGGGCTTCGAGGTATTTGGGAGTCAGGTCATCGGGGTTGGCTTCGAGGGTGGTCTCCTCGACCTGCGAGCAGTCGAAGAGCTCTGCGGCGTGGTCCAGGAGCCCTTTCAGCATGTCGGGCGGGCAGAGCGAGGGGGTTCCGCCGCCGAAATAGCGGGTTCGGACGGCTTCCTGGCCGAGATAGTCGCGACGGGACTCCATTTCGCGGTGCATGGCTTCGATGAGCGGGCCCATGCGGCGGGTTCCGACCTCCTTGAAGAAGTCGCAGTAGGCGCATACGCGCTTGCAGAAGGGGATATGAAGGTAGAGTCCGGCCATAACAAACCAAAGATACAAAAATTCTCGGCATGGGAAACGTTTTTTCGAAATGAAATTATTTTTCGGATAAAACCTCCGTTTTGAAATCGGAAAGGAGATCTTTCGAAAAAGGTGCGGCTGCCCGACGGTTCGGGTGTTCCGGTTGCTTGTGCTGTTCCTGTTGTCCCGACCGTTCCGGCAGCCGGGCAGTCGGTATCATTTCGCCGGTTTCGGCTGTTCTGTTCCCCCCCCTATCTGGACGGTGGCTTTTCGGGATCGCAACTGGGCTTGCCTCGTCCGTCCATGCCGCGCTCTTTCTGGACGGTGTCCTGCCATTTGCCGGGACTTCTGCCGGGCTCGGCCGTGCACTGTAAACCCCGCCCGGAAGCGCTCCTGCGGAGTCAGGGCTTCCGACTCCCGGGGACCTGCGAGCCGCCCGTCGCCGTCGCCGGGCGGGGATCGTAAAATTTTTTCGTAATTTATGCTGTTATTTTTTTCACAATTCTGGAAAAAGTTTTTACCTTTGTGCCGTCCGAAAAGGCAATTTTCAACGCTGCCCGGACGTTGGGTTAAGGATTTGGTGTTTAATCAAAATAAATAAGTTATGGACAAAATGGATCTGAAAAAGTACGGGATCACGGGCGTAACCGAGATCGTGTACAATCCCTCCTACGACGAACTGTTCCGTGAGGAGACCAAGAAAGGCCTGCGTGGGTATGAGAAGGGTCAGTTGACCGAGACGGGAGCCGTTAACGTAATGACGGGTGTCTATACGGGCCGTTCGCCCAAGGACAAGTTCTTCGTGATGGACGAAACCACGAAGGATACGATCTGGTGGACCTCCGACGAGTACAAGAACGATAACAAGCCCGTGACGAAGAAGGCTTGGAAAGAGCTGAAGAAGATCGCAGCCGAGGAGCTCTCGGGCAAGAAGCTCTATGTGGTTGATACGTTCTGCGGCGCCAACGAGAACTCGCGTCTGAAGATCCGTTTCATCATGGAGGTTGCCTGGCAGGCTCACTTCGTGAAGAACATGTTCATCCGTCCGACGGATGAGGAGCTGGAGAAGTACGGCGAGCCCGATTTCGTGGTGCTGAACGCTTCGAAAGCCAAGGTAAAGAACTACAAGGAGCTGGGTCTGAACTCGGAGACGGCCGTAGTCTTCAACCTCACGGAGAAGATGCAGGTGATCATCAACACCTGGTACGGCGGTGAGATGAAGAAGGGTATGTTCTCCTACATGAACTACCTGCTGCCGCTGAAGGGCATGGCTTCGATGCACTGCTCGGCCAACACGAACGAGAAGGGCGAAACGGCCATCTTCTTCGGTCTGTCGGGAACGGGCAAGACCACGCTGTCGACCGATCCGAAGCGTCAGCTGATCGGTGACGACGAGCACGGATGGGACGACGACGGCGTCTTTAACTTCGAGGGCGGCTGCTACGCCAAGGTGATCAACCTCTCGAAGGAGAACGAGCCCGACATCTGGAACGCCATCCGCCGCAACGCCCTGCTGGAGAACGTAACCGTGGACAAGAAGGGCAAGATCGACTACGCCGACAAGTCGGTAACGGAGAACACCCGTGTATCGTACCCGATCTTCCACATCGAGAATATCGTTAAGCCGGTATCGAAGGCTCCGGCCGCCAAGAAGGTGATCTTCCTCTCGGCCGATGCATTCGGCGTGCTGCCCCCGGTATCGATCCTGACTCCGGAGCAGACGAAGTACTACTTCCTGTCGGGCTTCACCGCCAAGCTGGCCGGTACGGAGCGTGGTATCACCGAGCCGACGCCGACTTTCTCGGCTTGCTTCGGTGCCGCCTTCCTGTCGCTGCACCCGACGAAGTACGGCCAGGAGCTGGTCAAGAAGATGGAGAAGTCGGGCGCCAAGGCCTACCTCGTGAACACGGGTTGGAACGGCACCGGCAAGCGTATCTCGATCAAGGATACGCGTGGCATCATCGACGCCATCCTCGACGGCTCGATCGACAAGGCTCCTACGAAGATGATCCCTGTCTTCGACTTCAAGGTGCCCACCGAGCTGCCGGGTGTTGACTCGCACATCCTCGATCCGCGCGACACGTATGCCGATGCATCGCAGTGGGACGAGAAGGCCAAGGACCTCGCCGGCCGCTTCATCAAGAACTTCCAGAAGTTCACGGGCAACGAGGAGGGCAAGAACCTCGTGGCTGCCGGCCCGAAGTTGTAATGACTCTCCGTGCGGTGTCTGCCGCATGAGATAACCCCGACGGGGCGGATGGTTCTCCATCCGCCCCGTTTTTTTTGCGGCTGTTTGCCGGGTTTGCGGGATTCCCGGCGGGAAGCCGCAATGGCGGTCGAACAGGCTTCCGTTCTGCCCGCTTCCGTTCCGCCTGCATTCGGGCTGCCGGACAAAGGTCCGTATTACGGATTGTCCTCCGGGGTGCGGGAGTCGGGACGGGCGGCCTGTCTTGCGCCCGACGTCGTCCGACAAAACAAAAACACCCGGTTCACAAAGGAACCGGGAGTCATGGATTTCTGCAGGATCGGGAATCGGCCGGATCAGACGGTCATGATCTCCTTCTCCTTGCGGGCCAGTACCTCGTCGAGCTGTTTGGTGAACTTCTCGAGGAGTTTCTGCGACTGGCTTTCGCCGTCTTTCGACTCGTCTTCAGGCATACCCTCTTTCTGGGCTTTCTTGAAGGCTTCGACGGCCTCGCGGCGGGCATTGCGCAGGCTGATGCGGGCGGTTTCGGCCTCGCTGCGGATCTGCTTGACGAGCTCCTTGCGTCGATCCTCAGTCAGGGGCGGAATGGTCAGACGAATCGTTTCGCCGTTGTTCGAGGGGGTCAGACCGATGTTCGAATCGAGGATGGCCTTCTCGATGATGCGGAGCATCTTCTTGTCCCAGGGCTGGATGAGGATGGTCTTGGCATCGGGAACGGTGACGCTGGCGGCACCCGAAACGGGCACCTGCGAACCGAAATAGTCGACCATCACGCCGTTGAGGACGTTGGGCGACGCCTTGCCGGCGCGGACATTGAGGAGTTCCTCCTCGAGGTGGTCGATGGCCTTCTGCATGCGGGCCGAAGCATCGTTGAGAATCGTTTTGGTATCCATGTGCGGTATTGATTTGAATTATTCTTCGGTTCGGTTCTGCTCGGCTTGGGCAAGGGTGGCCTCGATGGCACGGATCAACTCGTCGAACTCCTCCGGTTCGAATCCGATGGTGGCCGTCACGACCTTGCCTTCGGCATCGATCAGGAAGTTGCGGGGGATGTAGTTCGAAGCGTAGCGGTCATAGACCGAGCGGGTGGAGTCGAGTCCCATGGGGAAGTCGTATCCGGTTTTCTGGCGGAAGGCGGCCACGGCCTGACGGCTTTCGCCGCGCGAGACGGGCAGGAAGAGGAAATCGCGGCCGGCGAAACGGTCGATGATATCGCTCTGTACGTGGGTGAGTTCCTCGCGGCAGGGCGGGCACCAGGTGGCCCAGAAGTTGAGCAGGACGACCTTTCCGCGCAGTTCGGAGAGGGTGACCGTCGAGCCGTCGAACATGCCGACAGAGAAGTCTGGGGCCTCCTCGCCGGCATGGACGAGGGTCGTGGCTTCGAGTTCGTCGGCGGGTTGCGGCTCCGGCTCCGCCCCGTTGGGCAGCAGCGCGATGACGGCCGCGATGACGGCGATCAGCGCCAGCATGATCCACAACTGGCGGCTGCTCTTGCGGTGGTGTTTGCGAATGGCCATGGTATCAGTGTTTTACGAGGGTTCCGATCGGTTCGCCGGCGAGGACCTTGCCCAGGTTGCCCGGCGTGTCCATGTTGAAGACGATGATTTCGAGACCGTTTTCGCGGCAGAGGGTGAAGGCCGTGAGGTCCATGACCTTGAGCCGGCGGTCGAGGACCTCTTCGAAGGAGATCTCCTGGAATTTCGTGGCCGTGGGGTCCTTCTCGGGGTCGGCCGTATATACGCCGTCGACACGGGTGCCCTTGAGCAGGACGTCGGCTTCGATCTCGATGCCGCGCAGAGCCGAGGCGGAGTCGGTGGTGAAGTAGGGGTTGGAGGTTCCGCCGCCGATGATCACCACGTAACCGGCTTCGAGATACTCGATGGCGCGGGCCTTGGAGAAGTATTCGCCGATGGGCTCCATGCGGATCGAGGTGAGGACCTTGCAGCGGACGCCGTTGTCCTCGAGCGCGGACTGCAGGGCCAGCGAGTTGATGATCGTGGCGAGCATGCCCATCTGGTCGCCCTTGACGCGGTCGAATCCCTTCCTGGCGCCGGTAAGACCGCGGAAGATGTTGCCGCCGCCGATGACGATGCCGATCTGGACGCCGGTTGCGGCTGCGGCCTTGATCTGTTCGGCGTAGGACTGCAGCACCTCGGGCGAGAGTCCGTATTTCTGCGTTCCCTGGAGCGATTCGCCGCTCAATTTCAGGAGTATGCGCTGGTATTTCATGACGTGTGTGGTTTTACCGTTATGCGAAGATAGGAAAATTTTCGAAAATTTCCCCATTATTATGTATCTTTGTCTTCCCAATGTCGCGTGAAGATTATAAACTGCTGACCCGGGTCTCCTCGCCCCGGGATTTGAAGAAACTCTCGCCCGAAGAGCTGCGGCTCTATTGCGACGAGCTGCGTCACTATATCATTGAGGAGTGTTCGGTCAATCCGGGCCATCTGGCCTCGAGTCTCGGGGCCGTGGAGCTGGCTGCGGCACTGCATTATGTCTTCGACGCGCCGCAGGACAAGATCGTCTGGGATGTCGGTCATCAGACCTATGCCCACAAGATCATCACGGGGCGCCGCGAGGCGTTCCATACCAAACGTCAGCTGGGCGGCATCAGCGGTTTTCCGCGCATGTCCGAGAGCGAGTACGACGCCTTCGGGGGCGGTCACGCTTCGGTGTCGATTTCGGCGGCTTTCGGCATGGCCAAGGCGGCCGAGCTGCGCGGTGAAAAGCACCAGGTGGTAGCCGTCATCGGCGACGGTTCGATGACCGGCGGCCTGGCCTTCGAGGGGTTGAACAATGCCGGGGCCTCGAAGCGGACGAACCTGCTGGTGATTCTCAACGACAACAACATGGCCATCGATCAGGCCACCGGCGCGCTGAAGAACTACCTGCTGAAGATCTCGACCTCGGTTCACTACAACCGCTTCAAACAGCGGCTGTGGGGGATTCTTTCGCATACGCCGCGGCTGCTGCGCCTCTGCCAGATGGCGGGTAATGCCGTCAAGCAGGGGGTGCTGAACAAGAGCAACTTCTTCGAGAGTCTCAATTTCCGCTATTTCGGGCCGGTCGACGGCCACAACCTCAAGGAGCTGGTCCGCACGTTGCGGGCGCTGCGCGACATCGAGGGCCCGAAACTGCTGCACGTGCTGACAGTCAAGGGCAAGGGCTACCTGCCGGCCGAACACGACCAGCCGGTGTGGCACGCTCCGGGCCGCTTCAACCCCGATACGGGAGAACGGATCAAGTTGTCGGGCGGTGCGACCCGCTACCAGGATGTCTTCGGCGAGACGCTGCTTGAACTGGCCCGGATGGATCCGCGGGTTGTGGGGGTGACCCCTGCCATGCCTACGGGCTGTTCGATGAACATCCTGATGCGCGAGATGCCTGACCGCTGCTTCGATGTGGGCATTGCCGAAGGACACGCCGTGACCTTCTCGGCCGGACTGGCCGCCGCGGGGATGATCCCCTTCTGCAACATCTACTCGACCTTCATGCAGCGGGCCTACGACAATGTGATCCACGACGTGGCGATCCAGGATCTTCCGGTGGTGATGTGTCTCGACCGCGGCGGACTGGTCGGCGAGGACGGTGTAACCCACCACGGAGTCTTTGACATGGAGGCCTTCCGGGCCATCCCGGGGCTGACGATTGCCGCTCCGATGAACGAACCCGAACTGCGCAATCTGATGTATACGGCGCTGTGTGCCGGTCATCCCTTCATGATCCGTTACCCGCGGGGGTGCGGGGAGGGGCTTCCGTGGCGCGGCGCAGCCTTCGAGAAACTGCCCGTGGGACGGGGTCGCCGGTTGCGCGAGGGAAGCGACGTGGCGCTGGTGACCATCGGTACGGCGGGCAATGCGGCGGCACGTGCCGCCGAACGGGCTTCGGCCGAAGGGGTTGAGGCGGCGCATTACGACCTGCGCTATGTCAAACCGCTGGACGAAGTGCTGCTCGATGAGGTGGGGCGCCGCTTCCGTCGGGTCATCACGGTCGAGGACGGCTGCCTGAGCGGCGGAGTGGGCGAGGCTGTGACGGTCTTCTTCACTTCGCGCGGTTACGACGTGCAGGTCACGCGGCTGGGGATCGGCGACCAGTGGGTCGAACACGGCACGCCCGCCCAGTTGCAGGCCCTTTGCGGCTACGACGAAGCGTCGATTCTCCGGGCGCTGCTGGCCGTGCGGCCGGCCAAAGAGGCCGCCGAAGCAGGACAGTGAGCTGCTGCCCCCTCCCCTCCTCGAAAAAGTGTCCGGGTTTTTGCCCGGACTTTTTTATTGCTGCAGGGTGAAAAACCAGTTGTCGCCGCGACTCTCCGCCGGATCGAACCGGAACCCCTCCCATTCAAACGACTTCAGCAGTTCGGGGTCCTCGATCCGGTTCTTCAACGCGAAGCGCGTCATCTCACCGCGGCACATCTTCGTATAGACGACAATGGTCCGGAGGCGGTCGCCCTCGCGGATGCGGAACTCCGGGGTGATGACCCGTACCTCGCGTGCGAGACGCCGCCAGTCGAAGAGCCGTTTCATCTCGCCGCTGGCTGCGTTGAGCAGCACGCCGCCGTCGGCGCGGATCTTGTCGATGAATGCATCGGTGAGTCGCGACTGCCAGAAGGCGAAGCGCGTCTGCTCGTCGTCGCCCGGCAGGACGGCGTCGCCCTCGAGCCGGTAGGGGCGGATCCGATCCAGCGGGCGGAGCAACCCGTAGAGGAACGAGGTGATGTTCAGATGCTCCTGGGCGTATTCGAAATCCGCGGGGGTGAAGCTTGCCGGGTCGATCCGTTTGAAGACGATGCCGGTGTAGGCCGTCAGGGCCGGTAGCGACGGTGCGTCGTGGAACGAGGCGTAGCGGCGGCGGTTTTCGGCCGCCAGCGTGCGGTTGATGTGCAGCAGACGGGCCAGATCATCGGCCGACAGCGATGCCAGAGCGGCCGCGGCTGTGTCGGCCTCGGCTCCGTATCGGGGTTTGGTGGTGCGGGGTACGGAGATCGGGCTCCGGTCCGTCATCGTCTTGGCGCAGGAGAGTAACAGTTGCATGGTTGCGGGTGTTTTTGGTGTGAAACTCCCGAGCCCTGGCGAGGGCCCGGGAGGTGTCTTCGGTTCCGGTTGTGCGTGTTGAACCTCCGCCGGCTGTCGGGGAGAGGGCGGCGCGGGGGCGTAGACCGCGTGTCGGCGGATGGCGCCGGCCTGGGTCAGGCGACGGAGCAGGGAATTCCCAGCGCTTCGACGCGGGCGGCAATCTGCTGCAGTTCCTCGTGTGAAACCTTTTCGAGGGTGGGACACGGCGTGTCGCGGTCGAGCGAATAGACCATCACCTGCCGGGGGCGGATCTCCTCGACGAGGCGCAGCCATGCTTCGACCTCCTCCTGCGTGGTGTTGTCGATCGGCGCACCGTTGCACTCGCCGCGCAGGAACATCGTCTGGAGAATCATCCGTCCCTCGAAGCGCTTCATTTCATCGACAATGCCCCGAACCGTATAATGCGGGTTTTGCGGGTTGTCGATGCGGCGCACCGTGGCATCGAAGGCCGAGTCGAGCTTCAGGATGTTGTTGTCCACACGCAGCAGCGCCCGCCGCACCTCCGGGCGGTGGATCTGCGTGGCGTTCGACAGCACGGAGACCTTCGCCGCGGGGCAGTAGCGGTCACGCAGCGCTATCGTATCGTCGATCACCCCCTCGAAATCGGGATGCAGGGTCGGTTCGCCGTTGCCGGCAAAGGTGATCACATCGGGTGGAGTCCCGGCTCCGGCCATCTGCCGCAGGGCGGTCTCGAGGTGTGTGCGCACCTCCTCCCGGGCGTTGAAACGACGCCCGCCGGGATGGTCGGCATTCCAGCCGCATTCGCAGTAGATGCAGTCGAACGAACAGAGCTTCGACTCGGTGGGCAACAGATTGACCCCGAGCGAGAGACCCAGCCGCCGCGAGTGTACCGGGCCGTAGATGATGTCGTGATAAAGGGATGTCATGTGACAAAAGTAGCTAATTTTTTCATACCTTTACAAAAATCATTCTTCGATGAAGCGAAAATTCGGACTGTTGCCGCGCGTTGTGCTGGCTATCGTGCTGGGTATTGTTGGCGGCCTCTTCCTGCCCGGGTGGGTAGCTCGGGCGGCCCTGACCTTCAATGCCGTATTCGGACAGTTTCTGGAGTTCGTCATTCCGCTGCTCATCTTCGGGCTGGTGGCGCCGGGCATCGCCGACCTGGGGCGCAGTGCCGGGCGCCTGCTGGCGCTGACGGCCGCCCTGGCCTACGGCTTCACGCTGATCTCGGGGTTCGGCACCTACTTTGTCGGGAGAGCCCTCTTCCCGTCGCTGCTTGCCGGTTCGGAGATGGTCCTTCCCGAAGAGGGTGAGGCCTTGACCCCTTACTTCACCCTTGCCATACCGCCCGTCATGGGGGTGATGTCGGCTCTGGTGCTGGCCTTCGTCCTCGGTCTGGGGATGGCCGCAACCGGGTCGGTGACGCTCAAGGGGGCGCTCGACGACTTCAAGCGCATCATCGAACGGGTTATTGCCCGGGTCATTCTGCCGCTGCTGCCCCTTTATATCTTCGGCATCTTCCTCTCGATCACCCGGTCGGGACAGGTCGCCGGCGTACTGGGGGTCTTCGTCAAACTGATCGTGGTGATCTTCGTGCTGACGGTTGCGCTGCTGCTGTTCCAGTTCTCGGTGGCGGGACTCGCGTCGCGGCGGAATCCGCTCCGGATGCTGCGTACGATGCTGCCGGCCTACGTTACGGCCCTCGGCACGCAATCCTCGGCGGCGACGATTCCCGTGACGCTGGAGCGGACGCTGCGCCTCGGGGTGCGTCCCGAACTGGCGTCGTTCGTCATTCCGCTCTGCGCGACGATCCACCTCTCGGGGTCGATGATGAAGATCACGGCCTGTGCGCTGGCCGTTTCGATGCTGGCTGGAGCGGAGCTTCCGACGGCGACCTTTGCGGGCTTCATCGTGCTGCTGGGGGTGACGATGGTGGCGGCTCCGGGGGTTCCGGGCGGGGCGATCATGGCGGCGCTGGGGCTGCTGGAGTCGATGCTGGGATTCGACGAGACGCTGTGCGGACTGATGATCGCCACCTATATCGCCATGGACAGTTTCGGCACGGCGACCAACGTGACGGGTGACGGAGCCGTGGCCGTGATTGTCGACGCCGTGGACCGCAAAAGAGACCGAAAGCCCTAAAATACGTATAAATGCGTATCGCCGGGGAGCAAAAAACGGCTACTTTTGACTGTTAAAATCGTTCAATTATTTGTACTTTTGCGCGGCAAAACAAAACGATAAGTCACTTAAACTCATAAACACAAACAACATGGTTGATATTTTCGATCGTCTGAGCAAGAATGCCGGCGGACCTATCGGTCAGTACATGGCTTACGCTCACGGTTATTTCGCATTCCCGAAACTCGAGGGCGAGATCGGTCCCCACATGACCTTCCGCGGCCACAAGGTGCTCAACTGGAGCCTGAACAACTACCTCGGTCTGGCCAATCATCCCGAGGTGCGCAAGGCCGATGCCGAGGGTGCCGCCCAGTTCGGTATGGCAGCTCCGATGGGTGCCCGCATGATGAGCGGTCAGACCAAATACCACGAGCAGCTCGAACGCGAACTGGCCGCCTTTGTCGGCAAGGAGGATGCTTTCCTGCTCAACTTCGGCTATCAGGGCATGGTCTCGATTATCGACTGTCTGCTCACGCCGCGAGACGTGGTGGTTTACGATGCCGAGGCTCACGCCTGCATCATCGACGGTCTGCGTCTGCACAAGGGCAAGCGCTTTGTCTTCGGCCACAACGACATGGAGTCGCTCCGCCTGCAGCTGCACCACGCCACCGAACTGGCCAACGAGCAGAACGGCGGTGTACTGGTCGTTACCGAGGGTGTGTTCGGCATGAAGGGCGATCTGGGCAAACTCGACGAGATTGTTGCCCTGAAGAAGGATTTCCAGTTCCGCCTGTTGGTCGATGATGCCCATGGTTTCGGTACGATGGGTGAGGGCGGCCGCGGTACGGCCTCGCACTTTGGCGTGGTCGACGGTGTGGACGTGCTGTTCAACACTTTTGCCAAGTCGATGGCCGGCATCGGCGCCTTTGTCAGCGGACCGCGCTGGCTGATCAACCTGCTGCGTTACAACATGCGTTCGCAGCTTTATGCCAAGTCGCTGCCGATGCCGATGGTGATCGGTGCGCTGAAGCGTCTGGAGTTGATCCGCAACCATCCGGAGTTCCAGCAGAAATTGTGGGAGATCGTCCGTGCGCTGCAAGGCAGCCTGAAGGAGAACGGCTTCGATATCGGCGTAACGAATTCGCCCGTAACGCCGGTTTTCCTGAAGGGAGGCGTTCCGGAGGCCACGAACCTGGTAGTCGACCTGCGTGAGAACCACGGTATCTTCTGCTCGATGGTGATCTACCCGGTAATCCCGAAGGGTGAAATTATCCTTCGCGTGATTCCGACGGCAGCCCATACGCTGGAGGATGTGAAGGAGACGATCGAGGCCTTCAAGGCTGTCCGCAGCAAACTGGAGAGTGGCTATTATGCCTCGCTTCCGATTCCGATGAAAGCCGACGAGGGTTTCAAGGTACGCTAAGTCGATGTTTTTCGGAAGAATATCCCCGGTCTGAAAAGATCGGGGATATTTGTTTTGGAGAAAAGGTGTCAGAAAATTTTGCAGAATAAAAAAAAGCGCTTATATTTGCAATCCCAAACGACACGTATTGGGGTTGACAAATGCGGAAATAGCTCAGTTGGTAGAGCGCAACCTTGCCAAGGTTGAGGTCGCGGGTCCGAGTCCCGTTTTCCGCTCCAGAGGGGGCCAGAAAGAAACCCCGAAAGAAAGCAAAAAGCCTTGTATATCAGCGATATACGAGGTTTTTTCTTGTATTCTCCCACTCCTGTTGAAACAAAAGGCAGCAAATATTTCACGCCTTAATCGTGACCTTTTTTGCTCGGACCGAAAATAGGTCACGATTTAGCTCTATTTCGCTGATTTGCATCATTTTACTCTGCAACATTCCGATGCTGAAGACGTTTAATTTATCCAAAAACCAAGCAGCCATGTTGCCACGAACCACCTTCAGCGTCGTCTTCTTCTGCAAGAAGACCAAAGTCACAAAAAAGGGCAAAGCCCCGATCTATGCCCGCATCACCACGACCGGTCAGTCGACCGAAATTTATACACAATGCCAGATCGAGCCGGAGCGCTGGAACCAGCGCCTCGAACGCTCGCTCTACAAGGATGAGGTCGACCAGCAGATCAACCGCATCATCGCCAGTTACCGGGCCTCGATCCTTGCCGCCTATGACCGCCTGATCCAGGAGAACAGGACACCGACCTGCTTTGCCGTCAAACAGCTGCTGGGCTCCGCCTCTTCGAGCCGGATGGTGCTGGCGGAGTTCGGCAAATACTGCGAGAAACGCCAGCAGGAGGTCGGTACCCGTATCACGCAGCTCACTGCCAACAAGTACCACCGCCTGCTGCGCTATATGACCGAATATATCCGGGATATCTACCACAAAGAGGACCTCCCGCTGGAGACGATCGACTACGCCTACGTCGATGGATTGAATACCTACATGCAGACGGCCTACAACCAGATCATCATTGCTCGTGATGAGCGTTGCTCCTTCCGGAACCTCCGGCAGGGTGAACCACACATAGCTGACCAGCTGTCCGTCGACGTAGAACGACGCCTTGTACTTCATGCCCGATTTGAGATCCGTAACCACGGCCCGCATCGACTCCTTCTCTTCGTCGCTCAATGTCCGATGAATATCCGCTTCGCCGTCGGCCGTCAGCAGAATCTCCTGCGACCCGAGGTCCTCGGTCCAGGAGAGCGTCACCGACGTATAGGTCATGTCGGCATACCCCACCTCGTTGAACACCGACCGCATCTGTCCGGTCATACATTCCGAGTAGAGGTATTTCGACTGGAGCGACTCCTCGGCCGCCAAAGCACAGAGGCGGATGTAATAGAGACGCTCTTCGGCCAGACCCGTGAATACGGCTTCGTAGTTCTTGTCCTCAGCGGCCGGAATCTCCTGCGTGGCTGCGATCTCCGAAAAATCCGAACTCTCCGAAAGATCGACCCGATATCCCACGGCGCCGTACGAAATCCCCCAACGGATCACCAGCCCGTTGTCCTGTTTGAAACTGACCAGATTGGTCGGAAGAAACAGACGGGGATCTCCCCACGCCTGCGACTGATCATTCTGGCAGGCCGCACTGCCGGCAAGCACAAACAGAACCGCCAGCATCCGCATTATCCGATATTTCGCTTTCATGATTCGATTGTTGTATGAGTTTGAGACTACCGTCTATCGTTTACCGTAATAATTGACAATCATCCCCTTGCTCTCCGCTACGACATCCTGTGAATAAGGGTAGATATAGACCATCGGATCCCGGGTGTAGATCTCCGGACGCCACCACTGATCGACCGACTCGTTGAGAATGTATTCATCTCCCACCTGGCTGACCATCGCTTTCGCCCAGCTTTGCGTGGAATAACCCTCCGGCGCCTTGGACATGTTCTGATCCAGTCCGACAATGTCGAGCGTTCCGTCGTCAAGCAGTTTCCAGTAGATGTTGGCCGGGATGTTCTTGTATTTCCCTTCGCCCGTTCGGGCCCCGACCGCCATGTCGATATGTGCCTGTCGCATATCAATGAGACTCTGCCGCAACCGGTTCCAGCGGATCAGATCGTACTTGCGGATCCCTTCGCCGCAGAACTCCCAGGCACGTTCCTGCACCAACGCCTCGAAAAAGGTGTCATGATCCGTCAGCGCCGCCACGTAGTCGTCCACCTTCTCCGCATGAAGCCCCGTGGCAAAGGCCCGACGACGAACCGTTTTCAATGCCTCACGCGCCAGATCCGTCGGCCCGCCGTTCAGCTCGTTCTCCGTCTCGGCCAGCATCAGCAATGCATCCGTGTAGCGCAGTACGGGGAAATTGATTCCCGTATTGATCGTGGCTCCCGCCCCCTGCGGCGTCTTCATGTCGAGTTTCGACCACTTCCCGATGTAGATATTCTTCCAGTCGGAGATCTTTTGTTCGATACGCCCCTTCTCATTGTTCCAGACCCACGTATAGGGCGTACAGTTTACGCTGCGACGTTCGTCCGCACCATCGAAGGAGTGGAAATAAGGCATGGTCACCAGAAACCACGGATTGCTGTATCCGTAAATGATATTGGGACTGTTGTCGATGCGCTGCCCGATATAGTGTCCCACATAGCTGGAATAACCCATCGCCATGGCCACCTCATAGAGCATGTCGTCGCCCGACGGGAAAACCTTCTGCGCCTCGTTGACGAAAACCTGCTTGTACGAGAGTCCCAGCGAGTGTTTACCCGACTTGTAGAGCTTGCGGGCATACGTATTGGCAATCCGATAGTATTCCAGGTAATCCGCCGCACGCTCCATCTTTCCCGGATCCGACGGATTGGACTCGTTGGGGCGCAAAGCCCAGCCACCACGCGTCAGGGCCAGCCGTGCAATGAGCGCCTGTACGGCACCTCGGTTCATCCGTTCGCACGTCTCCGTCAACTCCGAAGCGTAGAGCATCCCCGGTTCGGCCTCCATCAGATCCTTGATCAGATAGGAGAGAATCTCGTCACGATCCGTCGGCGCAATATAGAAATTGTCGTCATAACGGGTCTCCTTCGTCAGGAAGGGAACATCCCCCCCCCAGTCGCGGACCAGCACCAGATAGAGCAGCGCCCGCAACCCCTTGGCCTCGCCGTAAAGCTGCCGGATCGTCGACGGCGTCCCGGTCGGAGCGGCACCGAGCAACGGACCGTTCTCCATCCCCGCGATACACTCGTTGGCACTGTTGATTCCAAGATAGAGATCCGCCCACATGGAGAGCGTCTCGGAATTGGCCGACGTCAGCGTATAGTCCCACATACCCCGTCGCGTGTCCTCGGAGGTGGCATTGGTCTTCGCATACTCGATGTCGTTGTTGTAGGGGGCAAACAGACTCACCCGCTGGCTGTAGAGCGATGTCCGGGCCAATATGGCATAGATATTCATCACGGCCCGATAGGTGTCTCCTTCCGTGCTGAAAACCTTCGTATCGGGCATGGTCGACGGCGATTCGGTGGACAGGAATTCCGTACAGGAACCGCTGAAAAGCAGAAGCCCGCATGCAAGAATTCTGCATATGGTTCGTTTCATGATTCTATCGTTTTTTGGAATGATTGTGCATTTCAGAACGTGAGATTGACCCCGACGGCAAACGACCGGGTCCGGGGATAGGCCGAATAGTCGACTCCGGGGGTGAGCGGCGTACTGCGGCGCGTGTCGACCTCGGGATCGAATCCCGTATAGGCCGTCCAGCAGAAAAGATTCGTCCCCGTAACATAGATCCGGCATTTCGACAGACAGATCTTTTTGGTCAGATGCTGCGGAAGCGTATAGCCGAACGTCAGATTGCTCAACCGCAGGAACGAGCCGTCCTCCACGGCCCACGAATGGAGAATCGTATACTGGTATACCGGACTCCAGATCGTCGCACCGGCGTTGAATGCCCGCAAGGCCTCCTTGTCGTTGCGCAGATCGTTGCCGGCATCGTCAAAGACCCGGAACCGATGATGCGAATCCATCTCCGAACGCAGATTGTACCACTGGTATTTTCCCGTCGAGGTGTTGAAAAGCCGCTGCGCATTGTAGATGCTGTTCCCGTAGACCCAATTGAACATCGCCGACAGATCAAATCCCTTAAAGGCTGCCGTAATGCTGAATCCGCCGGTATGCTTCGGATTGGCATTGCCGATGACCGTCCGATCGGCCTCCGTCACGATGCACGATTCGGGATCATTCGGATCATAGGGCGTCGTCTTCTTGAGCTTGAGCGAACCGACCCGCGGATAACTCCCCGGGTTACCGTTCGAACCGGTGACGTTCTGGCTGTTGGCAACCCCCGGCTTCAACACCCATCCGGGACCATCCTCGTAATCGTCCACCGTATAAAAACCGTCAGTAACGTATCCGTAGATCAACCCCACGGGATCTCCCTCCCGAAGCAGATAGTCCCGCAGATCGGTATTGTTCCAGCCGCTGTCGTAGAACTTCTCCTCGGCTCCGTAGAGCTTGTCCACCCGATTGCGGTTGAAGGCTATGTTGAACGAGGCCGAAAGCTGGAAATCGGACCTGTCGACAAGCACTCCCGTCAGCGAAATCTCCAATCCGCGGTTGGAGGTCTGCCCCACGTTGACCTGCTGTTCGTCGTAACCCGTGTGCAGCGGAATCTTGTTCTTGATGAGCAGATCCCGCGTCGTATTCCAATAGAGCTCGACGCTTCCGCTCAGGCGGTTCTTCAGAATCCCGAAATCAACACCCAGATTGCGCGTGGCCGTTGTCTCCCAGACCAGATCCTCGTTGACAAGTACCGTCGAGGCATTGGTCAAATAGATGTTCGGCTTGCCGCCAATACCCGCAACCATGTTCTGCTGCCCCGAAAAGACCCCCTTGAAGGTCCGACGCCACATGTCGTTGGCTATGCGGTTGTTACCCGCCTCACCGTAACTGAGGCGCAGTTTCAGATCATCGATCCACTCCACCTTCTTGAGGAACGGTTCCTCGGAGATGCGCCAGGCGAAGGCCGCCGAAGGAAAGACGCCCCACTGATTCCCCGGCGCAAACTTGGACGACCCGTCCGCCCGGACCGTCGCCGTGACAAGATATTTATTCCGATAGGAGTAGTTGATCCGCCCGAAAAACGAGGCCATCGCAACCGGCGTATCCTCGAATGTATAGGGATACTCCTGCGACCCGAAGGCCATGTTGGCGAAGATGTCATCGATGGCCATGTTCGTCGGCAACTGGTAGGACTTCATCTCCCGCAACGTCGAGGTTTCGCGCATCGCCTCGAAACCCAGCATGATGTTGATGTTGTGTTTGCGTCGGAAATTCTTGATGTCGAAGGTCAGCGTATGCGAGGTCCGCCAGCGGGGCATGCTCTGCGTGGTGATCAGGGCCACGGGCTGTGAACCCGCTTGCCGGGAGGTATAGGTCAACGGACCGTAGTAGCGTTTGGTCTCGTAGTCACGGGTCAGGATTCCGAAATCCGACCGCCATGTAAAGTTCCTGGCGAATTTCCAGGTCAGAGCCCCGTTGACATTCAACTCGTTGCGGCGTTGACGCTTGTAGTCCTGCTTGATGAGCTCCACCGGATCGTAGAGCTGGCTCTGCGCCTCGATATTCTCGTCAACCCAGGCGATATCCGCTTCCGATGCACCCTGGCCTCGCTCCGCCTTGCCGATCGTCGGACGGTAGCTCACCGCATTCTTGATCTCCGTCGAACTGTTCACCGTCGTTCCGGCACCGTCAATGACCGTATTGGTATAATAGGCCGAAAGATCAAGCCGGAGCCCCTTGAAAAGATCCTGGTTCATCTTGAAGTTGAGGTTCGTCCGCCGATAGCCCGATTCGAGCAATACGCCGTCCTCATCGAGGTGGGTGGCGCTGAGCGTAAAACGGGTCTTGTTCGTCCCGCCCGACACCGAAACGTTATGCGACTGTCCCCAGGCCGTGCGGCCGTACATCTCCGACTGCGTATCGCGGCCGGGCATCTGCCGGTAGATGTCAAAATCGGCCGGAGTACCGAAATGGCTCTCAAACGACTCGGCATCCTGTCCTCCCTTGAGCGTCGTCAGCTCATACTGCATCAGCACGTACTCGTACGGATCCATCACGTCGATCATCTTCGGCACATATTTCATCTGCGCAAAGGCGTTGTAGGAGACGGTCGTCCTCCCGGCCCGTGCCGATTTGGTCGTGATGATGATGACACCGTTGGCACCCCGCGCACCATAGATGGCCGACGAGGAGGCATCCTTCAACACGTCGATCGACTGAATGTCGTTGACCGAAATGTCGGAGATCCGCTCCACGGGAAAACCGTCAACAATATATAAAGGCGAATTGTCCTGCGTAATGGAGCCTCCGCCACGCACCCGAATCTTCACATCCGCATCGGGAGAGCCATCCGTCGTGGTGATCTGTACTCCCGGCATCCGACCCGTCAGCGCCTGTGCCATGTTCGAGACCGGTGAATCGGCCAACGACCGGCCCGATACCGAAGCTACAGACCCCGTGAGATCCCGTTTGGCTACCGACCCGTAACCGATAACCACCACCTCGTCCATCGAAACGACATCCTCTTCCAGAATGACCGTATAGACCGTCTTCTGTGCTGAAAGAGCTACCTCGCGCGTGACGTATCCAACAAAGGAGACGGTCAAGGCACGGGCATCGGTCGGGACTTTCAGCGAGAAAACACCATTGGCGCCGGTTGTCGTACCGATGGTTGTGCCCTTGACCATGACTGTAACTCCGGCCATGGCGTCTCCGGACAGGGATTTTACACTTCCGGTGATATCCCGCTGCGGTGACGCCTCCTGCGCCCGGACCCCCGTCGAAAAAGATAGGATCAATGCCAAGCTCCCCACAAGCCGGCAAATCTGTCGGGTAAAAGTTTTTTGCATAGGTTAGCTGGTTTAATTTTTTGGATTGGTTCCGCAAACATCCTTGTCTGCTTTACAAAAGTAGCAAGAGCCGCCCCCTTTTTTTATTCAAATTGTAACATTAAACTGTTTTTTTATTGCACGCCCCGCCCCGAAAGAGGCCTCGAGCGGCATTCGGCTCAGACGCCTATGTAAAAAGACGTTTTTCAAAATAATGTTTGCTAATTTTGTCTGCAAGAATACACAGGAATCATGGTGAAAAAAGCGTCTGTCATATTCGGGGCTCTGCTCCTCCTGTTCCAGGTCGTCACCGTCGCCGGTGAGTTGAACCCCAAAATCGACACTCGGCTTTCATTCAGATATCTGAGCGTGAACGACGGTTTATCTCAAAACTCCGTCTCGTCAATCCTGCAAATGGCTGACGGCCGTATTCTGATCGGAACCTACGACGGACTGAATTTTTTCGACGGATATGACATTCACGCCGTACGACATGCCTCCGGGTAGCGCGGAGGCCTGGTCAACAACCGGATCGTCTGTCTGGCCGAAGCCGCCGACAGTTCCATTTGGATCGGACTCGACGGCGGCATCATGCGCTACGATCCCCGAACCGACCGTTATGTCGACTACACTCCGCAACTGGGCATCCCCGAGCTGAAAAAGGTCCGGACGATCTTCGAGGAGCGTTCCGGCACGATCTGGATCGGACATGAAAAAGGGGTGATTCTCGCACAACCCGCCCCCGACGGCGGATATACCTTCGTTGCCGCAAGCGGATTCGAGGCTCTGGACGTCAACTGCATCACCGAAGATCAGCGGGGGAACATCTGGCTCGGAACCTCCCAGGGGCTCTATCTCTGCGAAGCGGGCGGGCACAAGAAACGTTCGCTACGGCTGATCTCGGAGATATCCCAGCAGCAGGTCCGGTACGTGGAGTGCGATCCTTGGGGCGTCCTCTGGGTGAGCCACAACCACGGCATTGCAACCAGCACCGACGGCAAGCTTTTCAGCGAACTGCACCTCCCTGACGAGCTTCGGATTCAGGCTGTATGCACGATCCGCGACCGGAAAGATCACCTCTGGGTCGGCAGCAATACGGAGGGGATCTACTCCCTCGAACTGGAATTCCCCAACCGGGTGACGTCGATCGACCGCTATGCCAAATCCGACCTGTTCGGCCGCATTAGCGACAACGACATTTCCTGCCTTTGCCTCGACCGGTCGGGCGTTCTGTGGGCCGGCACCCGCCGGGGTGTGAACCATGCCCCGACCGCGGCCCCGCAATTCCAGACCTTCAAACCGCTCCTCGGGAAACGGTACACCGAACTGGGATACGACGGCCAGCACATCAACGCCCTGTTCATCGACGCCGACGAAAAGCTGTGGATCAACACCTTCAAAGGCTCGACATACCGTTATGACTTTCGGTCGGGTGTCCTGGAGGACCTCTCCGCCTCCGTTACGGGCAATTCGATATCGCGCATCATCCAGAGCAGCAACGGGACAATCTGGATCGCTGCGCAGGAGGGGGTCTACCGACTTGACAGGCTTCCATACGGTCGGTTCCGCAGGTCGCAGTTGCATCTGCCCGGCATCCCGGCAGACGCCCCGCAACGTTACCGCTACTTCCTCGACCTGTGCGAAGACGAACACGGAGACATCTGGATCGCCACCATGGACGGTCTGATCCGCCATAATCCCGAATCGGGGCGAAGCATCACTTATACGATTGCCCATGGATTGGCCTCAAACTCCACCTATTCGCTGCTGTCGGACCGCAAGAACGGTCTGATCTGGGCCGGGTCCGCCGACAACGGGCTGTCCAAGATCCGCTACACGGACACCGACCCCGGGATCGATGTCGAGGTCCTGCGCCAGGGTTCGGGATCCCTGGCGTTGAGTGACAACCACATCTGGTGTTTGCACATGACAAAGGATGGAGCCGTATGGATCGGAACCGACGCCGGGCTGAACCGGCTGACCGTCCTCGACGGAACAATCTCCGCCACAAGCCACATCCTTGCTCCGGGACTCGAAAATGCCAAAATCGTCGCTATCACGGAGGACCTATCGGGCGATCTCTGGCTCAACGGGAGTCAGGGACTCTTCCACTACACGCCCTCGTCCGGGCACGTAAAACGCTATGTCAGCGACGACGGCCTGCAAAGCAACACCTGGACCGAAGTCGCCGCCATCTCGAAAAACGGATGGATCTTCGTCGGTGGAATCAACGGCATCAACTATTTCAATCCCAATCGGTTCAGCACCGATCCCTATCCCGGGACCCCGTTTCTGAGCGAATTGAAGATCTTCGGACAACGCATCCTTCCCGGCCGCGAATACGACGGGCACATGCTTCTCCAAAAGCCGCTGAACAGCACCCGACAACTGGAACTGAATTACAACCAAAACAGTTTTACCATCGAATTTACGTCGGATCAACATGTCAACCCCTCGAAAAACAGTTTCCGGTACCGGCTGGACGGATATGACACCGAATGGACAACGGTCGGTTCCGAGCGCCGTTTCGCGACCTACACGCGGCTTCCGGAGGGACGCTACACGTTCCGTTTAGGCGTGTCGAACGGAGACGACGTCTGGAACGAAAACGAGCGCACGCTGACGATCATCGTACACCCGGCCCCGTGGGCTACCTGGTGGGCGTATCTGATCTACCTCGTGCTTGCCACGGCCCTGCTGACTGCCGCGGTCTTTTACCTCACGGCCCGGCAGCGCTGGCGCCGCAAGCTGTTCATGCAGCAGATCGAGCAGGAAAAGGCCCGCGAATTGTCCGAGATGAAACTCGGGTTCTACACCAACATCACCCACGAACTCCGCACCCCGCTTGCCCTTATCACGGCCCCGCTCAAAGATCTCGAAGAGCGGAACGGGCTCGATGAATACGTTTCGTTCAGACTGGGACTGATCCGCCGCAACGTCAACAAACTGCTGAAACTGATCAACCAGCTGCTCGAAATCCGCCGGGTGTCGGCACAGAACCTCCCGCTTAAAATATCATGCTACAACCTGGCCTATACCGTCCGGGAGGTCGTGCGTTCGTTCGGGAGCATGAGCGAACAAACCGACATCATGCTCCACTTCGAAGCCCCGCAGACCCTGCCGGACGCCTGGTTCGACCGGGACAAGATCGAGAAGATCCTCCAAAACCTAATCTCCAACGCCTACAAGTTCACGCCCGAACAAGGGGACATCCACGTCCGGCTGGCCGTCGAAACCCACGACAAGGTGCGTTATGCCTGCATTTCAGTACAGGATTCGGGCATCGGCATCCCCTCGGCTGATCTACCTCGGATCTTTGACCTCTTCTTCCACAGCACCCCTTTGAACGGAGTAAGCAGCGGGGTGGGACTTTCGTTCTCTAAAGCCCTGATCGAGTTGCACCAAGGCCAAATCACGGTAAGCAGCAAAGAGGGGCAGGGATCGCTTTTCATAATCCGTTTCCCCATTGATCGCCACTGTTATCCCGAGGAACAGATAGTCCTTCCCGACAAGTCGTCACATCCGCCGATTGAGAAACCGGATCGTCCGGCCTCCGGTCCTGATGACCGGAAATATCTGGTGCTGATCATCGAGGACAACCCCGACATGAACGCCTACATAGTCTCCTGCCTGGAATCGCAGTTCCGAACTGCCGTGGCCTTCAACGGAGAGGAGGGGTTGGCCCTGGCGCAGAAACTGAAACCGGATGTGGTCATCTGCGACCTGATGATGCCGGTCATGGACGGCATTGAATTCACGTGCCGCATGAAGTCAAATCCGCGGACAAATTTCATTCCGATCATCATACACAGCGTCAAAGAGGATCAGAAATCAATCCGGGAGGCATTGACGGCCGGAGCTCAGGAGTACATCATCAAGCCGTTCGAGGCCGAGAACCTAAATTTCCGGATCAGTAACCTGTTAAGTTCCAGAGAGCATTTTGCCCGGAAACTCCGAAGCGAGACGATCACCAATCCGACGCCCGTGGAGCTGCCCTCGGATGACGAACAACTGCTGCAAAAGATGAGTTCCATTGTCGAGGCCAACATCCAGAATCCGCTCTTCGACATCGAGTATCTGGCCAAAGAACTGCACATGAGCCGCATGCAGCTGTATCGACGGATGCAACGCGTGGCCGGCGGGCGGACCGTCTCGGAGATCATCCGCGACATCCGCATCAAACGTGCGGCCCAATTGCTGGCATCCGGAGGCATGCGGGTCAACGAAGTGATGATCGAAGTCGGCATGAACAACCAATACCGTTTTACGAAATACTTCCAGGAGATGTACGGAATGACACCCAAAGAATATATTCAAGTGCATCAAGCGGATAAAACCACCGACTTAACGGAATCATAAGTGGCAAGTACATATTTCGCCCTCATTATCTTTTAGAATCACAGGTTCAAGACTGATCATAAAGTCATAAAGTACATCAAGATCCCCAAGTAGCAGATCTTATAGTTGTTGAACTTAGGACTTGACCAAATTCAAATAGATTACAACAATCGACGCTTTCGTCGATGCCTGTGCTGACGAAGTCGTCGCTCCTCCTCATGCCTGCACGTCTGCCAATTCCAGAATCGCATCCAACGAACGGATCAAGCATCCGATTCTAGAAGAGCACCTCGGCCTGTCCCCGGTTAACCTTCTCCTCGTTGTAGCGAATGGCTCCGCCGACGGTTGCTCCCGTCCTTATATTCGCAACCATCCTTCGGCCTGTTTGGTAAGATTCAGAATCTCGATACTCAACGCTTTCAGTTCACGGGTATGCTGTTCCAACGCGGCGATCTGGCGGGGGATCGAGACGTTGGAGAAGTGGCTGTTGATGGCCCGGACCACCTGATTATAGTTGTTCCCGACGCGCTGGAACTGGAAGTAAAGGTCATTGAGTCGTGTCAGAAACTCCACCTTTGAAGGGTCACGGCGGATGACTTCGAAGCGCTCGGCAAAGAGTCGTTTGACAATAAACCGACTGTAGTTGTGTTCCAATCCGGCAGCAGCGAGCATCTGCCGGAAAGTCGGAAGGCGACCGCGGCGCCCGGCGAGACCGCGGAACAAGCGAAACAACGGGCCAGGAGAGACCGCGGCGCCCGACAAGAACGCAGAACAGGCGAAACCGCGGCGCCCGCCCCCTCTTCGAAGAGCCCCCGCCGGACACCGTACCCGAGGATCGGAGGCTCGCGCACCGCCGAATCCCGCCCCCCCCCGAAGCGGCAGAAACGCCTTTTTCCGTCCAAAAAAGCGGCCGCGGATTTGGTTTTTCAAAATTTTTTAGTATATTTGTACCCAGACAAACTCTTCCGAAGATGAAGCTCTACGGTTTCGCATATTTCTTTTATTCCTTTTTCTTTTATGCCAAGAGAAAATGCGGGACGCCATGCATCGGATGAAGACCGGAAAGGATCGAACCAACAAACGCATACAAGCATGAAAATCCCGCACGAAGACCGTGCGGGATTTTTCTTTAATCTACCATTCCATGGAGAGAATCGCCATACAGGGCATCGCAGGATGCTATCACGAAACCGCCGCCCGACGCTATTTCGCCGATCGGGAGCTCGAAGTGCTCCCCTGCGCAAGTTTCGGCCAACTGTTCGAACAGCTGGCCGAAGACCCTGCGCTGCTGGGCATCGCCGCCATCGAGAACACCATCGCCGGCAGCCTGCTGCCCAACCACGAACTGCTTCAGCGCAGCCGGGCCCGGATCGTCGGCGAGCAGAAGATCCGCATCTCGCACGTCATCGCCGCCCTTCCCGGCGAACGGCTCGACACGATCCGCGAGGTGCATTCGCACCCCATCGCCCTGATGCAGTGCGGTGAGTTTCTGAAGAGCCACCCGGCAATGAAGGTCGTCGAACGCGACGACACGGCCGGCAGTGCCCGCGAAATCGCCGAAGGGCATCTCGCCGCCACGGCCGCCATCTGCGGAGCCGATGCCGCCGAGATGTACGGGCTGGAGATCCTCCGCCGCGGCATCGAGACCAACCGCCACAACTTCACCCGTTTTCTGATCCTGGCCGACGAAAGCCGCGCCGCCGAATTCACCGATCCCGGACACACGAACAAGGCCTCGCTGGTCTTCACCCTCCGCCACACGCAGGGCTCGCTCTCGAAGGTGCTGACCGTCCTTTCGTTCTACGACATCAACCTCACGAAGATCCAGTCGCTGCCGATCATCGGTCGCGAGTGGGAGTATCAGTTCTACGTCGACGTCACCTTCGACGATCCCTACCGTTACCGCCAGGCCATCGATGCGGCCCGGCCGCTGACCAGCGGATTCCGCATCCTGGGCGAATATGCCGAAGGGGCCAATCCCGAGATCTGACCCCGAAGAGCAACCCGTCGAAGCCCCCGCAAGCCGTTGCGACCGAAGGCGGCTTCCCGAAAAAACCGAATCAAGAACAACAAAAAATAGAAAACCATGAACGACATCCAACCCATCACGCTTCCCGGGGTCGATCCCCGGCGTCCGCTGGTCATTGCCGGTCCGTGCAGTGCCGAAACCGAAGAGCAGGTCATCGAAACGGCCCGCATGCTGGCCCGTGAAGGCCTCCACATCTACCGGGCCGGGCTCTGGAAGCCCCGCACCAAACCCGGAGGTTTCGAAGGCGTCGGCGAAAAGGGAATCCCCTGGATGCAGCGCGTAAAACGCGAAACGGGCATGTACACCGCCACGGAGGTCGCCACGCGACAGCATGTCGAAACGGCACTCAAGGGAGGAATCGACCTGCTGTGGATCGGCGCCCGCACGGCGGCCAATCCCTTTGCCATGCAGGAGATTGCCGATGCGCTGCGCGGCGTGGACATCCCGGTACTGGTGAAGAACCCCGTAAGTCCCGACCTCGAGTTGTGGATCGGCGCCATCGAACGCATCCACAACGCCGGAATCCGCCGTCTGGGGGCCATCCACCGCGGCTTCACCTCCATCGACAAGAGCATCTACCGCAACCACCCGATGTGGGCCATCCCCATCGAGCTGCACCGCCGACTGCCCGAACTGCCGATCTTCTGCGACCCGAGCCACATCGGCGGCAAACGCGAACTGATCGCCCCGCTCTCGCAGCAGGCCATGGACATCGGGTTCGACGGGCTGATCGTCGAGGCGCACTGCTCGCCCGACTGCGCCTGGAGCGACAAGGCCCAGCAGGTAACCCCCGACGCTCTGGCCTACATCCTGCGCAATCTGGTGATCCGCGAGCAGACCGTCACTACGGAGAACCTCAACGAGCTGCGCGCCCAGATCGACAAACTCGACGACCAGCTGCTCGACCTGCTCGTACGGCGCATGCGCGTCTCACGCGACATCGGACAGTACAAGAAGGAGCACGACATGCCCATCCTGCAGGCACAGCGCTACGAAGAGCTGCTGGCCCGGCGCGCCGCCCAGGCCGTCGAGCTGGGCATGGACCGCGAATTCATGCGCACGGTCATGCAGGCCATCCACGAGGAGTCGGTCCGCCAGCAGATGGAGGTCCTCGGCAAGTAACGGCCGAGGGAACGGCGGCCCCGAAGAGAGCCGACCGGAAAGCCCCCTCTGTTACATTTCGGTGAAAAGTCGGACACGGGGCGTGTAACATCCGTGAATGTTGTGTAAATTTGGCCCGGAATCAAACCCGAAGCTATGGCAAAAAACAAAATCCTCGTGGTCGACGACGAAGAGTCGCTGTGCGAAATCCTCCAGTTCAACCTCGAAGTCGAAGGTTATGACGTCGACGTGGCCTACAGCGCCGAACAGGCCCTCGAGATGCATCCCGAACGCTACTCGCTGATTCTGCTCGACGTCATGATGGGCGAGATGAGCGGCTTCCGCATGACCCGCATCCTCAAGGAGCGGCCCGAAACGGCCCACGTCCCCGTAATCTTCTGCACGGCCAAGGATTCCGAAGACGACACCGTCGCCGGGCTGAACCTCGGCGCCGACGACTATATCACCAAACCCTTCTCGATCCGCGAGGTGCTGGCCCGCGTGCGCAGCGTCCTGCGCCGCACCGCGGCCGCCGAGCCCGAACACGAAACCATCGCCTTCGAGGGGCTCGAGATGGATCTCAAACGCAAGATCTGCACTCTCGACGGCACGGAACTGGCCCTGACCAAGAAGGAGTTCGAGATTCTGGCCCTGCTGCTTGCCCACCGCGGCGTGATCTTCTCCCGCGAGGAGATCCTCCACCGCATCTGGAGCGACGAGGTGATCGTGCTGGACCGTACGATCGACGTCAACATTACCCGTCTGCGCCGCAAGATCGGCCCCTACGGCAAACACATCGTCACGCGTCTGGGCTATGGCTACGGCTTTGAGGAGTAGATTCTCCTACCACCAGCGGCTCTTCGTGCTGCTGCTGGTCTTCTCGTGGACGCTGGTAGCCTGTTTCGTGCTGTTTCAGTACGGCCGCGAGAAGCACTTCAAGGCCGAACACCTCAATGCCCAGCTGCAACTCTTCAACCTGCGGCTGCTCGACGCGCTGAACGACGGCACAGACCCGGCCCGTTTCATCGCCTCGCACGACGAGCCCTTCGAGGAGCTGCGCGTGACGCTGATCGACCGCTCGGGGCATGTCTTCTTCGACAACTCGCTCGACACGCTCCCGACGGCCAACCACCTCGACCGTCCCGAGGTTGTCGATGCCCTGGCCCACGGCACCGGATACATCATCCGACGACACTCGGCGAGCACCCATCGCAACTACTTCTACTCGGCCATGGCCGGCGAGCGGGCCATCGTCCGCACGGCCGTCCCCTACAGCGTCCCGCTGAGCGAGGTGCTGGCCGCCGACCGCGAATTCCTCTGGCTCATGCTCGGCATCACGCTGCTGATGAGCGTGGCGGGCTACTTCGCCACGCGGCGGCTCGGACACAACATCTCGCGGCTGAACGACTTCGCCGAACGGGCCGAACGCGGCGAACGCATCGACGAGGAGGAGCCCTTCCCGCACGACGAACTGGGTGAAATCTCGAACCACATCATCCGCCTCTACGCCCGACTGCAGCGCACCACGGCCGACCGTGACCGCGAACACGCCCTGGCCCTGCACGAGGAGCAGGAGAAGATTCGCATCAAGAAACAGCTCACCAACAACATCAACCACGAACTGAAGACCCCCGTAGCGGCCATTCAGGGCTATCTGGAGACGCTGCTGGCCAACCCGCAGATCGACGCGCGGCGGCGGCAGGAGTTCCTCGAGAAGAGTGCCGCACAGACCGAGCGGCTGCGGAGGCTGCTCGCCGACGTGGCCACCATCACACGTATGGACGAGGCCAGCCAGCTGATCCGCAAGGAACCCGTCGTCGTAAACGACCTGATCAACGAGGTGGCCGACGAAATGGCCCTCAAACCCGCCGAGCAGCGGCTGCGCGTGAATGTCGACTTCCCGACGAGGGTCGAGGTCGAGGGCAATCCGGCACTGCTTGGCTCGATCTTCCGCAACCTGGCCGACAACGCCGCGGCCTACTCCGGCGGCCGCGATATCTTCATCCGCCTGGTGGACGATACCCCCGAGGAGTGTACGATTCTCTTTGCCGACAACGGTATCGGCGTCGACGAGGAGCACCTTCCCCACCTGTTCGAACGCTTCTACCGCGTCGACAAGGGCCGCTCGCGCAAACTGGGCGGAACGGGACTCGGCCTCTCGATCGTCAAGAACGCCGTGATGATCCACGGCGGCACGATCTCGGTGCGCAACCGCGACCGCGGCGGACTGGAATTCCTCTTCACACTCCGCAAAAAAGCTGAACTCCACATGTTTCACGACGTTGAAACAACGTTGTAACCGTTTTGTAATATCTGTTTCGGACCTTTGCTCCCGGTAAGTTCCACACCCCGGGATGTCCCCGGCACAGCGTCGGCTGCGGTCTTAGCTCCCAACCCGCAAACACCGCCCGACCGCCTCGCGTCGACCCCCCCCCGGAGAAGAACTTTCCCTCGGGAAATTCAATAACGCAACAGATATATGTCGCCCCTGTTTACCGCCATCGTCATCATTCTGGCCATTCTGGCCGTGATGGGCATTGTCGTGGGCGTCGCCAACGACGCCATCAACTTCCTCAACTCGGCCATCGGCTCGAAGGTCGCCCCGCGCCGCACGATCCTCTGGGTCGCCGCCGCGGGTATTATCATCGGTACGCTCACCTCCAGCGGCATGATGGAGGTGGCCCGCAGCGGGGTCTTCTACCCCGGGCAGTTCTCCTTCCCGGAGATCATGATGCTCTTCCTGGGCATGATGCTCGGGAACGTCCTGCTGCTCGACCTCTACAACACGCTCGGCCTGCCGACCTCGACCACCGTCTCGATGGTCTTCGGACTGCTGGGCGCCGCCGTCGCCACGGCCCTCTTCCGCATCTCGGCCGATCCGGCCTTCTCGCTGCACGACCTCTCGCAGTTCATCAACACCGGAAAGGCCATGGTCATCATCGCCGCCATCCTGCTCTCGGTGGCCTTCGCCTTCGTCGCCGGACTCATATACATGTACGTCTCGCGGCTGATCTTCTCGTTCCGCTACGCACCGGTCTTCCGCCGCTGGGGCGCCGTCTGGTGCGGCCTCTCGCTCTCGGGAGTCCTCTACTTCGCCCTCTTCAATGGACTCAAGAGCTCGGGGCTGATCCCCACGGCCATCTCCGAATACGTCACCAACCATGTGCTGCTCACCCTCTTCGTCTTCTGGATCGTGGCTGCCATCGTGCTGTGGATCTTCCAGCGCATGCGTCTGAACATCATGCGCATTACCATCCTCTCGGGAACCTTCGCCCTGGCCTTGGCCTTCGCCGGAAACGACCTGGTGAACTTCATCGGCGTACCGTTGGCCAGCTTCGACGCCTGGCAGATCGCCCGTGACGCCGGCAGCGAGGCTATCATGATGGGACAGCTCGAAGCCCCGGCCCGTGCCAACTTCCTGATCCTGATCGTCTCGGGAGTGATCATGGTGCTGACGCTCTTCTTCTCGAAAAAGTCGCAGCACGTGGCCGAAACCGAACTCTCGCTCGCCTCGCAGCACGAGGAGGAGGAGCGCTTCGGCTCGACATTCCTCTCGCGCGGTCTGGTACGTCTGACGCTCATGGCCAACCACCTCTGGAGCGGCATCGTCCCCCAGCGCCTGCAGAAGGCCATCGACCGCCGCTTCGAACCGCTGCCCGTCGAGGAGCGCACCTCGGCCCAGTACGACCTGATCCGCGCCGTGGTCAACCTGACGGCCGCTTCGATACTGATCGCCATCGGCACGTCGTACAAACTCCCGTTGTCGACCACCTACGTGGTCTTCATGGTGGCCATGGGTTCGTCGCTGGCCGACCGCACGTGGGGCCGCGAGAGCGCCGTCTACCGCATCACGGGCGTGATGGCCGTCATCTCGGGGTGGTTCATCACCGCGCTGGGCGGATTCCTCATCGCCCTGGCCGTCACGGCGCTGCTGCTCTGGGGCGGCTGGGTGGCCGTCGTGGCGCTGACGCTGATCTGCGCCTGGCTGCTCATCCGCAGCCACCGCAAGACCCCGGCGCTGAAGGAGGAGGCCGAAAAGGAGCTGCTCCCGCTCGAGAAGGCCGAAACGCCCGACGAGGTGCTCTGCGCCTGCATCGGCGAGGTCTGCAACACGATGCAGGAGGTCACGCGTATCTATAACCGCACGCTGGTGGCCGTCTTCAAGGAGAACCGCAAGGTCCTGAAGGAGATGGTCCGCGACTCGAACCGACTCTTCGAGGAGGCCCGCGAGCGCAAATACAACATCATGCCCACACTGCGACGCCTGCAGCGCTGCGACATCGACACGGGCCACTTCTACGTCCAGGTGGTCGACTACCTCTCGGAGGTGACCAAGGCGCTGATCCACATCACCCGCCCCTCGTTCGAACACATCGACAACAACCACGAGGGGATGTCCAAGGAGCAGATCGTCGATCTGATGCGCGTCAACGACCAGGTGGAGGAGATCTTCGACAAGATCAACGACATGCTCGCATCGAAGGACTTCTCGGATCTGGATCTGGTGCTCGAAATGCGCGACCGCCTCTTCGACACCATTGTCGAGGCCGTCAAGAGCCAGCTGCGCCGCATCAACGGAGACCCGCAGACCTCGACCCGCGCCAGCGTCCTCTATCTGACGATCCTCAACGAGACGAAGACCATGGTGCTCCAGTCGCGCAACCTGCTCAAGTCGCAGCACTACTTCCTCGAGTCGCAGCACGAAATCGCCCCTGCAAAGGAAAAGTAACGCTTTCCGGTGATTCGTCACACGAATGTAACGGGGCCGTCATCTCGCTGAGACAACGGCCCCGTATCTTTGCAACGTGAAAACCGGAAGACGATTTCACAAGTTGGTTTTAGGTTACATAAGTAGGTTAGTGGGAGATGCAGCGACGCGACGTCGCGGCATCTTCGTTTTTTGGAGCCCTGCCTCCGGAGAGGCGGGAGGGGCAACGGCCAGGGCGAACGCGGCCGGCGAAGGTTGCCGGTGAAGACGGCCGGTGAAGACGGCCGGCGGAGGCTGCCAGCGGCCTATTTCTCCATGTCGCGCAGGTGGATCTCCAGCGCCCGGACCGAAATCTGAATCTCGTGCAGCGAAACGCCGAGCGATGCGATCAGCAGAAGCAGCGCCAGCCCGAAGATCCACGCCGCAACGCCGAACAGCCCGACATAGATCAGAAACATCGTCACCACGCAGAAGAAGAGGCTCGAGACACCGAGCGCCTGCATCATGCGCGTGAGTTGGAGCCGGCGGCGGAGGTTGTCGATCTGGGCGCGCGTCACCTTCGAAGGGTGTTCGAGGTGCTGCTCCTTGAGCGTGCGCACCAGCTGTGCATAGGAGAGAAAGCGGTTGGTGTAGGCCAGCAGAATCAGCGACACGGCCGAAAACAACAGCGCCGGCGTGGTCAGGGTAAGTTCTTCCATAGGGCGAGATGATCAGGATTTACCGCAAAGATAGCCATTTTCAGCAATTTCGGAAAGTGCGTTTCCAAGGGCCCCGGCTACCGAAACGCAGGTGTTTTTTTCAAATTTTATAAAAATTTGTAACCGCGATTCGTTGCGTATGGGAAAAATCGTCTATCTTTGGCGCCAAAAGATGACAATCTTAATCCCAAAACGAACAACAAACGCATCTATGGAATTGAACAAAACCTTTATCGACGGGCTTTGGAGCAAGGAGATCAACGTCACGAGTTTCGTGCAGACGAACATCACCCCCTATCTGGGCGACGCCTCGTTCCTGCAGGGACCTACCGAACGCACCCGACACATCTGGAATCTCTGCCTGAAGGCCCTCGAGGAGGAGCGTCAGAACAACGGCATCCGCTCGCTGGACAACAAGACCGTATCGACCATCACCTCCCACAAGGCCGGCTACATCGACCGTGAGAACGAACTGATCGTGGGCCTGCAGACCGACGAGCTCCTCAAGCGCGCCATCAAACCCTTCGGCGGTATCAACGTCGTCTCGCGCGCCTGCAGGGAGAACGGCACGGATATTGACGAAAAGGTGCGCGACATCTTCACCCACTACCGCAAGACGCACAACAACGGCGTCTTCGACGTCTACACCGAGGAGATCCGCTCGTTCCGCTCGCTGGGATTCCTCACCGGACTGCCCGACAACTATGCCCGCGGCCGCATCATCGGCGACTACCGCCGCCTGGCCCTCTACGGAACGGACCGCCTGATCGAGGCCAAGCAGCAGGACCTGCGCTCGCTCACCGGCCCGATGACCGACGCCCGCATCCGCCTGCGCGAGGAGGTGGCCGAGCAGATCAAGGCCCTCAAGGAGATCCGCACGCTGGGCGAATACTACGGTCTGGACCTGAGCCGTCCGGCCACGTCGGCCCAGGAGGCCGTACAGTGGGTCTACATGGCCTATCTGGCCGCCGTCAAGGAGCAGGACGGCGCCGCCATGTCGCTGGGCAACGTCTCGTCGTTCCTCGACATCTTCATCGAATACGACCTGGCGCACGGCCTGATCGACGAAACCTTCGCCCAGGAACTCATCGACCAGTTCGTCATCAAGCTCCGCATGGTGCGCCACCTGCGCATGCAGTCCTACAACGACATCTTCGCCGGCGACCCGACGTGGGTCACCGAGGCCATCGGCGGACGCTTCAACGACGGCCGTACGAAGGTCACCAAGACCTCGTTCCGCTTCCTGCAGACGCTCTACAACCTGGGCCCCTCGCCCGAGCCCAACCTCACGATCCTCTGGAGCCCCGATCTGCCGCAGGGATTCAAGGAGTTCTGCGCCCGCGTCTCGGCCGACACCAGCTCGATCCAGTACGAGAACGACGACCTGATGCGCGAAGTGCGCCACTCGGACGACTACGGCATCGCCTGCTGCGTGTCGTACCAGGACATCGGCCGCCAGATCCAGTTCTTCGGCGCCCGCTGCAACCTGGCCAAGGCGCTGCTGCTGGCCCTGAACGAGGGCCGCTGCGAGAATACCGGCACACTGATGGTCAAGGGAATCCCGGCGCTGTCGGAGGGTCCGCTGCGCTTCGAGGAGGTGATGCAGAACTACAAGAAGGTGCTGCACGAGATCGCCCGCGTCTACAACGAGGCGATGAACATCATCCACTACATGCACGACAAGTACTACTACGAGAAGGCCCAGATGGCATTCGTCGACACCGACCCGCGCATCAACCTCGCCTACGGCGTGGCCGGCCTCTCGATCGCCCTCGACTCGCTCTCGGCCATCAAATATGCCAAGGTGACCCCGCGCCGCAACGAACAGGGACTCACCGAAAGCTTCGACATCGAGGGTGAATTCCCCTGCTTCGGCAACAACGACGACCGTGTCGACCATCTGGGCGTCGATCTGGTCTACTACTTCAGCGAGGAGCTGAAGAAGCTGCCCGTCTACAAGAATGCCCGCCCGACGCTGTCGCTGCTGACGATCACCTCGAACGTGATGTACGGCAAGAAGACCGGCGCCACGCCCGACGGCCGCGCCAAGGGTGTCGCCTTCGCACCGGGTGCCAACCCCATGCACGGACGCGACAAGAGCGGCGCCATCGCCTCGCTCTCGTCGGTGGCCAAGCTGCGCTACCGCGACTCGCAGGACGGCATCTCGAACACCTTCTCGATCATCCCCAAATCACTGGGTCCGACGCCCGAGGATCGGGTCGAGAACCTGGTGACGATGCTCGACGGCTACTTCACCAAGGGGGCCCACCACCTGAATGTCAACGTGCTGAACCGCGAGATGCTCGAGGATGCCATGGTGCACCCGGAGAAGTATCCGCAGCTGACGATCCGCGTATCGGGCTACGCCGTGAACTTCACCAAGTTGAGCCGCGAACACCAGCTGGAGGTCATCAGCCGCAGTTTTCATGAGCGGATGTAGCACCTGGCAGGGATGATTCGCGTACACTCCTACGAATCGATGGGAACCTTCGACGGGCCGGGACTCCGGCTCGTCGTCTTCCTGCAGGGCTGCCCGTTCCGCTGCCTCTACTGCGCCAACCCCGACACGATCGAGACGGGCGGCGGCCGGGAGACCGATCCGGCCGAAATCCTGCGCATGGCCGTCGACCAGAAGCCCTTCTTCGGGCGGCGGGGCGGCGTCACCTTCTCGGGCGGCGAGCCGACCCTCCAGGCCGCGGCGCTCGTTCCGCTGGTGCGCGATCTGAAGGAGGCCGGGATCCACGTCTGTCTGGACTCGAACGGCGGGGTGTGGAATCCGGCCGTCGAGGAGCTGATGGGGCTGGTGGATCTGGTGCTGCTAGACGTCAAGCAGGCCAATCCCGAACGCCACCGCGTCCTCACCGGACGCTCGAACACGCAGACGCTCCGCACGGCGGCCTGGCTCGAGGAGCACGGACGGCCGTTCTGGCTGCGCTACGTGCTTGTCCCGGGCTACAGCGACGCCGAGGAGGATATCCGCCGGTTGGGCGAGAGGCTGGGCGGCTGCCGCTCGATCGAACGGGTCGAACTGCTGCCCTACCACACCCTCGGGGTCCACAAGTACGAAGCGATGGGACTCGACTACCGCCTGCGCGGCGTGCGGGAAAACACCCCCGAGCAACTGGACCGCGCAGCAGCGCTGCTGCGCGAATACTTTCCGACGGTGGTGGTCAACTGACGGCCGCCCCGACGAAGAAAAAGAGATCCGGTGACGAACAGAGCGCCGCAGTGTCTGACTGACGCTGCGGCGCTCCTCGTCCGGCGATTACACCAACCTACTCACTCCATGTTATCCGTCGCAGGTTTCAATACGCTCAATTGCAGAAGCAGGGCTACGGCAATCACCCCGGCCAGCAGGGCAAAGCCCTGCCCCAGATTGCCGCTGTCGGCCCAGCGCCCCAGCACCTCGGTGCAGGCCGCGCCGGCAAACACACCCAGCATGTTCAGAATTCCGTAGGCCGTGGCCCGCTGGTGTGTCGGTACAAACTGACACAGAATCGGCATGTTGTTCGTATCAAACATTCCGTATCCGATTCCGAAGCAGAGTCCGGCACCCACGGCGGCAAACATGCCGTGGCCCAGTCCCAGCAGCACGAGCGCCGGAATCATCAATCCAAGCCCGATAGCGCTCGTGTAGATGCGTCCCCGCAGATTCCGGCGCACCCACCAGTCGGACATCGGCCCGCCGATCAACACGCCCAGGAACGATGAGAAAGCGATCGTAAAGGTCGATATGGGACCCGCAACCGACATCGGGACATCGAGACTCCCGGCAAAGAGGGTCGGGAGCCAGTTTTTCGTGGCCCAACCCGGCAGGGACGACGAAGCGAAAAAGAAGAGGACGACCCAAAACGCCACATTCGAGAACAGCATGGCAAAACTGTGCCAAATCGGAATTCCCGGCTGCTTCGGTTTCTGAAGGGATTCCGTTTCGGGACGGGCCTCCCGCTTTTCGTGCAGGAAGAGCATCAACACCACGGCATAGACGATGCCGATGATTCCGAACCAGTGGAAGGTCGCCTGCCAGGAGAAGAGCGAGGCGACCGTCGCGCCGAATCCGCCGACGGCCTGCCCGACATAGAGGCCCGTCATATGGACACCGATGGCAAAACTCCGGGCCTTGCCCGTGTGGTAGTCGGCAATCAGCGAGAGGCTTGCCGGGATGTAGAGGGCCTCGCTGACGCCCATCAGCGCCCGCAGCCAGTAGATCTGCTGGAACGAGGACGAATAGCCCATCAGCAGCGTGACGGCCGACCATACACCCAGCGAACCGATGATCAGCCATTTGCGGCTCAACCGGTCGGCAAAAGCGCCGGCCACCGGGCTCACCAAACCGTAAATCCAGAGGAAAACAGCCATCAGACGGCCGAAATTGACCGCCGACTCCAGCTCCGTAATATCGATCTGCATCGAATCGCGCATCGTCGAGAGCATCTGCCGGTCCATGTAGTTCAGCAGAGCAACGACCCACAACAGCGCAACGACAATCCACGGATAATAGCGTTGTATCTTCGTATTTTTCATGATATGCTTATTCTATGATCAATCCATGAGCAGATGCCAGATCTGCGTCGTCCGGACGCCGGGGCGGGTCTCGCCTCCCGACATCACCACCTCGCCGCCGACCGTTGCAAGCGCAGCCCCAGCCCGGGCCGAACGTCCCGAGACACCCGCCTCGCTCCAGCTCTCGGTCCCGGGATCGAAAATCCAGATGCGCGAGCGGAAACGATAGGCCGCGGGCGGCTGCGAGAGATAGTTGCGCCGGGCCGCATCGTCCCCGAGCCTCAGCGCATCGGAAAAGATCTCCCGGTCGACGCCCCCGACAACCAGCAGCCGGCCGTCGGAGAGGGACGTTGCGGAGGATCCGGTCATCGTTCCGCCGTCGGGTAGTCCGGGAATCCGGCTCCAACGCTTCGTCGCGGGGTCATACCGATAGCCGTAATCCGCCACGCGACGCCGTTCGGGATCGAATCCGCCCCAGACATATAACCGACCCCGGGCGGCGAAGGCAACCGGTTGCACGAAAGGCTCGGGAAGCGGGGTCAGACGCTGCCACATCCACCGCCCGTCACGCGTATCGCAGGCCAGCACCTCACACGAAGGCTCTCCGTCGGCCAGTCCGCCCGCCAGATACAGCATACCCGCATCCTGTGCCGCAGCTCCCTGTTCGACGGCAAGCGGTAGATCCGGTCTCGGACGGAGCCGCAGCTTCCCGCCCCGCAGGCCAAGCGACAAGACCCGACGCATGGCTCCCCGTGCATTGGCGCCGCCCGCCACCACCATTTCGCCGGGCAGGGACCACGCCATGCCGTAGGCCGCCGGTTCGGGAAGATGGCCGGCCAGTCGCCATACGGGGTGTTTCGACCGTATGTCGGACAGGATCCAGACCTCATCGTAGAAGCGCTTCTCACCGCCCTCCGCGGCCGGAGTCTCCGGGAAGTTGGCCCCACCGGCCACGATCAGACGGTTCCCCACAGAGCCGGACAGAGAGGCCGAAACGCCCCGAGCAAATCCGGCATCCGTGGAGGGAATTGCGGATAGCTCCCGCCAGACCGGCATCGAGGCCGTCGAATCACGGACCAGGTCACGCAGCTTCACGGCTTGGAACACCAACTGAGCCCGGCTCGACTCGTAGAGAATCCCGACCGTTTCGTCGTCGACCATCGTCAGGCACGAATAGCCCCAGTTCTCCTCCTCGTCAAGCAGCAGGCTGTTGCGCGTCAACCAGGTATCCCCGCCATCGAGACTTGCCTTGACGGTCAAATGGCTGCGTCCCTTTGTCGTATCGGGATTCGCAAAGAGCAGCAGATCCCGCCGCAACACATTCCCGGAGGCCGGCACCGCCAGCAGCGATGCCATGCAGACCGGTTCACGCAAAAAACCCGTCGAGGGGTGTTCCAGCCATGTGCGACCCATGTCGACCGTCGTACTGACGGCACGCCCCGTACGACGATTGTCCCGCATGTTGAGCATCAGCCTGCCGGGAGCGATCTCCGCCACCTGGGACTCGGTGGTGTTGCTGCGCGCCCCGCCGTACGTCTGCCACGTCGCACCATGATCGCGGCTGTACATGATCCCGGCGTGCGGGATCCGCAGCGAGTCGATATACTGAATCGGGAAGACCAGCGTTCCGTCGTGCATCGTGATTCCCCGTCCCGGCCCCTGCAACGTGAAGTACCAGTCGGCCCGCTTGATCTGTCGGGTCAGATTCCGCGGTTCCGACCAGGTCTGTCCGTCATCCCGGCTGCTGACCAGCATCAGTTGGGCCGTCTCGATCGGCTCGAAGCCGTTTCCTACGGCAGTCCAGGCCCGGTCGTTGCCCAAGCCGTGGGTCCAGGCCGCCACGACAAAGATCTCGCCCGTGGATTCATCGACCAGAATCGACGGATCGCCGATCCCGTTCTGTGCCTCGGGAAGTCCGCCCCGACAACCCATGTCAAGAATAATCCGCATCGGCTCCCAAGTGCGACCGCCGTCCGTGCTGCGACTCAGTCCGACATCGATGTCCTCCTGCAGATCCAGACTCGTCCGGTGGCGGACATCGTAGACCCCCAGCAGTGTTCCCTGCGGAGTCGTTACCAGCCCCGGGATGCGATAGGCATACACTCCGTCGTCGCCGTGCTGACGAACGGCAACGCCCCACCGGTGAAGTGGCTGCCCCGAGGCGATCGTCTCCACCGGGCGGCCGTCCGCTTCCACCTGCACGATCTCCAGCCGAAACGGCTCGGAGAGCTCCGACACCTTCGATCCGTCGGCCTCCAGGCTCACGTAAAACCAGTTGCGTCCCTTGACAAGCCGCTGTCCGGAGACGAGCCGCAGCCGGCCGTCGGCATCCGGGCGCCCAACAGCCTGCTCCACGGCATAGGCCGGATCGGCATAGAGCCGTTGTCCGCCTCCCAGCCACCGGAACTCATCACGCATGGCATAGGAGGTCGTCCGTGAAAGCATGGCCGACATGGTTCCCGTGTAGAGCAGCCGCACCGCACGGATCGCCTCGGGCGCCACCCCTTCGATCCGGATCTCCACCGCATCGAGGCATGAGGGAGAATCCTCCGCCTCGAGACAGAATTCCGCCACCACATTGTGGGTCTTGTCCAGAATCACTGGCACCCGGGTGTGGTAGAGCTCCGCCCGACTTGTCGAAGCGGCTGCCGGCAGGACACTCAAACATCCCGCCGCCAGCAGCATCACGCTCCGAAGATAGGTCAATACGGCTCTCATTCCGTTACATAACCTTCATTCTGTTTGACCTTGTTGTCCTTCGAAAGAACACCCGAGTCGATCGGCCAAACCAGTTTCAACTCATTGCCGTTCACCAGCTCCAAGGCATGTTTGCCCCCGGCCATGCGACGGACATCGTACCAGCGTTTACCCTCGGCCACGAACTCGGCATCGCGTTCGGCGAGGATCGCCTCCTCGGCGTCGTCTGCCGTCGTATAGGTGAACGTCTCGGCCGACGAGCCGCAGGCCCGCTTCCGGACCACATTGATCCAACGCTCAACCTCCGAGGACTGATTCAGGCCGTTGGCGATCTCGGCCAGCATCAGAGCGACATCCATGTAGCGGTAAACCGGCATGTCGTTCGTATACTGCACCCTGCCGTTGCTCGTCTCCCCCAGGAACTTGCGCAGGATCAGACCCGCCGGCTGCAGTTCGCCATCGTTGTTCATGTCGTAGAACTCCAGGAAAGTCTCGTCCCGACGCGTATCCGCCGCCGAGAAGCGGTCGTAGAACGACAGCGCATACTCGTAACGCATCGCTCCGCTTCCGATATTGAGTTCGTTGCCCAGCTTGTTGCCGTTCTTGTCATACCACTTCGTAAAGGTCCCCACGTTGTAGGTAAAGTTCGAGTAGAAGTTGGTCTTCTCTCCCAGCTTGTAGCGCAGCGCGAAGATCGTCTCGCGATTGGCATCCTTGTTCGTCGGCGAGAAGGCATCAATGAAGTCCGCATTGTAGGTGTAGAGCGGCTCAACCTTTTCGAGCGCCGTCCTGGCCGCCGTAAGATCCTCCTCCGGAGTCGGCGAAAACACCGCACTTCCTTTCAGAGGCTTTACCTTCGCTCCCCAGAGGTAGACTTCGGCCTTCAGACAGTACGAGGCGGCCTTGTTCCAGTAGCAGTTCTTCCCCTTGAAGTTCCCGAACTCGAGTTGCTCGTAGATCGAACACGACTTGTCGATATCGTCACGCACGAACTGCCAGGTCTGCTGCTCGGTGGCCCGCTCGCGGCTCAGCGCCGCAATGTCGCTCGTCATCAGCACGTCGGGCTTGTCGCACAGAGGCACCCCGCCCCAGGTGCGGAGCATGTGGAAGTAATAGAAGGCCCGCATGCCGTACAGCTGTCCCAGATAGGTGTTGCGCGTCTGGTCGTCGAGGAACTCGCAGGCCGACGTGAGCTTGTCGATCGCATGGTTGATCTGGTAGATGTCCATATAGAAGTTGCCCCAGTTGGTCAGCACGGGGTTGGCCTCCGAAAGATTGTTGCTCACGGCCTCGACGTTGTAGGCCCCCTCGCCGGTCGAGGTCACCGAGGCCGTATTGAGCAGGCCGCCGCGGCTCTCGCCCATCAGCCAGAAGGTTTCGGCACGCTCGCGCAGGCGGTAATGCAACCCGACCATGAAGCGTTCGCACTGCTCCTCGGAGTTCCAGTAGTTGTTGATCGAATAGATGTCCTCCGGGCCCAGGTCCAATGCGCTGCACGATGCCGTCAGCACACTTACAAGCAGGGAAATATGAAATTTGATCCGTTTCATCGTTCTTGAGTTTTAGTGTGATTAGAAGGTCGCCTTGATTCCGAAGAGCACCGTGCGCGGAATCGAGTAACCACCGTTGCCGTTCACGCCGTATTCGGGATTGTAGAGCGAGGATCCCGTCCAGTAGAAGAGGTTCTGCCCCGTGACCGAGACCGCCAGATTCTTCATCCGGATCATGCGCGCCCACCGCTCGGGCAGCGTGTAGGTCAGCGAAATCTCCCGGGCGCAGAGATAGCTCGAATCATCGTAGAAGATGTTGCTCATGCGATAGTTGTTCCGGAACTTCGTATCGGCATACATCAGAATCGGGTACGTGGCGTTCGGATTCGACTCCGACCAGGTGTCCTTGCTCTCCTTCAGGGTGTTGAAGGTTCCCTGCGAAAGCGCCATATAGTACTGTTTGCGGCTGTTCTGGGCCACGTAGCCCGTCGCAAAATCAAAACGGGCATAGAGCGAAAGTCCCTTCCAGTCGACCGAAAGATTCATACCGCCGACCCATCGCGGAACCGTATTGCCCATCTTCACCTGATCGTACTGGTCGATCACGTTGTCTCCGTTGACGTCGTAGAAGACCGCATCACCCGGCTGGAGCAGCTGCCCCTTGGCCTGTTCGTCGGCCGTCAGCGTGGCCCAGACGCCCGGGCCGTAGATCGTTCCCGACGAAGGCGTCGTGTCCACATACCAGGCGTAGTTCGCCAGATCGGCATCGCTGCGGACGATATCCACCATCTGGTAGGCATACGCCACGCCGTACTCCTGTCCCTCCTGCTTGCCGCCGACCCAGATCAGATCGCCGGCCGCATTGTAGACCTGCTGTCCGCCCTGACGGTTGTTCTGATTGCCGTTGTCGGGCAGCTGGATGATCTTCGAACGCATGTAGGTGGCGTTGCCGCCGAACTGGATCTTCCAGTCTTTGTTCTGGAAGAGCGTCGATTCGAACTCGAACTCCAGACCGCGGTTCCGCACGCTGCCGTTGTTCGTATACTGGTTGCCCACACCCGCCGAGCTGGGGAAGGGCACCTCGGCCAACAGATCCGACGTGAGCTTGTTGTAGGCGCCGATCGACACCCGCAACCGGTTCCAGAAGCTGGCCTCCACGGCCACATCCACCGACGTGGTCTTCTCCCACAACAGATCCGGATAGGGAAGCTTGTTGATCAGAATGCCGTATTCATCCTCATAGTTGTTCGTCTTGCCGTAGTTGCCCTGCAGATCGTAGGCACCAGCCAGGATGTTCACATTGCCGTTCTGACCGTAGCCGGCACGCAACTTCAAACTCGACAACCAGCGGGAGGTTCCCTCCATGAATTTCTCCTTGTGGAGATTCCAGGCCGCACTCACACCCGGGAAGAAGCCCCACTTGTTGTTCACCAGTTTCGAGTAGCCGTCGTAGCGGGCCGAGAACGAGAAGAGGTACTTTCCCTTCCAGTCGTAGCTGGCATTGCCGAAGAAAGACATGCTCCGCTCGCGGACGTGCGTCGAGTTCATGCTGATCTTCGTAATGTTCTTGTCCTCGGTCTTGTCGATGTAGCCCAGGCTGATGAAGTCGTCGAAGTCCGACCCCTGACCGCCCGCCGAAAGACCGAAGTTGTATTTGTCGTAGAACTCGTAGCCGACGATCACGCTCAAATTGTGGTCGTTCCACGAATTCTCGTACCCGGCGATCGCATTATAGGTCTGCGACAACATCCGGGAATAGCTGGCCGAGGCGGCATGGTCGCTGTTGTAGGTGCCGGGATTGACCAGATAGGTCCGGTTGAACTTCTCCTTCTCATACATGTTGAAGTACCACATACCATTCAACTTCAGCGTGATATGGTCCGTCAGCCTGAAATTCAGACCCTGATTCATCGTAAAGCGGTAGTTCGTGTTGCGGCGGTAGAAGCTGTCCTTGGCAGCGTCCCAGTTGCCGTTCTCCCAGTTGGTCGTCGGGATGATCTCGTCGCCGTCCAGGTTGTACTGCCGCATGGTCGGGGGCGCCGAGAACATGATGCCGAAGAAGTTGGCCTCGCCGCCGCCGATGTAGTCGCTGACCTGGCGGCTATCCGACCGCGAGAAATTCAACGAGCTGGTCGACTCGAGCCACGGCGTGATCTTGTAGGAGCCGTTGGTCACGAATGACAGGCGGTTGTAGTAGGAGATCACCGGGAAACCCGACTCGTCGTAGTAGCCCAGACTTGTGTAGTAACGCCCCCGCTCGTTACCGCCCGAGGCGGAGATGTTGTAATCCTGCGTGAGCGCCATGTCGCGCACCGAAGCGTCGCTGGCCGTAAATTCGTTGTAGATGATCGTCTTGCCCGTGATCGGGTCCGTCATGCTCTTGTAGCCCTGGTCCAGCAGGAAGGCATTCTCGTCGGTCAGGAACATCGGACTGTAGACTCCGGCCGCCGACTGGTTGCCGTCCGCCGTCCAGACATTGCCCGTACCGAAAGGCCCCGCAGCCGAGAGGGCCGCGATGTTGCCCGAACGATAGGAGGCCAGACGCAGGTAGTAGAGATAGTCGTCGGCCTCGAGGAACTCGTTCGTCCTGCGCAGATAATTCATGCCGATGTTGGCCTTGAACGAGATCTCGGAGCGACCCACCCGGCCGCGTTTGGTGGTCACCAGAACCACTCCGGCATTGGCCCGGGCTCCGTAGAGAGCCGTGGCGGCGGCATCCTTCAGGATCTCGATCGACTCGATGTCGTTGGCGTTGATATCGTTCATGTCCTCCTTCTGCACACCGTCGATCACGTACAGCGGAGAGCCCGTACCGTCGAGCGCCGCACCGCCGCGGATGACGATCGAGGGGGATGCACCGGGCTGTCCGGTCGTGGTGGCGACACGCACGCCGGTGACGGTTCCGGCCAACGCCGTCAGTGCATTGGCCCGCACGCCCCGTTCGAGCACCTCGCCCGAGACCTTCGAGATGGCGGCCGTCAACTTGTCCTTGGTGACCGTCCGGCCGTAACCCGTCACGACCACCTCGTTCATGTTGATCGCATCCTCGTCAAGCGAGACGTTGATTTCGTTTTTCGAACCTACGCCAATCGTTTGCGACGTATAGCCCAGCGAACTGAAGACGAGGGCGCTCTTGCTGCTCTTGACCGTCAGCGAATAGGTTCCGTCCACCGACGTAGTCGTTCCGTTGGTGGTTCCCTGCTCGATGATCGTCACACCGGCCATCGGATGGCCGGAGGTATCGGAGACCTTGCCCGTCACCGCAACCCGGGATTGTGCCCCCGCCACGGTGATTGTGAACAGTGCCAGCAGAGCCAGCATCATTCGGATTGTATTAGTTTTTTTCATGGTTTCAGATTGTTTCAGGTTATTCGAACCAATAGCCGTAGTCGGTCACCTCCTTGGGAAGCACCATCACGTCGAGACGCATCCATCCGGCCGGACGATTGCCCGTCTGACGCGTAAAGCCCTTCTCGGGACCCGCCTCGAAGACAATGGCCACACGACCGTCCTCGAGCAGAGTCATGTCCGAATAGCCGGCGGCCAGTTCGTACAACTGTTGGCTGCGGGTCCACCCCTCGGCACACGTCGGACTGCGGTAAAGCATCAATTCGGAGCGGTTGTCGTTCGAGGTGGTCTGGACGCCGCCCTTCGGACCGCAATAGAGCACCATGTTGCCGCCTGTGCCCAGCACGCTGGCGTGGCAGCCGCTCTCGAAGGAGGGAAGCCCGCTGTCCTTGATGGCCGACGACCAGGTCTGGCCGCCATCCTTCGACGTGGCCGAATAGCGGTCGGCCCCCTTGCGGATGTTGATCGTCAGACGGTTCTCTCCCGATTCGGCAATCTGGCACTCGCCGCCAAGCACCTCCGAGCCGATCTTCCACGTCGCGCCGTGGTCGTCCGAATAGACCGCCACGCCCGAGCTCGAAGCCCCGTCGTACTGCCGCGACGGGAAAATCAGACGGCCGGCATACTTGCCCTGCGAGATACGGATTCCGGATCCCGGGCCAAATCCGGAGCTGAAATAACCCGTACGGATCACCTGGTCGGTGACATCCTCGGGGGCGCCCCAACTCTTTCCGTTGTCCGACGAGACGATCCGGAAGACCCGGGTCTTCGTCGCATCGGCATCGAGCTTCACCCAGCGGCAGCAGAAGAGAAAGATCTTTCCCGTTTCGGGATCCGCCACCGGGGTCGGGTCCATGAAGGCGTATCCACCGCCATTGGCCGACTCCGTCAGGTTGACGGCCTCGGACCAGTTTTTCCCCTGATCGCTGCTGCGGCGCACCACAATATCCGTATAGCTCTTGTCCACCCACGAATCGTGGCGGGCCTCACAGAAGACCAGCAGCGATCCGTCGCCGGCCGTCACCATGGAGGGAATCCGATAGGAGTTTGCTCCGGTCCCCGCCGTGAAGGGGGTCGAGCGCTCGATCTGCGAGAGGCTGACCGTCCCTTCGGTCGCCTCGGGGCCCAGATCCGGCATCAACGGAGTGATCACCTCCGGACGTTGGATCTCATCATCGGCGCAGGCCGTAAACGTCCCGGGCAATAGGGCCAGCAGCGACACCAGCGCAACGGCTCGGTAAACATTCGTCTTTTCTGATTTCATGATTCAGGTCGATTTAGGTTATTGGTTCAGAATTTCGTCACACAGGCCCGTTGCACGAAGCATCATGCGCGGAATATGGAACGGGCCCTTGAAAAGGTTCCCCTTGGCCGGCTGGGCGACGCTGCCGTCGCGGTGCAGGTAGCCGTACCACTCGCCGTACTCGGCATCCGGGAAAAAGCGATAGGCGTATTCGTGCGCCTTGCGGTGCATCTCCAGGTACTTTGCATCGCCCGTTGCCACGTAGGCATAGAGCCCGGCCAGGATCGTCTCGCACTGCGGCCACCAGAACTTCATATCCTGCGCGTAGTCCTGGGGCGGGAAGTTCCGGCAGTCCCGGAAGTTGATCATCCCGCCGTAGGGCTCGTCCCAGCCCCATTCCCAGGCCCAGTCGATGATCGTCGTGGCCATCTTCACCAGGCCGGCATCCCAGTTCCGGTGCCGCGCCACCTCGAGCAGAAACCAGCCCGTCTCCATACAGTGGCCGGGGTTGATCGTCCGCCCGGCGCAGGTATCAATGAATCCGCCGTCGGGAGCCACGCACTCCAGCAGGGTCTCGTATTCGGGGTGCATGAAGCAGCGCTGCAGCAGGTCGATCGACCGGTTGATCTGCTCTTCGAGGATCGGGTCGTCTGACACCTGCCCGACGATCATCGCCACGTTAATCAATATCATCGTAATGGAGTGTCCGATCGTCGGGACGAGCATTTTCGGAGGCAGGAAGCCCGGAGTCGAAAGCATCCGCTCGATGTTGCGGAACATCTCCAGCGCCTTGCCGGCCCAGTGCTCATCGCGGGCGGCTACGGCATATTCAGCCATAGCCATGGCCGCAAAGCACTCCGAAAAGACATAGCGGCGTTTCTGAACCGGCGTCCCTTCGGCCGTTACCGAGAAGAACATGTGTCCGTCGGTGTCGATACAGTGGCGCTCGATAAACTCCAGGGCGCTCTTCGAAGCCTCCAGCCACTCGGGATTTCCTCCGGCGCAGCGGTAGGCCAAAGCCGTCACATAGCCGAAACGGCCCTGAAACCAGACCGACTTGGTCGTATCCATCAACGTGCCGTCACGGTCGACGCAGGTATAGACTCCGCCGTTTTTCCGATCCAGTCCATAACGCATCCAGAAGGGGAGAATATCGTTCGTAAGGTCCTCCGCATAACGGGTGCGGCACTCCTGCAAAAATTGTCTTTCTTGATTGGTCATCTTTTTCTCTTGTGGGTTTTACGGATTCGCCCCGGTCCCTCCGGCACACCGTCCGGCATGCCGGGAGTGGGACGTACAGGTTTCGATCACTGAATTTTCATGCAACGAACACTGCCGCCGAAGTAGCGGGAGTTGCTGTCGTCGGGATTGACGTTCGCATAGTCGAAGTAGAACCGGTAGGACTTCGTCGTCGAGTTGGCGGGCATGCTCACCTGGTAGTGGCCGACATACTGTCCGGTACGGAACGGAACGATCGATCCCGAATTGAGATACATCATGCCGGCGCACGGATAGTAGGCCTGACCGCTCCCGTAGAGGAAGACATTGCCACCGGCCGCCTGAATCTCGGTCTGGGTCTTATACTGCGCATTCCAGTTGGCGGGCGCCTTCTTGGCATTCTTGCCGTCGACCGTAAAGGGCGTACCGACATAACGGTGCGGCACGCGGTATCCGGGCGGGCACGGATCGTAGATCGATTTCTGACCGATGTTTCCGACCTCCTCGCTGTAGGGGTTGCCCCACAGGTCGTCGCGGGTCGGCGAGGTCCAGTCGTTGTTGGCGCAGGTGAAGTTCATCGGGTAGCGGACGATCTCCTCGCCGGAGAGGGTCCGGCCGTTGATGTAGCGCCACGACGTGGCGGAGAGATCCGTCGACGTATTGTCGGGCTGGAGCACATTCCCCGCGGCATCGTAGGTCTTGCGCAGACGGGTAATGGCCAACGCGCCGGTTCCGCCGATATTCTCGTCGTCGATGTTCGGGAAGGGATCCTTGCGGCCCCACTGATAGAGCAGCCCGAGGGCGAGGTTGTCGTTGTTGACGCCCCACAGACCCGGCTTCAGCGCTCCGAGGTTGCGGTCCATGAGCACCGTCGTCCCCGCGGCCGCATAGGCCGGAAGCAGTTGGTAGGTCTGAACCGAGGCATCCAGATCGGCCGTCGTCACCCAGATGTGCCAGCTCCAGATGATGTTCCCCGAGGCATCGAGTGCCGCAATCACCGCATTGCCCTCCGTCGGGGTCTCGCCCTCGGCACCGTTGACCGTGAAGTAGATCTGCGTTCCGCGCAGCTTGACATCCGCCAGCAGATTCGGCGCCGTCTGCCAGAGCAGCTTGGCCGAGGCCGGCGACAGCGGAGTCGGGGTGATGCCGTCGGCAAGACCGGCACCGCCATAGTCCGACGTGGCGGGGATCGTTGCGCCATTGCCCATGACATCGGCCGGGAAGCGGTAGGTCTGACCGGCAAGACCCGCAATATAGCAATTGGCCGTCTCGCGCTTTCCGTCACCGTTGGGATCGCTCAGATCCACCGAGTTGTCCTCGGCCATCGCCTCATCGAACGTATCGACCGGAAGCGTCAGCGCCGTCAGCACCTCGGGAGCAATGCCTTCGGGCAGCGAAACCTCGCCCGTCAGCGTCATGCTCTGTTCGTCGGCGCGCGCCACCGTCACCACCGCCTTGCACTGCTGCGACACACCGGCCGACGGAGCGACAATGGCGTAGGCATGGAACGGCGTCTGCGACAAGGCGGCATCGGAGAGCCGGAGCAGAACCGTGGAACCGGCATCCTTGCCCAAGGCAAGCTCTCCGGTCGTCAGATCGAACGTATAAGAACCGGCCATCGCCACCTCGGAGAGGTTCTCCAGCTGGATCGACTCCAGATTCCAACCGGCCCATTTCGTCGTCTGCACCTGGAGATCGAGGTAGCCGAAGACGGACTTCAGGGCGACCGGCAGCGGATCCTCCGAAGGCTCCGCGGCCTCCACCCGGGCGTAGGCCAGTCCGAGCGAGGCCAGATGCGAAACGGTCTCTCCGTTCTGCTGTTGCGAGGAGCTTAGCGAACCCGACAGGCGGGTCGTCGTGTTCGATGCGTCGTAGGGCGAATAGAGCAGGAAGCTATACGACATCTGCTCCTTCCACGACTTGTGCGTGTAGAACAGGCCGCTCGACTCGCCGGCCGAGATGGCGGCGACGCCGATCGGTTCGTTGACCGATCCCGTCTGTTCGCAGAAGAGACCGATCTGACTCTCTTCCGTCCAAAGCGTAGCATTGTCGCCGGCCCACGTCGACGTACAACGGAAGGCAATGGTCTTTTCGGCCGGCTTCGAATAGTCGGGAGTCCCGTAACCGTCGTCACCGCACGACACCCCCAGACCCGTCAGGCAAAATGCGCCTATTGCACAAAGGAGTTGTTTTTTCATGATCTCTGTTTTAAGATTGTAGATTCAGGTGGTGCGCATCAGAAGCGGTTGCAACGCTCGAAAAAGCCAATCTGCTCCAGCTCCCGTTTCATGGAGGCCTCTTCGGCATCCGTCATGTTGCGGAACGGAACCCGGTTCTTGCCCAGATCCAGACCGATCAGTTTCATGATCCGCTTGCCGGCGACGATATTGCCGTGGTAGTTGCAGATCACGTTGATGACCGCCTGTGCGAAGTTCTGCTTTTCGCGGGCCGTCTCCAGATCCCCGCGATGCCAGGCATCGAGAATCCCGACCAGTTCGCGGCCGTTGTAGTTCGTCGTACCGCCGATGCCGCCCTCGGCTCCACCCTGCGCCAGGCTGGGAAGCAACGTCTCGTCCTGCCCGTGCAGCATGTCGTACTTCCCGTTGGCATAGAGCCGGCACTGGTTGTACTCATACAGACTCTCGAACGTGTACTTGATGCCGGCGAAGTTGTCAATCCGTCCGTCGACCGCCTTCAGCAGTTCGACCATCGGCAGATAGGCGCCGTTGAACGCCGGAATGTGATAATAGTAGAACGGCAGCGCAGGAGCCGCATGACAGATCGCCTCGCAATATTCAACCAACTCCTCGATCCGGCCGATCTTCGGGAAAGGAGGAGCCATCGAACCGACGGCCCAGGCTCCGATCTCGGCCGCATGGGCCGCGAGCTTCACGCTCTCGCGCAGGCAACAGCTTCCCACGTGCACGATCACCTTGAAGTCCGCTGGAACCGAGGCGATCCATTTTTCAGCCAGCTTCATGCGCTCGTCCGTCGTCAGCATGTAACCTTCGCCCGACGAGCCGTTGATAAATACACCTTTCAAACCGTTCTTGTGCAGCATAGCCGCATACTGAGGGATCGGTTCAAAATTCACGTCTCCGTTTTTGTCGAACGGAGTAAAGGGGGCGTCGATAAGCCCTTTGATCTTTTCCATCATATAATCTGGTGTTTTTGAATGTCTCTTCATACAAATCTATGGAATGTTTCAAATAACAAGAAATATTTTTTAATTAAAATGTATTAAAAAAATAACTTTTTTAATACAGTCGCAACAGAAGATCCACCAAATACATTCTTATAAATTTATCTACAATATTTTACACCAAATAATCACACAAATATGCCCCACATTCTCCAAAAATAATTAACAAGAAAAACAATTAAATATAGCCATATATTAGCACGTATGCGTAATATATGACACATTTATCCAAACAAAGAATTTGTATCCGAGCCAAAAAAATTGTATTTTTGTAACAGACAGAATCCATGGATATGACAAACAGACTCATCCTGCCAACTCCGGAAAAGAGCGTCGGCAACACGATCCGAAACAGCCTCATCCAGCAAATCATGCAGAACGGATCCTTCATCATCCCGGAAATTGCGGCTGCCACGGGATACAGCCTGACGACCGTCGCCAAATATGTCTCGGAGATGCTCGCCGAGGGCTTCATCACCGAGATCGACCGGGTCTGTCTGCACACCAAGGGACGTAAAACCGTCCGATACGGCATCCGTCCCGAAACATGCCCCTGCTTCATGGGGGTCGACATGCGGGCCTTCGAACTCAACATCGGGCTGATGGATTTCGTCGGACGCCCCATCCGCATCGAACACCATACGGATTTCCGGCTCGACAACACCCGAAAAAGCCTCGATACCGTCTGTCACCACATCCTGGATTTCGCCAACTCGCTCGACGGCATCGCCCCCGAGCGCATCGCCGGTGTCAACATCAATGTCCCGGGGCGCGTCAACAGCCGAAGCGGCACCAGCGCCACGACCTTCCATTTCGAAGAGACCGTCGACACGCCGCTGACCGACATTCTGAGCGAACGCCTCGGCATGCGGATCTTCATCGAGAACGACACCAAGGCCATGGCCTACGGCGCCTACGTTTCGGGATTCAAGCAGCAATACAAGAATCTGCTCTACGTCAACATCGGATGGGGGCTGGGACTGGGAATCATCATCGACGGAAAACTTTGCCACGGCAAGGACGGCTATTCGGGGGAGTTCGGCCACATCCACATGTACAACAACAACATCCTCTGCCATTGCGGCAAGACCGGATGTATCGAAACCGAAGTCTCCGGACGAGCCATCCAGCGCAAACTCATCGAACGGATTCAGTCCGGCGACGCCTCACTGCTCGCCCCGAAGGTCCGCGCCGGCGAGACCATCACCACCTCCGACATCATCGACGCCGTCGAGCGCGAAGATCCGCTCTGCATCGAGCTTATCATGCAGACCGGATCCGAACTGGGCCACCACATCGCCGGACTGATCAACCTGTTCAATCCGGAGATCATCGTCATCGGCGGCAACCTGGCCCAGGCCGAAGCCTGCTACTTCCTGCAACCCATCGAACTGGCGGTCCGGAAGTACTCGCTCAAGCTCATGAGCCAGAATGTCCCGATCGTCACCCACCCCAGCGGATCGGATGCCGCCGTTCTGGGCGCCTGTCTGATCGCCCGCAGCCGCGTCTCGGAATCCGAAACCGCAGGAATCCCGGCATAAAACGGCACACAGCACGAAATTTCTTCCGTTTGGCACACGTTTGGGTGGGCCCGATACGTTATATGATTGCCGGTTCAACAAGAGCCGGCAATCATCATTCTCAGAAACAAGGCGAATATGAACAAGCTGTTTTTGATTTTGGCCGCCGTACTGCTGATGCAGACGACCGCCGAGGCGCAGACCGAACGCCGGATCTACACCCAAGCCGAACAGGCCGCCATGCAGAACCGGTCCGAAGAGTCCGCGGCTCAGGAGAAGGCTCTCGAAAAAGAGCTGCAACGGATGCAGGACTCCATCGACTACGTACAGGCCGTACGAGCGCTGGAGAAACTCGATTTCGTCGTGGAGGCCGACAAGCTCGTCTTCCGGCACGGAGAGTCCGCTTTCGTGAATTCAACAACCAATTTCGTCTCGCTGAAAGACGATCAGGCCGTCGTCCAGATTGCTCCGTTCAACGGAGGCGGGCCCAACGGGGTCGGCGGCATCACCCTCAAAGGCACCGCTTCGGACATCCGGGTCAAAACCGACCGCAAGGGGAATACCTTTTTCACGATGAACGTCATGGGGGCCGCCCTGTCAGCCTATGTGACCTTCACGCTGCCCAAAGGCACCAACTACACCTCCGTGACGGTGGAACCTACCTTCAACGGGAATCGGATCACCTTCTACGGCAAACTCCTGCCGGCAAAACACGCCAGGACGTTCGAGGGACGAAGCCTCTGACCAACGCTCAGAGCTCCGCACCGTCCGCCGAAGGGAACGACATGCTGCACTCCGTTAAAAAGGGGGCGATTCCTTGGAATCGCCCCCTTTTCCGGTTGAAGCCGCACCGCATCACCTCACGCTCACCTCGTCGAGGAAGAACCACGAGGGATGACCCACGCCGTAGTGCCACGACGGACAGTTCTTCGTACCGATGATGTCGATACGCACATACCGTGCCCGACGGGGAGTGTCGCTGCGGAAGGAGGCCTGTACGAACTTGACCTGCGGGGAACGGTCCTCGGCAAAATGCTGCTCGCCGAAGGGCTCATAGGCGGCATTGTCGCACGAAAGCGAGCAGGCGACCCGCTCGGGAAGCAGAATCCAGGCCCCCAGCTGATGCAGGAAATCGCACTCGACAAGCGACACCTCCCGCTCCTGGCCAAGGTCGATGATGAAGCTGCCGTCGCGGCCCTCCCAGCCGACCCAGCTCTCCACGTAGGTCGTGCCGCCGAACAGCCCGTCGGTCAGGGCCGTCTCGCCCAGCTTCGCATAGCGGGGCGACGGAGCCTCGATCCAGGTAACCTTTGCACCGCGAGCCAGATCGGGCTTCAGATTCTTGTCGGGCATGTAACGCACCCGATAGAGCTGGCAATACTCTTCGGGGGTATTGCGGCGCTCGTTGAGTATCGGAATGGCGAAATGGCGGCAGCGCTCCCCGAAGAGTTCCAGCCGGGCCATCGTCGCCTCGGAATCCTTCACCCCTTCCGCACGGTCGATCTCCAGTTCGGAATACTGCAGCGGAAGCCGCGAAAGGCGTACGCGGTCGAGCAGCACCGAATCGTCGGCCACGGCCGCCTCGGCCTGGTCGAAAAGTTCGTTGTAGCGTTTGCGGCACTTGGCATTGAGCATGCCGTCCTTGTGCGTAACCGGCGAATCGTAGATCCAGAGCTCCCTGTTGCTGGCGAGCAGCCCGCCTTCGAGCAGCTTCTCGTACTGATAGACGTAGGGGGCCGCCGCACCGTAGTAGCCCCGCATGAAGGAGCGCATGAGCGAGTCGCTGTCCTGATCGGGATTCCACATCAACTTGCTCACCATGTAGGCCCGCATCTCGGGGAAACAGCTGCCCCGTTCACCGCCGATCTGCGAGAAGTGCATCGTGACGTGGTTCTTTCGAAACAACTGGATGTTCTTCTGCAGGATCGGGAAGTTGGGGAACGGCGAGAGCATGTTGTCGAAGTTGATGCCGTAGTCCCAGACGAAGAGGTTGTCGCTGATGGCCGACCACCCCTCCAGCGCCTGCACGAAATCGCGTCCCGAAGCGTTGTCCGTCAGCGGAACCTCCCGTTTGCAGTCGATGTCGCAGAGCATGATGTTGACATTCGGGCGCGGCTTGACGTGCTTGGGCGGATGCATTGTATAGAGGTAGGCCAGCGTCGAGAACTCCTTGTCGGGGAAACGGTCGGCCAGGCGGTTCAGGAAATGGATCAGACTCCCCGACGGCCCCCCTCGCGCTCGTCGAGAGCCCGGCACCGAGGGCACGTGCAGTTGGTGAAGTTGCCGTCGTTCTGGCTCACCGAGATCGTGTTCATCCCGGGATTGGCCCGGAAGATGGAGTCGATCTTCGTGCAGACCACCTCGAAGAGTTCGGGATTGGTCAGGCACCACTGGCTCGCCTTGCCCGGACGCCGCTGTCCGTTGATGAAGGCGTAGTATTCGGGATGGCTCTTTCCGTAGACGTCCGACGGCAGAATGCGGTCGAAGGTATGGACCCAGTAGCCTCCGGCAAAGGTCTCCTCGGGCTCCTCGAAGCGGAACCAGTCGCGGTAGAAGGGCTCCTTCATCGCATAGCACTGACTCTGCCGGAACCGGAAGGCCGGATTCTCGGCATGGTTCATCTCGGGAATCGTCACCTGCGCACGCTCGGTCAGCCGATAGGCGTTGTTCCCGTAGTAGGCCACGCCGAGGTACTGTTCCAGAAGGGTCACAACACCGTAAATCGTTCCTTTGCCCCCTCCGCCGGAGATCAGCAGCCGGCCGTTGTCGGTTCTCAGGCGGAATCCGTCCTCGGTCAGTCCGCGGCTCTCCCCGGCGTCGATGACAATATCTCCGCGACGGGGTTTCTCCCCGTTCGCCACCACAGGCAGCTGCGCCCCGCTGATGCGTCCGACAAACTCCCGCAGCAGCGCGGCAGCCCGCATGTCCACCGAATCGGCCGGATCGGCGACAATCCGCGCGACGGCCTTTCCATGCTTCACGACCTGTACCTGAGCAGCCGCCGGGAGGGTGACAGCCGCCAGGCACAAGGCATACAACCAGTTTTGAATCTTCATATCTCGCAGTTTTTGGGTTCCGGGTTTGCGTTCCGACAAGCGATTTCCGTATGGCAAGTTAACACATTGTCCGATGAAATCACAAAACGGGAACTTTTTTACGATAAGCCCCCGTCTTGCCGCATTCCCGGGACTGCCACCCATCGCCACCAAGCGGAGCCGCTCTTCTGGAACGAAATCCGCGTCAGATCCATCCTGCGAAAATTTTCGCCCCCCACATGTTGCATGATTGATTTTTTTCGTACATTTGCATTAACAATTTTGTTAAACCACATTGTTAGTACAGATCCAAAAAGATCATGGACAAGAAGGAAAAACCGTCCACGGAACAGTTGATCCTTGAGGCGGCCGAAGAGGAGTTTCTCCTAAAAGGATTTGACGGAGCCCGCACGACGGCCATAGCCGAGCGGGCGGGCGTGACGCATGCCATGCTGCACTACTACTTCCGCACCAAGGAGCAGCTCTTCGAGCGGATCGTCGCCAAGATTACGGCACTTGTCGCACAGACGATCTTCGCGGCCATGGGAGATCCGCAGCGACCGATCGTCGAGCGCATCCGGTCGGGCATCGCATCGCACTTCGACCTGGTTGCGGCCCATCCGCTGCTGCCGCGCTTCTTTCTGAACGAGGTAGTGATGCGCCCCGAACGTTACCACCTGCTCGACGACTCGCTGAAGGAGCGGATCCCGACGCTCTTCCTGCGATTGCAGGCGGAGGCGGATCGGGCGGCCGAAGCCGGCGAGATGGAGGCCGTCGACATGCGCCAGCTCTTCATCAGCATCGTGTCGCTCAACGTCTTTCCGTTTCTGGCCCTTCCGTTTGCGGGGCTGTTGCTGGGAGAGCTGGCCGGCGACCGCGAAAAGTTTCTGGCCGCGCGCAAGGCCGAAGCCATCGAAACCATCCTGCGAAGAATTCAAAAACCGAAACCATGAAGAGAATAGTCCTGATTCTGCTGGCCGCAGCCTCGATGACGACACTCCGCGGGCAGACGCTCGACGAGTGCCGCCGCCTGGCACGGGAACACTATCCCGAAATCCGGCAATACGACCTGATCACGCAGAGCGAACAATACGACCTGTCGAACGCCGCCCGGGCGTGGATTCCGCAGGTCTCGCTCTCGGGGCAGGCATCGTGGCAAAACGCAACGTCGACGTTCCCCGGAGCATTGGGCGAGATACTCGCCTCACGGGGTATGCAGATGGAGGGGATCCGCCGCGAGCAGTACCGGGCGGCGATCGACGTCTCGCAGACGATCTGGGACGGCGGCCACTCCCGGGCCGCGAAAGAGATGGCGCAGGCCGAGGCTGCGGAGATGCGCCGGCAAACGGAGGTGGATCTGTATGCCCTGCAATCGAGAGTCGACGACCTCTACTTCGGGATTCTCCTGCTGGACGAACGCCGAACGCAGACCGCGGCACAAATCAACCTACTGGAGAGCAATCTCGCACGCATGAGGAGCTGCATTGCAAACGGTCTGGCCACGCGGTCGGACGCCGACGCCGTCGAAGCGGAGCTGCTGACCGTCCACCAGACGCTGGAACAGATCGAGGCATCCCGTGCCAGTTACCGCCGGATGCTGGAGATCTTCATCGGGCAGCCACTCACGACGGAGGGGTTGGAGCGCCCGGTCGAACCCACACTCGGCGATGGGTCGCCGCATTCCGAGCTGGCGCTGCTTGAGGCCCGGGCCCAAAGGATCAACGTTCGACACAAAGCGCTCAACAGCGCACTGATGCCTCACTTCAGCGCCTTCGCACAAGGCTATTTCGGATATCCGGGTCTGGACATGTTCCAAAGCATGATGTCGACGGACGGAACGCTCAACGCGCTGGTGGGAGTGCGCATGTCGTGGAATATCGGGGCCTTCTACACCCGCCGCAACGATCTCGGGAAGCTCCGCACGGCCCGGCAGCAGATCGGCATCCAGCGCGACATCTTCGACTTCAACACCCGTCTGCAGACGACCCGCGAGGAGGGTGAAATCGCCCGTCTGCGCAAGGCCGTAGACTCCGACACCCGGATTGTCGAACTGCGCCGTGCGGTGCGCATGGCGGCCGAATCGCAGCTGGAGAACGGTGTGATCAACACCACCGACCTGCTGCGCAAGATCACCGACGAAACCTCGGCCACGCTGAACCGCAGCACCCATGAAATAGAGCTTCTGCAGGCGCTCTACCAACTGAAACACGCATTAAACCGATAAACCCATGAAACGTATTGTCTGTATGGCCGCGGCGGCTCTTGCGGTGTCGTGCGGCGCAGAGGCGGAGTTCGATGCGCAGGGGAGCTTCGAGGCAACCGAGGTCGTCGTTTCGGCCGAGGCCGCGGGACGCATCCTGTGGTTCGACGCCGAGGAGGGAACGGCCGTCGAACCCGGCGTGACGATCGGCCAGATCGACACCCTGCAGCTCGATCTGCAACGGCGGCAACTCGAAGCACAGCAGGCGGCGCTGCTCGCAAGCCGGCCCGACATCCGGGCTCAGGCCGCCGCCCTGCGCGAACAGATCGCCAAACAGGAACAGGAGCTCGCCCGGGTGCAGAACCTGCTGCGCGACGGGGCGGCCACCACCAAACAGCGGGATGACATCGAGGCGCAGATCCGGATTCTGCAAAGCCAGCTGTCGGCAACCCTCTCGTCGCTGGACAAGAGCACCGTCACGATCGACGGCAACGCCGCAGTCGTCGAGGCGCAGATCGCCGCGCTGGATGACCGGATCGCCCGGTGCCGCATCGCGCCGCCCGTCGCGGGCGTCGTGCTGGCGAAGTATGCCGAAGCGGGCGAACTGGCCGCCGTGGGCAAACCCCTGCTGAAGGTGGCCGATCTGGAGCATCTCTATCTGCGGGCCTACTTCACCTCGGAGCAGCTCGCCGCGATCCGCATCGGGGATCGGGTGACGGTGACGGCCGACTTCGGCGGCGATCAGCGCTACGACTACGAGGGGCGCATCGCATGGATCTCACCCGAGAGTGAATTTACCCCCAAGACGATCCAGACCCGAAATTCGCGGGCCAACCTGGTCTATGCCGCAAAGATCGCCGTGCGCAACGACGGACGGCTGAAGATCGGCCTGGCGGGCGAAATACGGCTGCACGATGGAAGCCATTGAGGTCAAGGGGCTGTCGAAGCGGTTCGGCGCGGTGCAGGCGCTCGATGCGGTGACCTTCTCCGTCCACCGGGGCGAGCTGTTCGGACTGATCGGGCCCGACGGTGCCGGAAAGACCACGCTCTTCCGGCTGCTCGCGACACTGCTCGCCCCCGACGGCGGTGAGGCCCGGGTCGGCGGCTGCGACATCGTGCGGGATTACCGTGCAATCCGCTCGCGCGTGGGATACATGCCCGGACGCTTCTCGCTCTACGGCGATCTGACGGTCGAGGAGAACCTCCGCTTCTTCGCCGCGCTGTTCGGCGTCGAGGTCGAAGCCTCGTACGACCTCATCGCACCCGTCTACCGGCAGATCGAGCCCTTCCGCCGGCGCCGGGCCGCGAAACTCTCGGGCGGCATGAAGCAGAAGCTGGCCCTGTCGTGCGCCCTGATCCACCGGCCGGAGATCCTCTTCCTCGACGAACCCACGACGGGCGTCGATGCCGTCTCGCGCAGCGAATTCTGGGAGATGCTCGACGGCCTCAGGCAGCGGGGGATGACCATCCTCGTCTCGACGCCCTACATGGACGAAGCCGCGCGCTGCGACCGCATCGCCCTCTGCAACGAAGGGCGTCTGCTCGGTATCGACACCCCCGAGGCGTTGGTCCGGCGCTTCGAGGGACGGCTCTATGCCATCCGGGCCGACGCGATGTTCGCGCTGCTCGGCGCCGCCCGCCGCATCCAGGGGGTCGAAGCGTGCTATCCCTTCGGCGAGATGCACCACCTGGTGGCCGGAGCGGATTTCAACGTACAGCGCTTTACCGAGCAGCTGGGCCCGATGTCCGGACTGCACATCCAGCCCGCGGAGGCTGCGATCGAAGATGTATTTATCCAATGGATGAAACGATGAACGACACCGTCATATCGGTCCACGAACTGACCAAACGCTTCGGCGACTTCACGGCTGTCGACCGGATCTCGTTCGAGGTCTCACGCGGGGAGATCTTCGGATTCCTCGGGGCCAACGGCGCCGGAAAGACCACCGCCATGCGCATGTTGTGCGGGTTGAGCCGCCCGACCTCGGGCAGCGGCCGCGTCGCGGGATGCGACATCGTGCGCCGGAGCGAGCAGATCAAGCACCATATCGGCTACATGAGCCAGCGCTTCTCGCTCTACGACGACCTCACCGTACGGGAGAACATCCGCCTCTTTGCCGGCATCTACGGACTCTCGCGCCGTGAGACCGGCGTGCGGAGCGACGACCTGCTCCGCCGGCTCAACCTCGCCCCGGAGGGCAATACGCCGGTCGGGGCGCTGCCCCTGGGCTGGAAACAGAAGCTGGCCTTTGCCATCGCCACACTCCACCGGCCCGAGGTGGTCTTTCTCGACGAGCCGACGGGTGGCGTAGATCCCCTTACGCGCCGCCAGTTCTGGGAGATGATCTACGAGGCGGCGGCCGGCGGTACGACCCTCTTCGTCACGACCCACTACATGGACGAGGCGGAGTACTGCTCGCGGGTCTCGATCATGGTCGACGGACGCATCCGTGCGCTCGACACCCCCTCCCGTCTGAAACAACAATTCGCCGCCCGCTCGATGGACGAGCTCTTCCGGCTCCTGGCACGCGGCGCCCAACGAAGCGAATAGCCCATGAAAAGCAATTTCACAGCCTTTGTCCGCAAGGAGACCCTCCACATCCTGCGCGACCGGCGCACGATGCTCATCGTGCTGCTCATCCCGGTGGTGCTGATGGTGCTGTTCGGCTTCGCCATCTCGACCGAGGTGAACGAGGTGCGCATTGCGGTCGTCGCAACGGACCGGACCGACGGCGTGCGCGAAGCCGTCGAGCGGATCGCCCGCAACGACAGCTTTACGTTCTGCGGCTACATCACGCAGGAGCGCATCGATCCGATGCTGCGCACGGGCCGTGCCGATGCCGTTGCGGTCTTCGCCCCGGACTACGACCGCCGCCGGCTGCAGGCTGCCGCCGGCACACCGCAACAACCCCTTATCCAGCTGATCCTCGACGCTTCGAACGTCAATACGGCCGGCACGGCCGCCGCCTGGCTGCAGGGAGTGCTGCTCGGCGAGGCCTCGCCGCAGACGCTCTTCGAAACCCGCATGCTGTTCAATCCCCGGATGAAGAGCGCCTTCAACTTCGTCCCGGGTATCATGGGACTGATCTTCATTCTGGTCTGCGCCATGATGACCTCGGTCTCGATCGTGCGCGAAAAGGAGTCGGGAACGATGGAGGTGCTGCTCGTCTCACCGGTGAGGCCGTTCCGGATCATTCTGGCCAAGATGATCCCCTACTTCGCCGTCTCGTGCATCGTGCTGGTCCTGATTCTGCTGCTGGCCCGCTTCCTGCTGGGTGTACCGATGAGCGGCGGCGTGGCGGGCATCTTCGCCCTGTCGTTGCTCTACCTGATGCTCTCGCTGGGACTGGGACTGCTGGTCTCGACCCTCGCCCGGACGCAGGTCGCCGCACTGCTCATCTCGGCAATGGTCATGCTGCTGCCCATTCTGATGCTCTCGGGGATGATCTTCCCGATCGAGAATCTGCCGCGTTTCTTCCGGTGGGTATCGGCCGTCGTGCCGGCCCGCTGGTACATCGACGCCATGCGGCGGATGATGATCCAGGGTGCCTCGATGGCCGACGTATGGGTGGACGGCGCCGTGCTGCTCGCAATGACCGGGCTGCTGCTCGGCGTATCGTTCCGCAAGTTCAACGACAAACTCGAATAACTCAATGAGAGCCTTTTTCGTCCTGTTGCAGAAGGAGTTCCTGCAGATCCGGCGCAACCGGTTCCTGCCGCGGCTGATCGTTGTCTTCCCCATCATGGTGATGCTGGTGTTGCCGCTGGTGATGACGATGGATGTCCGCCACGTCCGGGTTGCCGTCGTGGACCTGGACCGCTCGTCGACTTCGCAACGGCTGATTTCGCACCTCGGGGCAACGACCTATTTCTCACTGGCAAACCGCTGCGCGCAATACAACGAGGCCCTGCATCTGCTGGAACACGGAGATGCGGACGTCATTCTGCAGATTCCGCGGGAGTTCGAGCACGGCTGGATGGCCGAATCGCCGGACCGGATTCAGATTACGGCCAACGGGGTCAATGCAACCAAAGGGGCACTCGCCATGCAGTACCTGCTGCAGTCCGTCGCCCGCACGCTGGGTGAAATCCGTGCCGAACAGAGTCCGGCTCCGACTTCGGAGTTGATTACGGTTCAGAACCGCTTCAACCCGACACTCGACTACCGTCACTACATGATTCCGGCACTGATGATCATGCTGTTTATCCTCATCTGCGGTTTTCTGCCGGCACTGAGTATTGTCGGCGAGAAGGAACGCGGCACGATCGAACAAATCAACGTCACCCCCGTCGGCCGGTTGACCTTCACCCTTTCGAAACTGATCCCCTACTGGCTCATCGGCCTCTTTGTGCTGACGGCAGCCTTGGCAGTGGCCCGGCTGGTCTACGGACTTGCGCCGGCAGGCCCGGTCGGGGCGGTCTACCTCGGGGCGATGCTCTTCATACTGACCATTTCGGGATTCAGTCTGACCGTGGCGAACTTCTCGCAAACCATGCAGCAGACCATGTTCGTCATGTTCTTCTTCATCATGATCTTCGTACTGATGAGCGGACTGCTGACACCGATCGCCTCCATGCCGGAGTGGGCGCAGCGGATCACCTACGTACTGCCACCCCGGTATTTCGTCGAGATTCTGCGGGCGGTCTATCTGAAGGGGACAACCGTTCTGGAATTGGGGACTTCATACATCGCCCTCGGCCTTTTCGCCCTGCTGTTCAATGGCCTGGCCGCAGTCACCTACCATAAGCGGCAATAGGTGCAGGTCCGGGCCTAAGCCACATTCCATCAAGCAGCAAAAGGAGACATCCCGATCCATTCTTACGGACAGTATGGCGCAAAAAGCACGCCCGACAAAAGGGCAACGATGCTACGAAGCAAATGATGCAGATCAGCGAAATAGAGCCAAATCGTGACCTGTTTTCGGTCCGGGCAAAACCGGTCACGATTAAGGCGTGAAATACTTGCTGCCTTTTGCTTTCTTTCGGGGTTTCTTTCCGGCCCCCTCTGGCCCCCTCTGGAGCGGGAAACGGGACTCGTACTCGCGCTGCGCACGAGTGATTCCGCGAATTTTGGCAGACACCCCCGACCCCTGGGAGGAGTGCTTTGAGGTCACATGTGCCGAGTCCCTCATGCACCGGCATACAAAACAAAAGGGAGAGCCTCTGAAAGGCTCTCCCTTTTGTTTTGGAGCGGAAAACGGGATTCGAACCTAAAATTATTTGCCTCTATATATCAATGTACTGTAGCTGATTCTTCGTTGTCGGGTCACTGATTTGTTAGGGCCATTTTACGTTCCAATACTTTCCCTTGCTACAAAGCAAAGATACGTTATATGTTTCTCATCTCAAAATAAGATCCAATAAATTTGATATCCGATTCTTGGGTAGGATTAGGGGATAGTCGCAGTCGACAACCAGCACGTCCCGCTGCAAGGTATAGTGGAGATGGCTGGCAAGCAGAACGGTGAAGGTTGATTTTCCGACGCCGCCTTTTTGATTGCATACGGCAATGCTTACAGGTGTGTTTTCCATAATTTGTTCCTTCTGTAAGGCGCGATTTAACAGGTTTGTTCAAGAGTGCGTTCACGCACGGACTCCCGAGTTCGTGAATTCAGGAATAGGGCCCGGCACGAACAAAGGGAAGCATCTCATCGTGAAGGAACAGACGACGGAAACTGTTCCCCAAATCTTCCATCGAATGACCCGTCAGCGAAAATGCAACACACAATCCCCAACTCCGAGTTACAAATACTCGTTCCGACTCAACGAGGAGCAGGAGATCCGCTTCCGGCAGCTGCTTGCAGCCGCCGGATTGGAACACAACTACAGCCGGTTTATTGTCAAACGACTCTTTGCCGAGCGTTTCGAGGTCATCCGCCGTGACCCTTCAAAGGTCGAGTTTCTGACACGTCTCAATGACCTTTACTTCCAGTTCCAGCGCGTCGGGAACAACTACAATCAGGTGGTTCGGGCCATCAACAGCCACTTCTCCAATGTCTCGATTCCTCGCCAGATCGCTGCGTTGGAACAGCATACCCGTGAACTGAAAGCGTTGAGTATAGAGATTCTGAATCTTACCAAACAGGCCGAAGGATGGTTGCGAATATAAGGACGGGCGCGACCGTCGGCGGAGCCATCCACTACAACGAGGAGAAAGTCAACCGTGGGGCCGAGGTGCTCTTCTGAAATCGGATGCTCGATCCGTTCGATACCGCAGGCCGCATGAGCCACGAACGGTTCATGGCCAGCTTCGAACCCTTCCTGCAAGCCAACCGGCGAACGACCAACACGGTTTTTCATGTCTCGCTGAACCCCTCGCCCGAGGACCGTCTGACCGATGAGCAACTGGGCGAGATCGCCCGCGAATATATGGAGCGGATGGGCTACGGTGAGCAGCCCTACATCGTATTCAAACATCGGGATATTGCCCGCGAACACCTGCATATCGTGTCGCTTCGTATCGACAGAGAGGGGCGGAAACTGCCTCATGACTTCGAGGCCCGACGTTCCGTAGAGATTACGCGGGACCTCGAACAAAAATACGGGCTACACCCGAGTATCAAAGGCCAGGAACTGCAGAACCGGGAGGAATTGCGCAAGGTGGATTATCAGAAGGGAGACGTCAAGCAGCAGGTCTCCTCCACCGTAAGGTCGTGTCTGCGGCATTACCGGTGCGCCTCTTTTGGCGAGTGGCGGACGCTGCTCGAAGCCTTTAATGTTTCGGCCGAGGAGCGAACCGGAACCATTGATGGACGTGATTATGCCGGAATGATCTAAAATAGGGAAAGACGTAGATTATAAAGCCCTTCAGAAATACTATGCAGCATCAAAAGACAGACTAAAAGAGAAAGGCTCGTTCGACCGGTTACGGCAAACAGTCAAAGACGCCATGAACCCGCACAATACACGGGACGAGTTCCGGCGACTGCTCAAGGCGGATAATATCGACGCGATTTTCCGCATCAACCCGGTCGGCAGAATCTATGGTGTGACTTTCATTGACCATAACTACGGCATCGTTGCCAACGGGGCGCTGCCGGGTAAGGAGTTTTCGGCCAATGTCTTCAACGAATTGTATCCGGCTCCGAAAGAGAAGCGGCAACCGCACCGGGACCGAGAACTGTTGCACGAGCGCCAGCAAAGCCATTCGACAAATCCCGTTTCGGGGATCGTAGATGTGGTATTGGATTTGGCAGATACGCAAATATTACAAAACAATCATTAATCAGATCTTCGACAGCCGTCTGTTCCTGAACTTTATTGATGATGTTCATTTTATAGCCGAAGTCGAGTGAGGCCGGGATGCTTTTGTTACCATCGATGCCATAAAGACAAAACGCCCCTGACGGCCGGATTATACGAGAGTCGATCACATTCTGAAAATGCGGTTTTTCGGACTTTATTTCATGCAGAAGGTATTGAATTTCCTCTTGAGAGTTGAACTCCGTACTGTCCGGTTCTTTCAAATCTTCAATGCTGAAATCTATTGGGTGTTTGGCAATATTGGCAACAACGCTTACAGCATTTGAAATCCGTTGGGCTTTGGGCGATAATATCCCGGAATATTTTATTTTCATTCCGGATCAAGACTTCTTTCCTTGATAAGTATTGCCGGTCGTTGTGACATTGTGAAAAAATATATTTTTCAGCCACATTATTGGTGGAAAATGGTATCTTTGCGCTTGATCAAGCAAGAACCGACCATGAACCTAATGCCCGAAACGTCTGTACCACCTGGATTTGCGGAGGTGTACGCCAAGTACCGGACCTATTTCATTCGGATTGCGATGTCGTATGTTCGCGACCGGATGACTGCCGAGGATCTGGTGACTGATTCGTTTTTAAAGGTCATGGAGAATCAAAGAGAGGAGGATTTTGTCCCCCGCAATTTGGCTGCCTACTTGCTGACGGTTGTCAAACACAAATGCTTGGCTTGGCTCCGAGACAGAAATGCCCGTCTCAAGATTCTTCAGAATCAGCATTCGATCGAGCAACGTGTTGTCAACGAGCGTATCTCCCGGCTCGAGGCCAATGATCCGCAGAATCTGATGATGGCTGAAGCTCTTGCCATCATTGAGCAGGAATTGCGACGGATGCCTGAACGGCGGCGTAAAATCTTCATAGCGCATCGCTATGAAGAGATGTCCTACCGTGAAATCGCTGCTATCTATAAACTTTCAGAGGGTCAGGTGACCTATGAGCTCCGCGCAGCGAAGGAATCCCTTCGTGTCGCCCTCAAGGATTATTTGCCGTTCATTGGCATCCTGCTGCTGAGCCTCAGTGAGGAGGGAAATTCCGTATTTTGAATTATTAAAAATATTTATTTGCCGATTTTTGCAATTTTTTTCGCAGAAATCGGCTCTTCACGCATCTATTAAATTGTAAAAAGAAAAAATGGAAAAGGAAACATTATATCGTTACGTGTCGTGTCAGTTGTCTCCCGAAGAGGAAGAATCTGTTCTGGAGTGGTTGAGCGCTGATCCGGCCCATGAATTCGAGTTGGCGGAGGTTCAGCGGCAACATGATCTGGTGGCCTTGAGCGCCCCGGTCATCAATGAAATATATACTAAAGACCATACCCGTCATTTTGGTTCGACAGTACGTCGCTGGAGTTCAATAGCGGCAGTAGTAGCTCTTTTTGTCTTTGGAATCCACTATTTCCGGGTCGCGCAGCGGATTTTGTGGGAAAGCGAACAGTTGCAGACAGTAACTGTTCCTTACGGGCAACGGGTCAATTTGATCCTGCAGGACGGGACTTCGGTGTGGCTCAATGCCGGAAGCACACTTCGCTATCCCGCACTTTTTACCGGAGAAAAACGCCGCGTTGTAGTTGAGGGCGAAGCCATGTTCGAAGTGGCACACAATGCCGAATGTCCGTTTGTTGTCGAAACCTATGCCTGCGATGTCGAAGTATTGGGAACGAAATTCAACGTCTCGGCCGACGAAGCGGACGGGACGTTCACGACGGCGTTGTTCGAAGGATCTGTTGTTGTATCCAGCAGACTCGATCCCAACGAACGAATGGTGTTGAAACCCAACGACATGGTAGCGCTGGTAAACAACCACCTGCAAGTTGGACAGATTCGGGATGAAGCCGATTATCAGTGGATGAATGGTATCATCAGCCTGACTGACCAAACATTTTCCGAATTGATGCACCGTTTCGAAAAAGTTTTCGGGGTGACTATCCGAATCGAACGCGAACCCTCAATCCGGATTGGACAAGGAAATATCAGACAGTCGGTAGGAATCGACAATGCCCTGCAAATCCTGCAGCAGTTTGCCGATTTTGAATACGAGAAGGATGATCAGAACAACACAATCACAATCCGATAATACAATCAATTATGAACCAAAAAACGACCGGCCTATGATGCATTGCGAAGAGTATTGAAAATCAAAAAAACTTGTAGACGTCTCAAAAAAAGCCCGCAAGGATGCTGGTACATCTTGCAGGCCGAGGCTTAAGCAAATCTCCCTACTTAAACCTAATGTACAAATTTATGAATAAAATATTTATCAGGCAAGCCTTGAGGTCATTCACTTTCTTGACAGTACTTGGCCTCTTTGCTTTCTGGTCACTGCGGGCTGAGGCTCAAAACCGGAATCTGCCCGAAGTTACAATTCGGATGAATCAGGTTCCCATGTCCGAAGTCATGTCCGAAATCGAACGGCAGACCAAATACCTCTTTATCTCGAGTTCAGACGTCGAAACCAACCGCATTGTGAGTCTCGATGTCACTGCGGTTCCGCTGACGGACGCCCTTAAGCAGATGATTGCAGGAACAAACTTGACGTATGATATTCGGTCGTTGAGCATCATTCTTTCCGTAAAAAAAGCTGAACAATCCGTAACCGTCTCGGGACAGATCTGCGATGTCGGCGGATTGCCGATTATCGGAGCCACAGTACTCATCCATGGAACCTCCACCGGAGTCACGACCGATGCCGAAGGCCGCTTCACGCTCACGGTGGACACTCCATCAACCGCCTCGCTCGACATCAGTTATTTGGGATATGAATCACAGTCGCTCGCTGTCGGAAGCAGGACTACGTTCGATATTGTCCTGCGCGAAGCTGCATCGGAGATCGAATCGGTTGTCGTGACGGCTCTGGGAATCAAGCGGTCGGAGAAGGCTCTGTCGTATAACGTGCAGCAGGTGAACTCCGAGGATATTATCGGCAATAAGGATGCCAACTTCATTAATTCGCTCAACGGCAAGGTGGCCGGTGTGAACATTAACGCCTCGTCGTCCGGCGTCGGCGGTGCGTCAAAAGTGGTAATGCGAGGCAGCAAGGCCATCAGTCAATCCTCGAATGCCCTTTATGTCATCGACGGTATTCCGATGTTCAATCTTGGTAGCGAAGGCGGCACTGAGTTCGACTCGCGAGGTACGACGGAGGCCATCGCCGACATCAACCCCGAAGATATCGAGTCGATTTCGGTGCTGACGGGTGCAGCCGCAGCTGCGCTCTACGGAAACAATGCAGCCAACGGAGCTATCGTCATTACCACAAAGAAGGGTAAAGCCGGAGCGTTGAGTGTCACCGTATCGCAGAATACGGAATTTCTGCGTCCGTTCCGCATGCCCGAGTTCCAGAACCGATACGGCACAGGCAGCCTTGCCTCTTCCGCCTCGTCGGTGGACAAGAGCTGGGGAAAACCTCTGAATCCGGTTACAATGCAGGGATACAACCCTGCCGACGATTTCTTGCAGACGGGGGTTGTGACAACCGAGACGGTTGCACTCTCCACGGGTACGGACCGGAATCAGACCTACATCTCTGCCTCGGCAGTCAATTCGAAGGGTATGGTGCCCAATAACGATTACGATCGCTACAACTTTACGTTCCGCAATACAACGTCGTTCCTGAAAGATCGCATGACGCTCGATGTCGGTGCCAGCTACATCAAGCAGAACGACATGAACATGGTGAATCAAGGAACCTACTCGAATCCCCTCGTGACCGCCTACCTTTTCCCCCGTGGAAATGACTGGAAGGACATCCAGATGTTTGAGCGCTGGGATTCCGACCGCAAGCTTGCTACGCAATACTGGCCTGATCAGATGTTTTCGGCCTTGACCGGACAGAACCCCTATTGGATTGCTTATCGCAATTTACGGGAGAACAACAAGGACCGTTATATGTTGAATGCGAATCTGAATTATCAGATTCTCGACTGGCTTTCGGTATCGGGCCGTGTGCGGGTCGACAACTCGAACAACGAATACACCAAGAAGCTCTATGCCACGTCGAACCCGACGCTGACCAACGAAAGCTCGGACGCCCTGTCGAAGGGTTCGTTCATGCTGGAGCGCACGCTCGACAAGCAGACCTATGCCGACCTGCTGGTGAACATCAACAAGACCTTCGGCGAGAACTGGTCGCTGCAGGCCAACATCGGTACCTCGTACTCGGACATGCAGCAGAGCCTCTTCAGCAACGAAGGCCCGATCCTCTCGACGGGCATCGCCAACGTCTTCAACGTCATGCAGCTCGACAACACGAAGACCAAGCGCATCCAGTCGAGCTACCACGACCAGACGCAGTCGGTCTTCGCTTCGGTCGAGGCCGGCTTCAAGAACACCTACTTCCTGACGCTCACCGGACGTAACGACTGGCCCTCGCAGCTGGCCGGCAACTACTCGGTCAAGAAGTCGTTCTTCTACCCCTCGATCGGCGCCTCGGTGGTCCTCTCCGAAGCCCTTCCGATGCCGAAGTGGATCGGTTACCTGAAGGTTCGCGGATCGTTCGCCTCGGTCGGTCTTCCGATCCCGCGCTTCCTGGCCCAGCAGACCTACGAGTGGGACAACTCCACGCAGCAGTGGTCGTCGAAGACCCACTACCCGATGGGCGACCTGAAGCCCGAACGTACGGATTCGTGGGAGGTAGGTCTGACGGCGCGCCTGCTCAAGCACTTCAACGTCGACCTGAGCCTCTATACGGCCAAGACCTACAACCAGACCTTCGACCCGGGCATCTCGCCCTCGTCGGGCTACTCGACGATGTACATCCAGACGGGTTCGGTGCGCAACAAGGGTATCGAGCTGTCGGCCGGCTACTCGAACGAGTGGGGCAAGTTCGGATGGTCGTCGAACTTCACCTTCTCGGCCAACCGAAACGAGATCCTGAAGCTAATGGAGGATTACGTGATCCCGATCACCAACGAGCCGATGACGCTCGACCGTCTGGATATCGGCGGGCTGGGCTACGCCCGCTTCCTGCTCAAGAAGGGCGGATCGCTGGGTGACCTCTACTCGACGGCCGACCTGCGCCGCGACAGCCGGGGCAATATCTACGTGGATGCCGATGGCAAGGTGGTCAGCAACACGACCGATGTCAACGACATCAAACTGGGATCGGTCTTCCCGAAGGCCAACCTGGCCTGGCGCAACGACTTCCACTACGGCCAGCTGAACTTCGGCTTCATGCTCTCGGCCCGACTGGGCGGCATCGTCTACTCGGCCACGCAGGCCTACATGGACTACTACGGCGTATCGGAGGCCTCGGCCGCCGCTCGCGATTTTGGCGGTGTATTGGTCAACGGCGATCTGATCGATGCTGAAAACTGGTATTCGGTAGTGGCCGGACAAGGCGGCCTGCCTCAATACTACACCTACTCGGCAACGAATTTCCGCCTGCAGGAAGTGTCGATCGGGTACACCATTCCGAAAGAGAAGTTTTGGAATATCGCCGAGGTCTCGGTTTCGCTCGTTGGTCGCAATCTTTGGATGATCTACTGCGAAGCACCGTTCGATCCCGAATCGGTAGCTACCACGGGCAACTACTACCAGGGCATTGATAACTTTATGATGCCGGGTACGCGAAACTTGGGTTTCAATGTCAGACTTAAATTCTAACAAGGAGCATGAAAACGATATATAACAAGATATGTCTCAGAATTTGCCTGGCAGGCGGAATTCTGGCGAGCTCGTGCACCAGAGATTACATGGACTACAACCGTAACTGGGCAGAGGTCACTGCGGGTGAAATGCAACGCGACGAATATCTCGTCAGTTCGTTGCTTGGCGGCATGATGAACAATGTAATTCCTGTTGAGGAGCACCTGAACCAGTTCACCGAATGCCTGCTTGGCGGCGTGTGGGGCGGTTATTTCGCCGACTCGCAAGTGTGGGCCAACTCGTTCTCCTATTTCAACCCGTCGCAGGACTGGCTGGACAAGATGTATCAGGAGATCATCCCCAATGTCTACTCAAACTGGCTCGGCCTGCAAACCGCCACTACGGATGAATCGATTCTCTCTGTAGCACAAATTGTCAAGGCCGCGGCGTTCCAGCGTGTGACCGATGCCTATGGCCCCATTCCGTATAGTCAGATTGGTGCCGATGGGAAAGTGACGGCTCCGCTGGACTCCCAACGGGAAGTGTATGAAAAGATCTTCGAGGAATTGAGTGCGGCCGTTGCAACACTAATGGAGCATCGTGCTTCGCGGATCTCGGCGGCTGCCGATAAAGTTTATGCCGGAGATCTCGAGAAATGGATCAAATTTGCCAATTCGCTCAAACTGCGTATGGCCATGCGGCTGTCCTATGTGGATCCCGCCACGGCCGAGGCGCGCGCAAAGGAGGCCGTTGACACTTCGGATGGCAAATTAGGCGTGATGGTCTCGAACGACGACAACGCCTACTTGTCGGGAATCAATATCAATCCGTTCTATGTCGTGGCTTATCAATATAACGGAGGTGAGACGCGTGTTTCGGCCGATCTGATCAACTACATGAAGAGCTGGAGCGATCCGCGTATCGGTATTTATGCAAACAAATGTACACTTTCGGGATATACGAGCGACTATTGGGGGCTGCGTATCGGCAATCAGTACCCCATCACTACGGGACAAGCCTATTCGAATCTGAATGTCAAGCAGAGCGACCCGATTCTGTGGATGAATGTTGCGGAAGTGATGTTTCTGCGTGCTGAAGCAGCGTTGCGTGGCTGGGATACACAGGATACGGCTGAGAACTATTACCGCCGGGGTGTGACGTTGTCGTTCGAAGAACGGGGTGCGGGTGATGCCGCCTCCTATTTGTCGAGTTATACTCAAGTGGGCAGTTATAACGACCCGCAGGGCTCCTATTCGTTCCGTCCCGATACCCAGTGTGTACCGGCATGGAATAGCTACGACCCCGAATTGCAGCTTGAACAGATCATCACGCAAAAGTGGATTGCCATTTTCCCGTTGGGACATGAAGCATGGGCTGAATTCAGGCGTACAGGCTACCCGAAACTGGCAGCGTCGCCGGTTAACCTCAGCGGCGGGGACGTTGCTGACGGCAAATTCGCCCGACGTTTGACTTACCCCTCGGACGAATACAGCACCAACGGCGTCAACCTGAACCGAGCTATCAGTCAAAATCTGCCCGATGGCGGAGATCGTTTCTCTACGCACGTCTGGTGGGATTGCAATCCGGACCTGATTAACGAATAAATCACATGAAGACGATGAAAAAAGGAATCAAGATAGCGGCGGCATTACTTCTGATGGCGACGATGACTCTTCCGTCGTGTGAAGAGTGGACAGATGTGGATAATCTGGACATCAAATATGGCAATGTCGAAGAAGAGAACCCGGAACTGTACGCCCGGTATCTCGCCTCATTGCGCGAATACCGCAATACGGACCACACGCAGGTCTACGCATGGTGGGATAACAGTGTCAAGTTCCCCGTATCGAAAGGTCATTACCTGCGTGAAATTCCTGACAGTATCGATGTCGTTGGGTTGCTTTATCCTGACCTCCTTACGCAGAGCGAGCTCGACCAGATCGACGAGCTCCGCACGCAGAAGGGCATGAAGGTGATCTACACGATCGACTTCGATCGGATGAAAACGGACTATACGAATAATATCAAGCCCAATACACCGGAACGTTCGTTTCATTCGTTTCTTGCCGACACGTTGAGCTATGCACTTTCTCTGCTGAAAAAATACCCTTATGACGGTATTTGCATCGCCTACCAAGGAGAGTCGACCGTACTGATGGACGACGTCGAAAAGAAAGAGTACATGGAGGATGAAAATTGCTTCATCGGTATTCTGACTGACTGGTACGACCGCAACAGGGGGGGGGTAGAACTGACGTTTCTGGGCGCTCCGGAGAACTTGCTCGATCAGAGCATCCTGGCCAATTGCCCGACGATCCTGCTCGATGGTCGGACCGCCTCGGCGGCCAATGAGCTGACGACCCTGATGACGGAGGGTTACATGGCTGAATACGGCACGCGCTACGGCATGGTGGTAGCGGGTACTCCGCTTTCCGGCACGAACCGCTACGCAACCTTCTCCAACGGCAGCCCGGCGACGGCCGCCGTGGCCGCATGGGCGAACACGTCCCAGCAGAGAAACCGTATCCGCGCCGTGGGTGTTTACGACTTCGGCGGTGACTACTTCAACGCAAGCAATACCTACGGGAACATGCGCAGTATGATTACGACGCTGAATCCTTCGATCAAATAAAATGCGAACAACATGAAACGTCATATCAATTATCTGTTTATATCGTTCTGCGGGGTCATGGCGCTCGCCGCTTGCCAGGACGACATGGAGCATTTCGACAATCGGCTCTACAACACGACGCAACAGCAGAGTATTCTGTTCGTCGAGGAGGAGACCGACAGCGATACGCGGACGCTCCAGGCTCAGCTTGCGATGCCGTCGACGGTGGACATTTCGTTTACCTACGAAGTCGATGCCGCACAGGTCGACTACTACAATACGGCATACTCCGATTCAGCCGTGTTGTTACCATCGGATTATTACGAGATCCCGAATCCGACAGTTGTGATTCCGGCCGGAGTTGTCGAATCCAGCGAAGTGGAAGTCCGCTTTCGCAACCTGCTGACATTGGATAAAACTCAAGTATATGTACTTCCGGTATCGATCGGCGGTGCGAATATCGGGCAGCTTGCCAGCCGGCGGACGGTCTATTTCGTGGTGAAGGAGGCCTCGCTGATCAACGTGGTGGCCAACCTGCGTGAAAATTCGGTATGCATTCCCCAATGGAACAATTCCTCGCGGCTCAACAATCTCTCCCAGCTTACGGCCGAGGCGCTTGTTCGGGTGGATGCCTTCGCTGAAGGCCGCGGCTCAAACATCTCCACGCTGATGGGAGTCGAGAGCCACTTCCTGATTCGCTTCGGCGACTCGGCGATTCCCAATAACCAGCTGCAGATTGTAGGTCGCCCTTCGGGTACGACGGAAGACGAGAAACTCACCTCCTCGGACTGGACGGTGCGAGTGGGCGAATGGACGCATATTGCCGTGACCTATAATAATGTGACGCATGAGGTGAACGTCTACATCAACGGTGAGCGGAAAACGCCGCAGAGTTTCTCGAAGTTCACCGAAGCGGTGAATTGGGGCCGCTACTATGCCGAGGAGACGGAGTCGAACCGCAGTTTCTGGATTGGTTACTCGTATGAGCCGGACCGCTATCTGGACGGAGACATCTCAGAGGTGCGGGTTTGGAATCGGGTGCTCACCGATGAGGAAATCGGAGCCCAGAATCACTTCTACAAACTCTACTCGCCCCAGGAGGAGAGCAATCTGGTAGCCTACTGGAAATTCAACGACGGCAACGGAGCCTCGGTCACCGACTATTCGACTTCGGGCAACGATGCCATGGCCACGCGGGTGCTGACCTGGAATACCGTGGAACTTCCGGCTAAATAGGCGTTTAACGAAGAAAAGCAAAAGACATGAAGACATACGAAATCATTAAACGGAACATCATGCCGTTGCTGCTGTTGGCAACGGTGGGAGTGTTCGGTTCGTGCAGCCAGACGGAGATCGACATGCTGCCGGCCGACAACAGCGGAATCATCTCCACGGTGATTCAGAAAGGCTGGCTTGCCGACGGGAATGCCATCCGGAAGCAGCTCACCACTGAAGTCCGCGAGGGTGTGGGCAGCAGTGGAAGCGTCACGCTCTACCTGAATGCGACGAAACAGGCCGAGGCGGCCAGCGAGGTATCGCTGACCTACGATACGGATCTTCTCGACGCCTACAACGAGATGACGGGCAACGCCTATGAGGCGTTGCCACAGGAGGCGTTGCAACTCTCCGGTCAGACGTTCTCGCTTGAGGCCGGGAGCCAGCGCTCCGAATCCGTGACCGTGAGCTACACGCTGACGGCAGAGCAGAGCGCTGACCAGACCTATGTGATTCCGCTGCGTGCGGAAGTCGTGTCGGGACCGCTGGAACTCAATGCCGAGGATGCGGGCTATCTGATTTTCCTGCAGGTTGTGGAGAATCCCGGCGATTGCAACAAGGGAGCCGATGCGGCCAAGGTTTTCTACGTCATGGAGACCAACGACGTGAATCCGCTCAACATGCTCAGTTTCCGGTTGGCCGATTCACGCAAGTATCTGTTCGACGCCGTTGTGCTCTTCTCGGACAATATCGTCCTCGACCATACGGGGTTGCACGCGTTGGTCAATGACAACGTGCGTTACCTGCTGAACAATCGCGAGAAGTATCTTGCACCGTTGCAGGAGCGTGGCATGAAAGTATATCTCGGCATGACACCCTATCATACCCATGCAGGTCTCTCCACGATGTTGCCCGCTACGGCCGATTATTTCGCGCGACAATTGAAAATCATTTGTGACACCTATTCGCTCGACGGTGTTTTCTTCGACGACGAGTACACTTCGCTGGAAGATACCCCGCCCACGGGCTTCCTTGGCGCATATTCGAAGGAAGCCGCAGCCTACCTGCTTTATGCAACCAAGCGAATCATGCCCGAACGCGACGTGATCGCCTACCAGTTGGGAATGATCCGGCAGTTCACCACCGAAGGTTGCAAGTTCGAGGACGAGACCGGCAAGGTCTGGGGACCGGGTGATTACATCGACTACATAATGGTCGACTACAGTGACGGTGACGATTTCAATCCGGCCAATTTCCCGGGCGTACCCGAAAACCGGGTTGGTCGATGGTCCACCAATTTCGGCAGCACTTCGCCCTCCTGGCCGCTTGTCGAGCGGCTCGAGCAGACGCGCGACACCTATAAGACACTCTTCCTCTTCAGCATCGATCCCTACCGGAGCAACGGTTCGTTCAATACCACTCCGATTGGCAACCGGGAGCAGCTGACGCAGGTTCAGGCGCTGAATCGGGTCTGCGAAACACTTTACGGCGAGTCGCTGGAAGTAGGTGATACCTATCGAAAAGACTGGTAACAGAATCCGGCTGCGAGTGGGGCGGAAGCCCGGTTCGCCCGCAGTATTCTCAAACAAGCAAAAACATGAAACACAAATATTTGATTTACGCCCTGCTTTGGACGGGGCTCGCAGCAGGGGCGACATCGTGTGACGAAGACGAGATGCCGCAGAAACCGGAACCTTCGCCGGTCGTCGACTCGGAACTTCCCGAGGGCCCCAAACTGGAGGTGGGTACGGAACTCTTTGACCTCAAACCGGAGACCAGCGTACGGCAGCAAATCGTCTCTGGAGCCGGAGATTATCGAATCGACATGCTCGACACGTCAATCGCTACCGCTATGCTCGACGGAGACGTGATTACGGTGACTGGCCATAAATACGGGCGGACCGATTTGGTCGTCTCGGATGCGGGCGGCGCCTACAAGAGCATCCCCGTTAACGTCTATCTCTCGGATGAACTCCAGCTGAGTACGACGACGCTCGATCTGACCCTTAACATGGGTAATCCGGGCGTCGGCACCGTGACCATCGTCGCCGGAAATCCGCCCTATAGTGCGGTCTCTGCCGACACGCAGTACGCCACCGTGGTTCCGTCGACGGTGAGCGATTCGGGATTCGACATCACGGGGCTGAAGGAGGGCGGCACGACCATCACCATCACGGACTCGCGCGGATTGGAGTCCGTCGTCACGGTGACCAACACCTATTCGGACTCTCCGTTCTCCAATTCCGACCTCGAGACCTACAAGAGCATCTCCCAGGAAGGTTATTTCTGGCTACAGGGAGGCGACTACAATATCGCAAGGCAGGGAGCACCCTCGTCCAAACGGTATTGGGCTACTCCGAAGAAGGATGAGATAATTACCAACCAGCCCGAGGGGACTTGGTTCTTCGGATACTATGCATCGTCCAAAGATTCGCCGAAAGACCGGTTTGGCCTCTTGATAGCAAATGAAAAGCCTGATTTGGCGACGGTCGGTGAAATTAAGGATTCCTGCTACATCGTGGCGTACGACGGCGAAAGCGGCAAGTGGATTTTCCAGGGTTCCAAGAAGATTTCGACTACTGCCGAGGTGATTAAAGTCGAGAACAAATTGGCTTGGATTACCTTCTATACACTCCAGGAGGATGTGCTCTACAAGGGCTGCTTCACCATCCGGTTGCCCTAACGGGTTCCGATTCGTTCCGCACTTAACGATGACATCCGCCTCCTTAAGGAGGCGGATGTCTCTTTTTCGAAGCTGAACGCTATCTATCTTAATCAGATCAAGAGTCGCTCCTCGCAGGCTGCCAGCGGCAACTGCGGCGGTATCATGATGTTCAACATGCGTCGCTACAGTGATGTCAGCCCGCTGCCGGTATTCCAGAAAATCGCCGAAGGTGCTTTTGGTGGAACGGTAACGTATGATGGAACTGATTATACGCGCAGCTGGACTCCTGATCCCGACGGATATACGATTACAAAGAAGGATGTGCCTGCTTATCAGCCTGCCTATACGGGAAACTAACCTCTCGCAATGTGTTGTAAGCCCGTATATCGAGTAATCAAGCTTATCATCCTATTCGTCTCATAAAATTTTGCGATTTCGGGACGATAGGATCAAAACAATCCTATTCTGATTGTTTTGCAAAGGTAAAAATAATAACAGCCATGAATCCCGAAAATCCAGCCAACGCCAACACGATGTATGATTATTTATGCGGTACATTGTGTTTCTCCCACAATCCCAGTCATGCAAAAGCGTGTTAAAAGGCTTGAGAAGAGTGATTTTATCATGCAACTGCTTTCTTTGACTGACAAGCCGTTGGATGATAATGATCGAAAAAGCCTTACATATCATGGATACATAAGGCTTTTTGCTTGTTCTGGCGTCTTCTTGCAACGCCTTCCAGAGCTGTTGACGAGGCTTGAACTCGTGACCTCTTCCTTACCAAGGATGTCTGTTGTTACTGCGTTAACCTGTTTTTTGCGCTTAAAATCAGATTGTTATGGTAAATGGAAGAAAGGATTCGGGCGTAATGTATAACATTATGTGTAACACGGCGACCTGTGTTGTTTGCGGTTAAACAATAGTGAAAAGGTTGATTGCTTGATAAATAAAACCAGACAGACCTCGCAAAAGACTTTATTAGTCCCTTTGCAAAGTCTGTCCTCGGGAACTGTTAGATGCTTTTGTATTTATACAAACTGTTCCAAATATTTCTCATTGAAGCCAGCCAGTGAAAAGCGAAACTCTTGCTTGGTTCCATTTTGTGCCGTATAGTTGAACACAATAGTATCACTGTGGATATGCGCTTCAAAAAGATTGAGCGGATATCCGATTGGTGGAATGGTAATTACATTCGGAAATTTTGCGATGTAGGGGCCTTGATTGGACTCTTGAGGTGGTAGTGTAAAATTGAATCCTATTTGTAGAAGACCTCTTTTTAGGAAGGAGATTGTAGCGGCTTGAGTAAGGTCTATATCGAGTTCAAGGAAGTAGTAGAACTCTACGGGCGTGGGATTGTCTTTTCGGCGTCCTACAAAAAGACATATTCCATCAAGATCATAGGATATAGATTTGGCAACATAGGAGATTTCAATATCATTCAATATCTCTGTGCCCGTTTGTCAATCTGTTATCGGTGTTTTTCTTTTCATTTTAGCTAAAATTTATATTGTTATTAAATCTTTGATTATGATGTAAATATAGCTAAAATTTATGACTTATACAAATAGATTATATCTATAAAACCTGCATGAGGCTCCTTAAAAAGGCCCCAATGCAGGTCTTTGCTATTTTTTGACAGTTTTGACAACTAATTTTGTATCATGATAATACCAATTATTATCAAACAACCAATCTGTATAAGCGTTATCATTCCACCATAAATAACATATGCAATTCTACCATGCGTCCAATCAAAAGTCTTTATATTCTGCCAAGTATTTTCATTAAATAATGGAGTTGAAGAATATAGTACAACTAATAATATTGCGTGCAGAAGCAAAGACCAAATAATTGATGCGTCAAATTCTACTGGTAAAATCAGAAGATATATCAAGGTATCGACTAAATAGATACTCCATCCCGCAAAATAAGCCCATAAGCGCTCTTTTTTAGCAGCCAGATAATATGTCCAAACATAGAACCCCGAAATCAATATGGAGATAATAATGCCTAATACTTCTGTGCCAGTCTCAACCGTAATTCCTTGTATAACTTGTGTTACCCCTAATCCAAATACGAATTGAAGATTAACGATGAATCCCAATATAATATTAAGAATAGAAAGTACACCAATCCATAAAAACCAATTAGAACCAGTTAAAACCCCTCCTGTTTTTTGCAGTTCTTTCTTGTATTCCCTCTGCTTCGTGAGTTCTTTTTCGATAGCTGTCTCGTCAGCCTCGAAATCAGCACATTTTTCATCAAAAGTAGCATATTCATTCGTTAATGAACATACCAAACCTCGTTGCATATCCATCTGCCGTTTTTGGCAGATAGAGCAAAACTTCAAATGATCTTCTCGTTTCATAATATAAATGATTTTATTGTATATAGTGTTTGTAATCAGTTGATTGTATATTGAATGTGTCTGTTGCTAAATTCATTCATGTCTGTACTATCCGAACTGGCTGCTGCCCGCCATCTCCTTAAAAACTCCCTCGCATCCTTATATCGATTGAAGTCATTCTTAGGCAACTGTTCAAACACCGCTGCCGACTTTTGCATCATCTTGATAGCATTTTCTAAATCGCCAGACAGCTCGTATATGTATGCTTTCTCAAAATAGACCATTGCTTTCATGGGGCAGATCTTTCCATATTTCTGTTCTGCGTATTCCAGCATATTGTCATATAGCTGCTGTGCGTTGTCAGTTTGTCCTGCCTGCAAATATTCGGAAATCAGGTTAAACATCATTTCCTCTTTCATTGCTGGATTGGAATATTTCCGAGCGATTGAATCAGTTTGGGCTTTTTGCACAAAGACATTCAGCACACTGTCACCGCCTACTGTTCCTACATTGAAATTCTGCACGACATCGTTCAGCATTTCATCATAGGTCTGTTGTGGACGGGGAGAGCCACATGCAATAAACAGCAAGGCGAATAAGATTATCAAGTTGTTTTTCATTATCTTATCTGTCGCGAGGATTATCGGACCAACTTTTTCCAAGGGTCTATATGAAGCCACTCTGAACAAGTGGTCCCTATTTACTAATTCTTTACCATAATTTATTCTCGGGATGCTCCTTTATTATGGACAAAATCCCCTCTTTCGTAAGTTCAGCCTCTTCTTCGCTTATATCTACTTCTTCGCTTATATCTACGGCTCTCACTTGATAATCTACAACGGTATTTTCTTCAGTTACGCAACTATAAATCCAAGCATTAAAAATTTTGTTCGGAGCATCCAAAAAAACGAAATAAATAAACATGCCACCACCAATAAATGGCTCAGCGTTAAATATTGCAAATTTCCCCTTTAACGCAAATCTATAGGGCTCTAAAACTTCATCTTTAATTTCTCCTTGGTAACACGCATCAATGTATGTGCGTAAAGTACGGAAATAATCATTGTCGAACCAATCTTTTTCTGTCCAGTTCCCGAAGCGAATATCATTCAATGATTTCATTTCGGCAGTTCCGCTTGTCGAATCCTGTAAAATCACCTGATCACTCTCTTGTGTATTAGGCTTTTCAATGGATTCTGTTGTTTCTGTTGGTTGTGTAGCTATCTTTTGTTTAGAAGACTGGCGACCACATCCTGCAACCAACAAAATGAATAAAGGAATTAGGTATTTTTTCATTATTTTATCGTGTTGGTAATCGGGCAAACTTTCGCAAAGGGGTATATTTGAGCCCCCTTTGCAAAGTCTGTCCTCGGAAGTAGATAGTTATGTGTTTACGTAATCGACTCACTTGTTACAGGCTTCACCACCGCAGGCTGCGGTGTGAGCGGAGTCGTGCGTTGGTCGTTCTTGTTCCGAAACAATCTATCCCAGAATCCCATTGTGTTTTTTATTTTTAACCTAATCTCAATTACCCTCCCCTATCTCAATGAAAAAACGTTTAAGAATAAGAGCACAAACCTTTTCTATTTCTCTTTAATATTTTTTGTATTATCCCAACAGCTATCTAATTAATGGGTTGATCCTTTGGGCTTCCAGTCTATTGTTATGTTGAGATAATAATATGTTCGTGTTTTCAAGGGACCAAACAAGGAGCCAATGTCTTGCTCTTCTTTTTGTCTGATCGTCCATGAAAATTTAAAAGATAATTGAGAATTGGGGAGAGTCCAATAGCAATACCAAAAGGAAGTTCCTTCATATTGCGAGGTTGGATCGCCGAATTTTTCCATATAAACTGTATATATATCCGCAAACCATTGTTCTGGAGTCCTATGCATATCGTCTGTATATACATCGGATAGATGTTTCGTAAAATTATATAGTTTATTATCCTTGAATAATAGCTTGTAGGTTGTTCCTCTAAAACCGTCAAAAGCATTGGATATCTTCTCATATTGTAATATATTGGGATTATCTGTTGTTACATATTTAAATCCCCTTGGTATGTTACAAATGGTTTCTAATCGACTTTCCCCTAAAACGAATCCATCTATATTTTGAGCCCCAACCATGTTGCACATAAGCAACAAATGAGCTAATAATAATATCTTTTTCATAGTCAGGAAAGAAAAACTATAATTTGCTTTTTGATATTCTACGATCTTGTAACTGTAAATAAATGACAGCGTCCAATATATTGCAAATTAACTGTTTCATGGCAGAAATTAATTACGGGAAGCTTGGAAATAATCAACAGTCCAATTCGGATTTTCATATCTGGTGTATTTAACTCGTACCCGAATATGGATCAAGCCTCCATTATCACTGATATTTCCTGTAACGATGTTATAATTATAATATGCTGATTGTATTTCGGTCGGAATAGGTTTATTGTATTCTACGAATCTCACACCGCTGGATCCGACATCGCTAGCTTCCCTTCCTTCCAAAGTTGTTGATTGAATTGTATATCCTTTATTTCGAGTAAAGTTTTTAGCAAAGTTTCTGGCTGTTGCCTCGTTCTGATCTAACCATTTCCTATCTCTTTCTGCTATCTTTCGATTGTATTCTGTCCTCATTTGTTCAGTCTTGGCTTTTTCGTTTTTCTCTTTATTTGCTGGTAGCAGATCACAGCTATTTAAGAGGAGACTTCCGCTGCAAATGAAGAATGCTGTAAAAAATAATTTTTTCATAGCGTTATTATTTATAGTTCATTGTTAATGAAGTTTTGTTCTTTGTCGTTGAATGTTCGCCAAGTTCTATTTTCATAACTAAATGCATGATTTGTTATAGGTTCATGATAGCGATTCCAAAGTTCAGCTATTAGAGTATCCAAAGTATAGGGATGCTGGAAAACATCAAAGTCCAAATAAATAACATGGTCTATGTTATGATGTTTTTCTTTAATCCGTTTGATATCATTGGGTGTCCTTTCTCCATCGGTAATATATTGCAAGACAAGTTTCTCATGGGACCCACATTTGAAAATTACAAGGTGTTGTCCCCGCTGTGCTGTTTCCAGTATATTTGTTAATATGAATTGAATACATTGAGATGTTTGGAGGTCACTATCTTTAAGGAACCCTCGTGTATAATATGTCCCTACAATGAATGGAATTGTAAAACCATTATTAAATTTCAGCAAATGCTTCTTTCCCAACATTTGTTTCCATAAATTGGATGGAGTTATTCGGACATTATCCATAGTACAACAATTAGCGTCGTCCAACCCCTTAACGACAGGCAAATAAACAGAAAGCGCAGGGCTGGAGCTTTATTTTAGTGCGACAGGTCGTAGGAAACCCAATAGATAAAATAAGCAACAACCCCGCGCCGTATCCGTGAAGGATATGACGGGAAAGTCATGCCACCTATTCTCTCTATTGTGCTATGAATTTCCTACGTTCGTCGCACGAGAATAAAGTTACACTTCCGTAATTCAATATGTCTCCTGCAAAAGTAGGAAACTTATCTTGGAAATGCAACGGCATCGACCCTCTTTTTTCGGGGTTGTTGCAGATACAAATTTCGCCAAAACAAAGTTTTCCGACAACAGCAATTCGAGTGGAAAGTAAACTTTGTTCTTCTGAATTTGGGCAGATCTGCACGAATTTCAACTTTACGCCTGCATAAACCCTGAA